>JAMXLL010000001.1 GCA_024281015.1 Candidatus Binataceae bacterium
GAAACCGGTCAGCAGGTGATGCTCAAGCTGACCTTGCCCGAACAGGCTGACCTGTATGGGGACTGCGTCCATCATCCCCGAGTCGTGAGGGTTGTCGCGCTGTCGGGTGGTTACACGCGGGAGGAAGCCGACGACCGCTTGCGGAAGAACCATGGTATCGTGGCCAGTTTCTCACGGGCGCTGCTGGAGGGACTATCGGCCAACCAAACCGATGCGGAGTTCGACGCTAGACTGGACGCTTCAATCCGCAGCATCTACGCGGCATCCATCACTTGACACCCAGCTGGTATTAGTTCGTGGTCGGACTCGCAGCCGCAAGAAATGCAGGGGAAGTATGGCTGCCTGCGTAGCTCAGTATGACACCAACAAAATTCGAGGAGGCAAGTAATGAAAATAGGATTGATGCATGTCACCCCGTACAGCAAGGCCGACCCTGCGATCGTTGCGAAGCGAGCTGAGGAACTCGGCTTCGAGTCGTACTGGGTCGGTGACCACACGATCATTCCCGTGACCTCAAGCGTTCAATATCCCGGCGCCCGAGGCGGCGTGGTGCCTGACTTTCTTTGGCAACTCCCAGACCCGCTGGTTGCGCTGGCACGAGCCGGTGCCACAACCAGCCGCATCAAGCTAGGCACGGGTGTTTGCCTTATTCCAGAGCGCAATCCGATCCTCACCGCGAAGCAGGTGGCCACGCTTGACGACGGCTCCGGCGGACGCGTTCTATTCGGCATCGGCGGGGGATGGAACCCGGAGGAATCCACTATCCTCGGCGGCGACTTCGAGCATCGATGGAGCCAAGTTAAAGACTATATCGCTGCCATGAAAGTGCTCTGGCAGGACGACATTTCGGAGTATCACGGTCGTTACGTCAGTTTCCCTGCTGTGCGATGCTATCCTAAGCCCAGGAGCAGACCACATCCCCCGATCCTCATCGGCAGCGTCAATAACCCGCGCGCTCTGCGGCGGGTAGCAGAGTGGGCCGATGGATGGATTCCCGCGCTGCTTAACGTCGCTGAGTTTGCGGAAGGGATTAAGCGGATCAAGGCTATCGCTGCTGAAATCGGGCGTGACCCGGATTCACTCGACTTCACTGCGTTCGGGACCGATCAGCAGTGGAAATCGACAAAGGAGGCCCGAGAACTGGAGCAGGCGGGGGCAACGAGAGTGGTTCTTTGGCTGAACGGTCAGGATTTGGAGACCATACTGCCTGAAATGGAAGATCTAGCACGCACCGTTCTTTCGTAGCGGGTAATTGTCCGCATCCTGGCCGGCAGTCCCCTGTCGGTGGGGGTCAAATCTCACTGGAGTTCTACATCCGGGCACGACGCGGCTCGCGTTCTGTGGTGGATAATCGCCAAAACGCCCAATCAGGCTGACCACCAAAGCTCCGTTCTCGATTCTGATGATGTAGCCGCGGCGGCTATAGGTTGGTGCCGGGCCGTTGACGAGGCCGCGGCCAGCGACAAATTACGCCCTGGGCGTGCCTTTGAGTGAAGTTCGTAATTGTTCTGCTATGCGGCAAACAGGCCGCCCGATGCACGGCGACCTGCTCACCGCGGCGTAAGGCGGCATCAGTCGGATGGTTGGTCTCTGGTCAGTCGCTGGACAATTTGTTCGATCACGGCATCTGCCTTGGCCAGAGTCTCCTCTTTGGTCAATGGAAAAATTGGATGCGGGATGAAGACGATATCGTACGAAGGATACCCGAGGTTGGTGTACTGAATACGGCCGGCCTCGCGGAACTCGGTAGTCGCTATATTCGCAGTCGGGATTCCCTGTTCCTCAAAATATGCGGTGTCGTGCGAACTGCACGACATGCACGACCCTCAACTGCTGGTCCCTTCCACGATCGCATCGCAGGCTTCGAGCAAGTCTTTTCGCACCTCGTCATCGGCGGTACGCGCCGGACTGGGCTTGGCACGCCGGACGAATTCCGTCACTCCGTAGCGATCCTTCAACACCTGCTCGACCCGGTCCAAAAAGACGTTGCCGTTGGGAAATCCAATATCGAGGATACCGACCGTTTTGCCACCTAACGAACTGAGGCGTTTAGCCATCGGCTTGGGCGGGATCTCGCTCTCAAAACCAACCGGATCCAGAATGTCATCCGCCATCATGTTCCTCCTTTTAGATGTTCATTCGCAAAGTCTTTGCGCTTTCAACCTCAGCGCTTTGTGCCTGAGACAAACTCGGCTCTCGCTCGACACCTGATGACGCTCGGGCCGACTACTCGAAGCGAATCACTTTGCTTACCGGCGTGCTGCCCGCCAACTCCTCCCCGACCCAACCCGGAATTACTGCTGAAAGGCGCCCGGCGGTTCCTCCAGCTACGACGATGATAAGTGCGTCGGGTGAACGGAACTTGCGGACTGCGCCGTTGGAAGTGGTCCAGTTCGCCGCTCGCCCGCGCGGTGGCCCCAGGATAGCCTGCGCGGGCTGCTGCCGCACCACGGTCTCGTACAGATAACTGCGCACGTCGCGCCTGGACCATCCGTCGCGTGCGATGGTCCTGGCATGTTCCGGACTCAGCACCAGGACAGTATCGGACATCAGTGGATATTCGCGAAAATTATTAATACTAGCCATCGTGCCGCCGATGGTTGATACGAGGCGCTCGGCCGTGTTGCTGGCGAAATCGACGATCTGAAAGAACCCGGTGCCGCCGAACAGCGTGATGACCGAATCTTCTTTCTTAAACCCGCGCTCGACGTGCAGCGGCTCCCAAGGCGAAACTTCCTCATTCTCGGCGACCAGGAAGCTGTATTGGCCGGGGTGCCCGAGAGTCGCCTTGGTAAGACCATGGGGCCGCGCGCCACCAATATTCATAGTCACCAGCCGGAGCGCCCTGCCGATGGTGGCGTTGGCGCGGAAGCCATGCCCCAACGCATTGTGACCGGAGTTAAGGCCGATTTGATTACGCGCCGGTCCATTGATAATTGCCAACGGGGCACCAGACATCAGGGTGATACTGAGCCCGTGTGCGCAGAAAGCCGGGTCGCATAAAGCTTCGACTCCGGCCAGCACGACTGGAAAGTACTCGGGCTTGCAACCGGCCATGACGGCGTTAATCGCGATTTTCTCCACCGTCACCCGTCCCATCTGGGGACCGAGCGTTCCGATCAATTCGTCACGCCGTCGCCTGGGCACTGCTGCCAACATGAGATCGACGCGCTCGCGAGTGGGGGGAACTGCGGGCAGCCCATCAGTCACGCCACGCTCGAACAACATCTCTATCGGATCATCCTTGGCAAAACTGATCGTCGGCGTCGGCATCTGGAAAACTCCTGGCGTATGTGCAGCCTCCGAATGCGCAATTCTCGATATAGCTGTCGCTATTTATCAACAAACCGGTTTTTTAGCCGCAAAATCGCCCGCGTCAGGGATCGCGCCGACATCACCGGCATAGACCCGTCTGCGATGAAAGTCCTATTGAATTCCTCAGCCAGGATATCCGGATTGGTGTACCGGCTGGATTCACGCGGTGGCGAATGAGGGTGCGATAGTCAATTTTTCGCCGGGTGGTCATTTTCGGCTTCCTCGAAGGCAAAGCCTTGATCCGAACGCGCTGGGCAATCGTTGCATCCGCACTTGCTCCCCAGCATTTTGTAATCGCGAGCCTATCGCAACAATCTGGCGGGTTCAAAGACAATTTAGGGTGCGCCAACTGGAGACAGTGGACCGCAGTATCCGCCAAGCCGAAATGAGCTTACGAGCTGTGCACAAAAAAGAAGATTGGACTGCCTTGCTCCCGCGGCCGGGGTGTTTTAGCCTTCCCACAATGGTTAATGCTGTTACGCCGGAGGCCAGCCCACCGCTCCGAAACCGTCTCAACGCGTCCCTGAGATCATTTCCCGATTTGCGGCGCTACGCTCGCGCCAGGCAGCCATCGTGAAGGAGCCGCCAGGAGAATTTGAATTGATTGCGCGCCTGTGCGCGAACCTGCCTAACGGCCGGCGAGTACTTCTCGGGCCGGGTGACGACTGCGCGTTACTGGCCGCTTCCACTAAGGCCCAACTCATCACTATAGACTCGATGGTTGAGGGTGTGCATTTCAAGCTGGAATGGGGCACCCCGGCAATGCTCGGCGCGAGGGCGCTTAGCATCAACCTGAGTGATATCGCGGCTATGGGGGGCAATCCGACCTTTTGCGTCGTCAACCTGGCAATCCGGCCAGGGTTGGGCACGAGATTCTTCGATGAACTCTATGCAGGGCTGGCCAAGACCGCGACCGTTGCCGGTGTTTCAGTGGCTGGAGGCAATATCACTCGCGCGACCGAGTTGGCAATCACGATCGCTTTGATGGGCGAGGTTGAGAATGGACCGTTGCGGCGTGACTCCGCGCGTCCCGGCGACAAGATCTATGTTACTGGTACGTTGGGCGATGCCGCGCTGGGATTGAGGATTCTCCAGAAGAAGGTCGCTGCGAGAGGCCGCCAACGCGACCACTTGGTGAAGCGGTTCTTGGAGCCCACTCCACAACTTGCCATCGGGCGGAAATTAGCCCGGCTTAAACCGACACCGGCGGCGATCGATATCAGCGACGGTCTTTGGCAAGATCTCGGCCACCTGCTCCAACGCAGCGGCGTGGGCGGGAGAGTGTTTAGCGAGGCATTACCACTGTCCGAGGCGTATCGCCAGGTGTATGGCGATAATTGTGACCTCGCTCTCAGCGGTGGCGATGACTACGAGTTACTCTTCTGTGCAAGCACTGCAATTTCTGATGCGCAACTAAGGCGTCGGCTCGGGATGGACGTTAGATGCATTGGTGAGATCACGCGCGAGAAGGAGGCGCTCCTGGTGAGCGCAACGGGTCAGGCCCAGCCGGTGCACGGCCACGGTTGGGACCAGTTGCGTGTTACTTAACCCGTAAGCTATCTGCTCGCCGCTAGAATGGGCTTTCTTCCTATCGTCGTTGCCTTACTGCTGTTGTTCAGCGCGATGTTCGCCGCGTCGGAAACGGCGCTGTTCGCGCTGGTGCGGATGGAGTCTACGCGACAAAAGCTGGCCAGCCGGGTACGCGACGCGGTGGAGCGCATGATGGCTCAGCCGTTGGAATCATTGCTGGTCATTATCGGGCTTAATGAAGTCTCCAACGTCTTCGCCGAGTGCCTTGCTACCACGTTCCTGCTGATGTGGCTCGGACCGCTTGGGGCCTGGTTATCAGTCCCGCTGATGCTGGTGCTGGTGCTGATCCTGGCCGATATCACCCCCAAAACCTTCGCACTTGGATTCCCGGTCGTGGTTGCGCGTATTACCGCGCAACCGCTCGCGGCGCTGAGCACGTTGCTGCACCCAGTCGTGAAATGGTTGACGCCGGCCGCACAACCACCGCGTCCGGCGCCAGTTTCGGAAGAGGAATTCAAGGCGCTGCTGCGTGCCGGTGAAGTGCTCGGTGAAGTCGAGCCGCAGGAGCGCGAGCTGATTCACAAGGTGTTCGATTTTGGCAATCGGCGCGTGGTGGAAATCATGACGCCGCGCGACAAAATCTTTTGGCTGGAGGTTAGTACGGCGCCAGAGCAATTGATCGGCGAGGTCATCCGCGGTCACTTTTCGCGCGTGCCGATCTATCGCGGACGCCCGGACAACGTTATCGGAATCCTTCATGTCAAGGATCTTGTGACACGGCGATTAGAGCCGGCGCCTGCGCGGTTGGAGCGGCTGATCCGTCCCGCTTACTTCGTTCCACCGAGTAAGGCGCTTGGCGAACTCTTTGACGAAATGCGCCGAGGTCGGTTCCAGCTCGCCATCGTGGTGGATGAATACGAGCGGGTTATTGGTCTGATTACTCTCGAGGATCTGCTCGAAGAACTGTTCGGGGAGATCAGCGATGAATTCGACTATGAAGGGCCCGAGTTGATGCCGGTGGGTCCGGGAGAATGGCTTGCTTCGGGGTCTATCTCGATACAGCGGCTCCACGAGGCGGTCGGCAATGGGATCGCGCTTCCCGCCCTGCCCGCCGACACCTTGGGCAGCTATGTGCTGCGCCGCCTCAAGCGCGTACCCCGGCGCGGCGAGCATTTCAAGCTCGGCAGCCTCGATGCGGCCGTGGAGCGGGTGCGTGGGGCCAGTATTGAGCTGGTGCGGCTCAAACGCCGGACGGATGTCAGCGGGGCAGCATCATCATGAGTATCGTGGTGGCGCTGCTAGCCGTGCTGGCGTGCGTGCTATGCCAGGCGTTCTTCGCTGCCAGCGAGATCGCCCTGGTGGCCGCCGATGATCTAAAAGTGCATGCCGAGCGCGAGCGTGGGGATCGGCAGGCACTGGTGCTGGGAGAGTTACTTCAGCGACGGGACCAGGTAGTCGCGATGTTGCTTACCGGAACCAATCTCGCCACTGTTGTCGCGGCCGCCGTATTAACCAGTTTTTTACACGCACTCAACCCGCACGCCTCCTACCTGGCGCCTTTTATTCTGGCGCCCGTGTCACTGGTAATTGGAGAGTCGATTCCCAAAATGGCGGTGCTGAGGGCACCCCTGCGCTTCGCCCGGCTCGCCGCGCGGCCTTTGAGTGTGATCGCTACCATCCTGACGCCATTGCTGGCTGTCGAGACTGCGCTAAGCCGCCAGCTGCGCCGGCTCGCCGGCGTCCCGCCCGAAGCCGAAACAGTATTCCTCAGCCGCGAGGATCTGGCCCTGTTGATCCGGCGCGAGCCACAGAATCCGCCTGCTCATCAGCAAACCGCGGACGCGATCATGCCGGAAGAGCAACAAATGATTAGCCGCATATTTCGCTTCACGCGGGCGGAAGCGCGTAAAGCAATGGTGCCGCTGGTGAACATCGAGGCCATTCCTGAGGAAACCACCATTGCCGGTGCTATCGAAGTAGTGCGGCGCGAAGGCTTCACCCGGATTCCGGTCTTTCACGAACGCATCTTCGATATCGTAGGCGTGGTGCATGCCTTTGACCTGCTTGAGGCGCCCGACCTGGCGCGTGGAGTCCGCGAGGTTATGCGCTCCGTAAGTTACTTTCCAGAATCAACCCCCCTCGACGAAATTCTCTTTGCGCTCCAGCGCACCGGCGAAACCCTAGCCGTGGTAGTAGATGAATACGGCGGCGCCTCGGGAATTATCACGATCGAAGACTTGCTCGAAGAGGTGGTTGGAGACATCGAGGACGAACACGATGTCCGCGAAGAACTGGCGAGAATCGCCGGCCCGCGGACGCTGATGGCCTCCGCACACGCCAACGTAGCGGACCTTAACGAACGCTTCGGACTCGGGCTCCCCGAAGCCGACGAATACACCACTATCGGAGGGCTCCTGGTCGAACGGCTGGGTCATATTCCCAAGCCCGGCGAGCAGCTCAGGGCTGGCGAGACGATGCTGACCGTGGCGCGTAGTGACGCGCGGGCCGTGCGCGAGGTCGTACTTCATCTCGACCGCCCCATCAAACTAGAGCCTCAGCGGCGCTGATGAACCAGGAAGAGATGCGCCGTCTTCTTGAGCACGTCGCCGCCGGCCGTTTATCGCCCGCTCAAGCCCTGCACCGGCTCCGCCACCTGCCTCTAATGGATCTCGGCTTCGCCCGCATCGACACCCACCGAAGCCTGCGCCGGGATATTCCCGAAGTCGTGTTTGGCGCGGGAAAAAGCACTGAGCAGCTCGTAAAAATTGGCCGGCAAATGACCGCCGCCGGGCTCAACCTGATGGTGACCCGGCTTGACCCGCTGAAGGCCAGCGCAGTCAAGCGCAAGCTGCGCAAGCTTGATTATCGGGCCGACGCGCGCATCGGCGTGCTGCTGCGGGAAAAGCCGGTAGTGCGTGGGCACGGTGTTATACTAATCGTTAGCGCCGGAACGTCAGATATTGCGGTCGCGGAGGAGGCGGCGGTCAGCGCGGAGTTCTTCGGCAATCGGGTTGAACGCCTTTACGACGTCGGCGTCGCCGGGCTCCATCGGCTAATCTCGCAACTCAATTTGCTGGAGGCAGCCAGCGTGATCATCGTCGTGGCCGGCATGGAAGGAGCCCTACCGTCCGTGGTCGCGGGCCTGGTGGGCAAACCTGTCATCGGAGTGCCTACCAGCGTCGGCTACGGCGCCGCACTCGGCGGTGTTGCGCCTTTGCTCGGGATGCTGAATAGCTGCGCCGGCGGCCTGACCGTCGTGAACATTGATAATGGCTTCGGCGCGGCATTGGCCGCCACCCTCATTAATCGCGTAGGCGTTGCGGACGGCCGCCGCGAGACAGATACGGCGTGAATCAGAGGATGTTACCGGCGTGGAACGCAAGAATCTAACCAGCGGCCGCGCGCGTCGTGCCATGAAGATCGGCAGCCTCGCCTCCCAGGTCGGCTCCAGCTACCTATGGACGTCACTGCGCCGGCCATTTCTCAATGCCTCGCGTTACGAGCAGGAATTGCTTGATATCCATCTCAAAAATGCACGGCGGATGGTCGAAGGCTCCAAAGAGTTGCGCGGTGCTTTCATGAAGCTGGTGCAGATGTTGTCGATGCGCGAGGACCTGCTGCCCGGCGATGCCATCGACATCCTCCGCACCACCCAGGCCAGCGTGCCACCGATGGATTACCGGCTAATCGCGCAACAGATCCGCCGCGAATTGTCGAAATCGCCCGAGCAACTCTTCGCCAGTTTCGAAACGGAAGCCTTTGCCGCTGCATCGCTCGGCCAAGTCCATCGCGCGCGCCTCAAGACTGGACAGGAGGTTGCAGTCAAGATCCAATACCCGGGCGTCGATGCAACCATCGAGCAGGACCTGGGCAATCTCAAGGTGCTGCTGCGCACCTTGCAGACTATCGCGGGCGACCTGATGCGACAGCGGATCGACACTAAAGCTGTTTTCGCAGAACTGCAGGAACGTTTGCGCGAAGAGCTGGACTACGTGAATGAAGCCCGCAATATCGATGAATACCGCCGTCTGCTGGGGAGTGACGAAACAATCCTGCTCCCCCGGGTGATCAAACAGTTCAGCAGCCGGCGCGTTCTCACGATGACGTACATCGATGGCTACCGGCTTGCCGACATCTTCGGCGAGGCGGCGGATCTTGAACTGCGGACCTGGGTAGCACGTAAGTACTATGAGTTAGTCTGGCGGCAGATTCTCGAGTTCGGCGTCCTGCATACCGATCCACAACCCGGCAATTATCTGGTCACCTGGCATCCCAGGCTTGCGGTGCTGGATTTCGGCTCGGTGCGCCACTTCTCCGAGACCGTGCGGCGCGCCAGCCTGCAATTGGCCGAAGCTATCATTGACCATGAGGATCGTTCAGTCGCGGCAGCACTGCTCAAACTGGGTTACATCGATCGCGAGCAGGATCCAGCGCCGATGGTGCAAATCATCTATATCCTGTTTGAGCCAGTGATCAGCGACCGCCTGTACCATCCAGATGAATACGACGCAGTGGCCAAAGCTGCCACAGTCGGTGAGCTGGCCTTCGAGCACAAGTTGTACAAGTCACCCCGCCATAGCATTTTTCTGCTACGCGCGCTCATCGGCCTGGACGGCATCATGAAGGGACTCGGGGTCAAAATGAACTACTGTGCACTTTTTCGCGAATGCGTCCGCAACGCCGCCCGGGCGGTTCACTCCTGAAGTGAGGTCGGCGATGAGGGCGAAGGACATCCAGTTCAACAATACCGCCGTACCAGGCGTGCGCCGAAGCCGAGCAAAGTAGTTCGAGAAGACACAGATGAAGATGCCTGATGTCTACCGTAATTGGCGCGCAATGCTGGGAATTTCACTAATTCTGCTCGGCAGCGGCAACTGGCTTGTCGGCCGTCTCAACACTGAACACTATGACGAGGCTCTTAGAAAGGTGAGCAGCGCGGCTCCTGATCAGGCATATCGCAGTTTTGACGAACTCGACGACGGAGCTGCCGCAGTGCTTGCACCACTCACTGCCGAGCAGCGGCGCGTTTCGTACGCGGCAGCGCGGATGGACTTTTATCATGCAACGTTTTTGACCGGTTATGTGCTGGTATTGGCGGGATTGCTGCTCACGTTTCTCGGCTTCGTTGGCCTCATCAGGAACGACGCTCGCCGGGCCGCCGCACGGATCGAGGAACAGAACTCGGCGACCAGGAGAATCCTATGAGGCTCGTTATGCACACGCCGGTGCCTTGAGCGTGCCTCGCGACGGGATACATCGATGGTGAAACTGATGTGCGAACCGGCGCCCGCCAAAATCAACCTGTTCCTGCGAGTTACCGGACGGCGTCCCGACGGCTATCACGAACTCGACTCTATTTTTGTGCCGGTTTCCATTTGCGATGACGTCGCTATCGAGGTGCGCCCGGCCCGCATGGCCTCGGTTCAGCTCTTGTGCGACTCGCCGGCGATTCCCGTTGACCACCGTAATCTCGCGTGCAGAGCGGCTCACGCATTCCTTACTGAATTCGCGATTCAGGCCGACGTGCTCATCAGATTGCGCAAGCAAATTCCTGCGGGTGCAGGTTTGGGGGGCGGCTCGAGCGATGCGGGCGCCGTTCTTCGGATGATGGCGAGAATATATGGCGCCGGCGAAGCCGCCCTCCAGCCAATCGCCCTGAGACTCGGCGCAGACGTACCATTCTTCCTGAATCCCGTACCGTCGAGGGTGCGAGGTATCGGGGAGTGGATGGAACCGCTGGACCGAATGGCAAAGTTGCCGTTGCTCATTGCCGTCCCGCCGATCGAGGTTCCAACCGCCTTGGTGTTCGCCGATCTGCAGCCTGAGCATTGGACTGGTCCCGAGTCAGATTCGGACCTCCTTGCGTTCGTTGAGGGGCGCATCGGGCCCGAACACCTGGTGAACGACCTCGAGCAGGTCGCAATTGCGAAATGGCCGCAAATCGGCGAATTAAAGAAATTGCTCCAGATGCTCGGTGCTCGTGCCGCCGCGATGACTGGCAGCGGAGGCGGCGTGTTTGCTATTTTTGATTCCACCGCCCAGGCAGCCGATGCGCACCACCAGATCGAACGGCGCGCCCCGCAAGTGAAAGCATTTACCGCGTCAATGCTATAACCCGTGCGGACTCGGCAGATTCATTAATCGTTGTCGTTGACACTGATTTAAACCGCCCATAACATTTTTTCTCCATCCACAGGCACCTCGAATCAAAGGGCGGGCTTTTTGCCCCAGTGGCTAATCGACCGTTGATGAACGTGCTAGCATGGGGATGCGATGGGGGATAGCTCGCACAGCGAGCTATTGAAGTTTAAGGGGGCTCGACGTCGGGCGGCTGCTGAGGTTCGTTCGGCGGATCGACGGCTGAAACCGGATATGCGGTTGCTGGGCGGTCGCCAAGCTGGTAAGGCACCAGGCTTTGGACCTGGCATTCGAAGGTTCGAATCCTTCCCGCCCAGCCATCTTGAAGCCTGTTTGGCGCGGTGATGGAGGTGTAAACCCAAACCTCGAGCAGCCGCCAGGTTCGGACCAGGCAGAAGAACCTTGATTTGGTGAACGCGCTTTAACCCAGGCGAGGAACGAGCAAAGAGAATCGTAGCGGCCGGTATTCGTGCCGAAGCGGAGGACTCGAACATGTCTGACCGGGTCAAGGATGAACTCGAGATTTTTACCGGCAACTCGAATCCGGGATTGGCACGCGAGGTCGCCGAACATCTCGGCGTCAAGCTTGGCCAGGTTGAAGTCAGCCGCTTTCCTGACGGCGAAGTAATGGTGGAGGTGCGGGAGAATGTGCGCGGCGGCGACTGCTTCGTGGTTCAATCGACCTGTACGCCGCCAAACGAAAACCTGATGGAGCTGCTCTTGCTGATGGATGCGCTGCGCCGCGCTTCGGCTGGCCGCATCACAGCCGTAATCCCTTACTTCGGCTACGCCCGGCAGGATCGCAAGGTAGCGCCCCGCGTACCGATCAGCGCCAAGCTGGTGGCCGATTTAATCACCACCTCGGGCGCGTCGCGAGTGCTCACCGTCGATTTGCATGCCGGTCAGATCCAGGGTTTTTTCAATATCCCTGTCGACAACCTCTATGCGATGCCGGTACTCGTGCAGTATCTACGCAAACGCGTCGACAGCCAGCGGCTGGCAGTTGTCTCGCCCGATGCGGGCGGGGTTGAGCGGGCGCGAGCTTTTGCTCGCCGGCTCAACGCCGACCTGGCTATCATCGATAAGCGCCGCCAGCGCGCCAGCGAGGTGACCGAGATGAGGCTGGTCGGCGACGTGCGCGAGTCCTTCGCGTTGCTGGTCGACGATATGATCGACACTGCCGGTACAATCACCGAGGCGGCCAAGGTCATACTGGATGCGGGTGCGCACGAGGTGATGGCCTGCGCGACCCATCCGATTCTGTCGGATCCAGCCTGTGAACGCCTGAACCTCTCTTCGATAAAAGAGGTCGTCACCACCAACACGATACCGCTACGCGCCAAGGCGCAAGCGGAACTGGCGAATTTAAAAGTATTGTCAGTAGGGGCGTTGATCGCCGAAGCTATCCGCCGCATTCACAATGAGGAATCGGTTAGCTCGTTGTTCAATTAGGTAACGGCAGGCGCCCAACCGGACTGCAGCAGAAGTGGGGAGTTAATGGAAACCATCGATCTAACCTGTGAAAAACGCGAAGTACGTCCCAAAGGGCTGGTCAACCGCTTACGCCGTGAGGGTCGTGTTCCTGGAATTCTCTATGGCAATTCAACTTCTGCTACGCCGGTTGCTCTAACTGCTATGGAGCTAAACGCGCGGGTGAGCACCGCTGCCCGGCAGCGCCTTATCCGCCTGAAGTCGCCGTCAGCGGAACTGGACGGCAAGCACGTTATCCTCAAGCAGGTGCAGCGCACCCCAGTCAAGGGCAGCATCCTGCACGTTGATTTCCTGGAAGTTGATCTCAGCAGGACGCTGCGGATCAACGTGCCGCTCAAATTTACCGGCCGTCCAGCCGGTGCGATCGACGGCGGCATCCTGCAACCGCTGGAACGAGAGGTTTTAGTGGAATGCTTGCCGCTCGAGATACCAGAGTCGGTGGAAGTCGATGTTTCGCCGTTGGGCGTTCACGACGTGATGCACGTTTCTGCGCTCAAGTTCGCCGGCAATGTGCGTCCGATTTTCGATGCTGATTACCCTGTGGTAACGGTACTGCCGCCGACTGTCGCAGAAGCACCAGCAGCCGCTGCGGAGGCAGCACCCGGAGAGGCTGCACCCGCCGAAGGTGCGGGTGGCGCGGCTCCTGCGCAGCCTGCATCAGCCGAGGGTGCCGGCGGACAAGCCGGCGGGGGGCAATCCGGTACTGCCAAGCGGGCATAGAATTACAGCAAGAAAATCCGGCTCTCAAGGCCGGAGTGTGCCTTTTGAAGTGGACCGAAGTGAATGGTTCTGTGGCGTTAGATCCGTCTGAGCCGCGCAGTGATCTAAGGCTGCTATTTGAAGAGAGATTGTCCAATTTCTGGAAGTACAGCTTGAAATGTTGCGAGACCTCCCGCGACTCGCTTACTAAAATAGC
>JAMXLL010000002.1 GCA_024281015.1 Candidatus Binataceae bacterium
GCGGTCCTTGGGCGTGAGTCTCTGATGGGCTCTGCGGCCACCGATTACAATAATCCCGGCGGGCGAATCGCCGCCACATTCGCCGAAAGGCTGAGCTCCAACCAGAGCGCCTTCGTTCCCTTCATTGTAGCCGGCGATCCCGACCTGGAACGTACCTCACGGCTGGTGCTCGAGCTGGAGGCGCATGGTGCAGACCTGATCGAATTGGGGGTGCCGTTCTCAGATCCGATGGCCGATGGGCCGGCGAACCAGCGCGCCGCCGCACGGGGACTCGCCGCCGGCGCTACTTTAGCGAGAATTCTGGCGTTGGTTGGGGAGCTGCGGGAGCACACCCAAATTCCGATTATCCTGTTTGGCTACTTTAACCCGATCTTTCGTTATGGCTGCGGGCAGTTCTGTGCCGATGCCAAACGCGCCGGAGTAGATGGAGTGCTGGTGGTCGATCTGCCGCCCGAAGAGGCCAGCGAGCTTGCAGCTCCTGCACGTATTGAGGGTCTCGACTTGATTTGTCTGCTTGCTCCAACCACGCCGATCGAGCGTAGCCGGATGATTGCGGCCGCGGCCACCGGATTTCTCTACTACGTGTCAGTGACCGGCGTGACCGGCGCCCGCAGCGCGCTGGCGGCCGATCTCGAACAGAAGGTGAGGGCGCTCAAGACTGTCATTGAGCTGCCAATTGGGGTCGGCTTTGGAATCTCCACCCCGGAGCAGGCGCGCGAGGTCGCCCGTTTCGCCGATGCGGTGGTGGTCGGCAGTGCTTTTTCACAGCTTATCGAGCTACATGCAGCATCGGAGGGTTTGGGCACGATAGTCGGTGAATTCGCCGGCACGCTGAGCAGAGCAATAATCGCCGCCCGGGTGGATAGATAGATATCGATTCACAAAGGAATGGCTGGCCGCGGGGCGGCTCTGGCCGCTCTCTAGACCACGATCTGAGTAAATGGATAACCGCGAGATTATCAGCGATAACCGTCCGTCACGAGATCGCCGTCTGCTCGTAAGCTCCAGGTCCCGTGCGCGATCAGCCGCCGCCGACGAGCCTGCGGTTGACGAGACGCGGGCCGAGATTTGGGTCAAGTGTCTCGGATGCAAAGAGATAGCGTTCCGAAAAGAAGTGGAACGTAACCTGAACGTATGCCCGAAATGCGGTTATCATCTGCGTCTGACCGTCGAGCAGCGGCTCGCGATCACGGTCGATCGCGGCAGTTGGCGTGAACTATTTGCTGCTCTGGCGATCGGAGATCCCCTGGAATTCGCCGACTCCCGGCCGTATCCGGAACGGCTTCAGGCGGCCCGGCGCAGCAGCGGACGCAACGATGCAGTGGTCACGGGGATCGCAAAAATCGAGGGGCGGCGGGCGGCGCTTGCCATCATGGATTTCAATTTTATGGGCGGCAGCATGGGAGTGGTGGTCGGTGAAAAGCTTGCGCGGTTGATCGACCATGCCTTGACACGGCGCCTGCCGGTAATCGCCTTCAGCTCTTCAGGAGGGGCAAGGATGCAGGAAGGCACGCTCTCGCTTATGCAGATGGCAAAAGTCTCGGCAGCCTTGGCGCGGCTGCGCGACGCCCGCATCGCCTATCTCTCGGTTTTATGTGATCCGACCACTGGCGGCGTCGCGGCTTCCTTCGCCAGCCTCGGTGATCTGAACATCGCCGAGCCCGGCGCCGTCATCGGCTTTGCCGGACGCCGAGTAATCCAGCAAACCACCAACCAGCAACTGCCTGAGGGCTTTCAGACCGCCGAGTTCCTGTTACGCCACGGTATGCTCGACGCAATCGTCCCTCGCCCTCGAATGCGTGCAACGCTCGCGCAACTAATGTCGATGCTCGCTGCCCGCCGCCCACACGTTGGGCGGGCAGCGAAGCGCTGAGCACCAAGTGCTCCTGACGAAGGCATCAGCAGGGCAGGGTCCATCGAGGAAATTATATCGCGATAATGTAGATATGTTTGGCCGTGCCGCCCCCCCCGATTTTACGCGGGCGGCCGCTGCGTGTGCCATTGCGTGGCGCGTTCATATGCCATGCCGGTGCGAATCAGCTCAGCCTCGCCCCGTAGGGCACCAACGAGTTGTAGGCTGGGTGGTGGACCGCCATTAGCAGGACCGCCCGGCATCGACAGAGTGGGATTGCGGCTCATGTTGAAAGGCGCCGTGAATGCGAGCAGAGGATTCGGCTCCTTGGAGGAGGTGGCGTCGGGCGGCATCGCATCGTTAGGCAAAGTAGCCGAGGCCATCGAAGGACAAGCAATCACGTCAATTTGATCGAAAAGCTGCTGCAAGCGATTAGCGAAGCGCTCACGGACCATGTGAGCGTTGGCGTAATCCTGTCCGCGAATCGATGACCCTAGTTCAAGAAAAGATCGAAAGCCTGGGCCGTAATCGCTTGCCCTCGACGGGTAAGTCGCGGCGTGCCCGGCGGCGGCCTCGGCCGCGCACAGAGTGGTCCACGCACTCAAGCACGGATGGACGTCGGGAAGCTTAACCTTAATGATGCGGGCTCCGATGCGCTCCAAGTCGCGAATCGCATTTGTGATTGCAGTTGCTACATCGTTAGAAGCCCGCGCGATGTATTGCTCATCAACACCAACACGTAATCCATTAGCGCCTGCGTCGATTGCCGCGGTGTAATTATCCAGCGGGCCATGGAGCGAGGTGTCATCCAACTCATCGCGTCCGGCGATGACGCTCAGGACCAGAGCGGCATCAGCAACGCTCCGGGTCATCGGTCCGATGTGGTCGAGGGACTCACCGAGAGGAAAGACTCCATGACGGCTTACACGGCCCCAGGTTGGCTTCAGCCCGACGATGCCGTTGGCCGCCGAGGGAAAGCGAATTGAGCCACCCGTGTCAGTGCCGATTGCGGCATAGCAGAGACCCGCGGCGGCGGCAGCGCCGGAGCCACTGGATGAGGCGCCAGGCCAGAGTGTGGGACTCCACGGATTTTGCGGGCCCGGAAGCTCGGGATGATACCAGGCCATCGCGAACTCGGTCAGGTGGAGCTTGCCGAGCAGCAGGGCGCCAGCGGCTTCGAAACGGTCAACAACTGTGGCATTCGACTCGGGCCGCCAATCGCGCAACACCTTGCTCGCGCAAGTCGTGGGAACTCCCTTGGTCCAGCAAAGATCTTTAACTGCGACCGGCACGCCATGTAATGGACCGCGCCATTTGCCCGCGGCAATTTCTTTGTCGGCAGATTCGGCTTGGCGTAACGCCGAATCGTCCAGGATAGTCAGGTACGCGCGTAAAGTCGGGTTCAGCTCATGAATACGATCAAGCACCGCACGCGTAGCTTCGATCGAAGTGACTTCGCGCTGGCGCAGGAGCGCGGATAATTCACTTAGCGATAGAAAACATAGCGTCGTCGCCGGGATTCCCATTTGAATATCTCCCAATCGCGAGTTCGTGATTCAGCCGGCGCTGTTTTCAAGCCGCCGCATCGAAAAGGGCTGCCAACAGCACCATCTTAACGACCCTTGAAATCAGGCATCACTTCATTGGCGAATAGTTCGATTCCATAACGTGCGCGGCGCGGGTCCCGAGCGCCGGCGTGGAAATAGAAGGCAACCTGGTCAATGCCGAACTCCTCGCCTAACTCCGCCAGGCGGCGGCGACACTCGGCGGGAGTTCCGACCACCGCGCGCTCCTCGAGATGCTCGGGTAATGACCTCGCAAGTTCCAGGAAGCTAGCGAGGGGATCACCTTGGCGCAACTGCCGCAGAGCTTCGACCGGGGTAAAGGAGGAGAACAAGTCAATGTACGCACGCGTGGTCTCGCGCCCTTCGCGTAAGGCGACCTGATGATCCCGGTCGATGAATAGAAAGAAGATAAACGTCGTGCGGGTCTGAGCGTGCCCGGATTCTTTGACCAGCGCGCGATAACGCTCCACCCGAGCCCTGACCTCAGGGTGCAGTCCCGTGAGCCAGGGGACTACGAAAGCGTTGTCGCCTGCGGCGGCGGCACCCTCGAATGATTCCAGGCTGATGGTCCCGCGGTAAATGGGCGGATGGGGTTTTTGTACAGGCTTGGGTGAAAGTGACAAGGCCGGCATCTGCCAGAATCTACCCTCGTACGCGAATGGGTCCTCGGTCCAGGCGCCGCGGATGATATGCAAGGACTCTTCATAACGCGCTCGGCTCTCGCGCAGGTCTGTGCGAAAGCCCTCGAAGTGCTTGGGGATGATCCCGCGTCCGACCCCAAAGTTGAGCCGCCCGTCGCTCAAGATATCGAGCATGGCAAAGTCCTCGGCTTTACGCAGAGGATTCTCAAACGGCAGCAGGCTAATGGCCGTTCCCAGGCGTAACCGGCTGGTTTCGCGAGCCAAGGCGGTGAGGAACAGCTGCGGACTGGGGCAGATACCGAAGCAATAGAAATGCTCCTCTCCTACCCAGACGGAGTCATAGCCGAGCCGTTCGGCCAGCTTCATCAAATCGAGAGTGTCACGGTAATACGCGAGTTCGTCCTGCCGGTCGCGAAAAAAATCGAACAGGGTAAATAAACCAAACTGCACGGGAGCCCCCTTTCTTCCTCCCTGCCTGCGGGGGAGGGCTATTAAGGAAAAATCCTGGAGGGGAATCAACAATGGTCATGCCACCAGCATCTTGACCCCGAATTGTGTCAACAATCAAACGTGCACGGATTGATGACGGAGAGGCGGCACGGCTGCGGACCCCCTGCTGGTCCTCGATCAGTCCATGAAAATCATTCGGCGTTGATGACGCAGGGCGGCTTCAACAGCTGACCAGACGAACAATTCGCTGCTGGCTCACCGAAAATACGGGCCCGTCGGGGATGACATACGCATCAGCCGGTCAGAGCCCCGGCGAGAAAAGGCAGGCTCTCGTCCATGCGGTAATCGACGTTAGTGTGATTATCGGGAAACTCCTCATAGCGGTGCGCAATGCCAAGCTCGTTGAGCCGCCGCACGAACCTACGAGCACCGTAGAGCAGATTGAACTGGTCGTTCTCGCCGCAGTCGATATACAGCGCCTTGAGCTTGTGGAGATTGCTGGCTTGAGTTTCGATTGCAACTACAGGGTCTTGACGTAACCAATTTGCCCACCGTTCCTCGATAATCTCACACGTGTCGAACGTGACAGGCAACCGCATGCCCAAGAACTGCGTAGGATCCGGATCGTAGCTGGCGGCCATGGCCAGCGCGTTGATGACTTTGAAGGAGCCCTCCGGATGCTTTTGAGCTCCTTCGAGTTGTTTCCACCAGCGCTCGATGGAGTTCCCATTTCCAGCGAGAGCACGCAGGACCGCTGGCATATCGGGCAAGTAACATAACTCGAAGCCCATATCGCCCGAGTGGCAGGCCGCCGCCGACCAGATGTCAGAGTGGCGTAGTGCGTGGGTGATCGCGCCATACCCGCCGGAGCTTTTGCCAAAAACACCGCGTCGTCCGCTACCGCCACATTTGAAGCGCTGCTCAATTTCGGGCAGCATTTCCTGCAGCAGGAAATCCTCCCATGCACCGATTGAAGCTGAGTTGATGTACTGGTTGCCGCCGAGCCGGGTGAAACAATCGGGGAAAGCGACGACAACAGGTGCCATGCGCTGTTCGCCGATCAGCCGGTCGAGTCGCTCCGGCACGTTTTCGCGAAAGCCGGCCCAACTCGTATGGGAGAGGCCGCTGCTCGTGAAACCGACGAGATCCACCAGCAGGGGCAATCCCTGCCCGTCATGTCCAGCCGGGACGTACACATCTACGACGCGAACGGGCGAATCGTCCAACATATTACTCCTGAGGACCTTGCTCCCGACCGTGATGCGGGTGACGGAACCCGCCGGCCCGGCGAACCTGCGCATATGCCTATACCCCTCCTGATGTTACATCAGCGAACGACCTCAGTCGCCGAGGCTCGATTGCGTCATGCGCTCGCGACGAACGCGATGATGCTGGCTGCCTGAATCAACGCGCAGTTTCGCTGAACACCGCGAAGAGCCATGCTCCGAGCACTCCCATAAAGGGCGGGAGCAATACCCCTGGGATGAACCTGGCAAGGGTCAAGGGCCAGCCAAGCAACGGTGCTTCATACGTCAACATTCTGACTGGGCTCACCAGCGTTTTGGCGGTTATCAAAGTTATTAGAGGACCGGGCGCAGCGCCCTTTTGAAACAGGCTCGCCAGAATCGGAAATACCAGATATGGCCCGCCGGGTATTAGTAACCCTGCAGCCCAACCGACCAGGATAGCCTGGCCAGGGCGTTCGCCGCCCAACCATCGCGAGAGAACGGGTTGCGGGATCAAAACATCGGCGAGTCCAGCAAAGATAAACCCCAGCAGCAAGTCCAGCCATACGCCGCGCAGTAGCCGAGCGCTGCCTCTCAACGCTTCGAGTGGCATGCTGGGCCGCCAGGTAATGGCGACGGCTTCGGCGATCAGCACCACCGCCAGCAGGATGAGGAGACTTGGGTCCATACGCCGCCTCTTTCGCGGGCTGTCCGTCCCACCCGGGCGTTGAACTTTCGCAGGTTCGGGCTGCGAAGATTTCATGAGGACTCTCTTCTACTGAAGCCATATTGGCGGGGTCAATCGTTGGCGCCCCATTTCCCTGGTGTTATCGTTGAGGTGGGGGCAAGATCTAACGCAAAAGCTTATGGCTAGAGGCGAGAGCTGCTGATGTTTGAGGATGAAACTGTAGATATCGCCTGTCCCAAATGTGGCCACCCAAATTCCATCCTGGTGCGCGATTTTGAGGCAAATTCCGAAGCACGCATAAACTGCCATCACTGCGGCGTAACAGTCAAAGTGGAAGCCGAGGAATTTCGCCAGCGGCTGGCATCGGTACGGAAGGAATTGGAAGAAATACAGGTTGAGGCTCGCCGCGCGAGCCGCAGCCGCCGCCCGCGCAAAGATGATTTTCAGATCTGACAGGGAGGCACATCGATGCCTTTGCTTTACGAAAAACGTGGTCACGTCGGCATTTTAACCTTGAGCCGGCCGGAGGCACGCAACGCATGGTGCGCGGAATTCCATGCCGGTTTGCAAGAACAATTGCCGCGGCTTGAGGACGACTCAGAAATCCGCTGTGTGGTTCTGACCGGAGACGATAAAGGTGGTGCCTTCAGCGCTGGCGCCGACCTCAAGAATCCGCGAACTCACACTGAAAGCTCCGCTGCCCATTTTATAGAGGAGCTGCCGCGCCGCCGCCGCCTCAGCCCCATTATGATGCTGGCGGATTTCGCCAAGCCGATAGTTGCCGCGGTCAACGGTTATGCGATCGGGATCGGCTGCATTCTAACCTATTGCTGCGATTTGATAGTCGCCTCCGAGCAAGCCGAATGGCGCTTGCCACAGGTTGCGCTCGGAATCCTGCCTGCGCAAGGCGGGAGCAGCCGCGCAGCCCGCTGGATTGGAAAGGGACTCGCGATGCGGCTAGCTCTGGGTTTCCCGTTGAAGGCGGATGAAGCCTACCGGATCGGACTTGCGCAATGGCTCGTACCTCATCCCGAATTGATGGCAAAGGCCATTGAGGTAGCGGAGCACATAGCATCGTTGCCACCGCTTGCTGCCCGGCTTGCCAAAGAATCTGTGAATTCCGGCTTTGAGATCCCGCTGGGCGAGCTTGCGAACGTTGACCTCTATAGGTTTATGGCTCTCGAACAAACCGAAGACAAAAATGAGGGCCATCGTGCCTGGCGCGAACGGCGCAAACCGCAGTTCAAAGGACGATAGAGAGGAGACTGGAGCCGAAGTGAGATTATACTTTAGCGCCGGTTCGGCGTAGCCGTCCGCTTCTGGTGCCCAGTGAGAGTTCATCACGGGTTCCGGTGCGGCGTTCGCGGATGATCTCGGCCATAATCGAAACGGCGATTTCCTCGGGAGTCTCAGCACCGATATCCAGCCCAAGGGGGGCGTGAATCTCATTGAGCAATGCGGGATCGAACCCTTCTTCTTCCAGGTGACTAAGCATCGCGCGTACGCGCCTGCGTGATCCAATCATGCCGATGAAGCAGCCCGCCTGTCCTTTTGTGCGATGAGCCTGCTGCTGTTGTAAGACCGTCCGCACCACCAGTTCGTCGAATGAATGGCCGCGTGTGACAGAGATGACATAACAATGACGATCCAGGTGCATCGATTCGAGAGCCGAATTAAATGGCCTGACAATTATCTTATCTGCCTTTGGAAAACGCTCACGATTGGCAAACGAGGCGCGATCATCGATCACAGTCACGTGAAAGCCGAGTATCGAACCGAGCGCCGACAACGGCACGGCAATATGGCCCGCACCGGCGATTATCAGTCGCTGCGCCCCGGTTATCGGATCGATAAACAGCCGTGGCGCGCCCGATGACTCGATGCGGACGATCGGCCGCACCTGCCCTTTCTCGCTGACTTCCAGTAATCCCGGAACCGCATCGGCGGCACGTTCGGATAACTCCCCGAGCGTTTCATTTGATAACCCGCTGAGCACGCCGCGTGAGCAAGGATCAGCGGGGTCGAGCACCGCCTTGGCTCCTGGCACAGCTTCGCTTCGCACGCCGGAATCGACCAGCGTTATCAACGCCGCCGCCCGGCTCTGTTCGGCTGAATCAGCCAGCTTGCGCGCTACTTCCAAATCGTGTTGCGGCGACCATCGATCGATGAAGACGTCCATGATTCCGCCGCAACTGCCGATTTCCTGCTGGTCGAAATCGCCGGTCAAATCAACCTCAGCCAGCTTTGCACCGGAGCCCTCATCCAGTAACAGACGTGCTTTGCGAAACACTTCGGCCTCGCCGCACCCGCCGCCGATCGTGCCGAACTGACCGTCACTGCGTACGATCATCTTGGCGCCAATTTCGCGCGGCGTGGAACCGCGCACGTTGATGACGGTCGCCAGCACAAACGGTTGATTGCGCTCGAGCGTCCGCAGTGCTTCAGACCAAATCTGATCCAATCCAGCCATTTAAAAACTCCGGCTACGGCGCTTGCAGGTGAGATCTGCCAATTGAAAAAGCCAACGCTTGCCCTGCTTTCATATTAACCCTTACACGGCGAGGGCCTGATGCAGGAGGCAGCTTTCACGCGCGGTATTACGTCGTTTGGCAAACCACGGCCGCAAGAGCCACTTCGCGATTTATCGCTAAACAGGCCGCATAGATGGGCGCCGCGACGAGTCTTCAGAACCCATTGTGCCGCAAACTGCGGCACAATTTCCAGTATCGTTCCTCCCGATACTGGAGAAAGGAGGCGGCTATCTACATCGCGAACGCCTGAAAAGAAGCATCGGCGGGCGGCGGACTTTCAAACTCGTCGGCTCAGGCCGGAGCCGGCGGCGGGTGGCCGTCTTCGTCCGGTCCCTGCGTCACCCAGCCCATAGCGGGCGAGCATCCTGTAAAGAGTAGAGCGTGATACGCCCAGCAGATCGGCCGCACGCCGCCGATTGCCTTCTGTCTCTTCGAGCGAACGCATCAGCGTCATCTTGATGACCTCGTCGAGGAGCAAGGGCGATTGTGGCTCAGATGGTGCTGTCGGTGCGACCAGTGTGGCAGGCGGAGAGATTGTCGACGGAGAGCCCGGCAGTGATTCAGCGCCAACCGTGTGTACGATATGCTCGGGCAACGCCGCAATGTCCAGAAATTCGTTATCCGTCAGCATCACGGCACTTTGAATGGCATGTGAAAACTCGCGAACATTCCCTGGCCAGTCATAGGCGGTGAGCATCAAGACCGCCGCATGCGAGATGAAGCGAATACCCTTTCCAAACAGGCGGTTGTAATGCTTGATAAAATGAACGGTTAATGCCCCGATGCCATCACGGCGCTGGCGCAGCGGAGGAATCATAATCGCGGTCGCGCTCATACGGTAATACAGGTCATCGCGAAATTGGCCTGCTTTCACCATCGTGCGTAAATCGCGATTAGTCGCGGCAATCAGCCGCAGGTCCACCTTGTAGCTTTGCGCCGAGCCGACCGGCTGCACCTCGTGCATCTCGACCGCCCGTAGCAGTTTCGGTTGCAGACGCAACGGAAGCTCGCCAATCTCATCCAGAAACAAGGTTCCGCTGTTGGCCGATCTAAAATAACCGAGGGAATCCTCTCTGGCATCGGTGAAAGCGCCGCGCACATGACCGAACAGCTGGGACTCAGCCAGTGATTCAACGAGGTTCGAGCAATTGAAGGTAACAAACGGGCCCTTAGGCACCGGGCCCAGGACATGTAAGGCCCGCGCCACCAGCTCCTTGCCCGTTCCCGATTCACCATAGATCAGCACGGTCGCCTTGTATGGTCCGAGGCGAGCAATGGTGTTCAGCACCTTGCGCATTTCGACGGACTGGACCACGATACCGCCGATTTCTTCGGCGCCGACGGCAAGCGAGTCAATGTCGAGCCATTGATTGTCGAGGGAGTGGCTCTCGCGGCCAGCAGAGGAACGGTTCGAGTTGCCGCTATCTTCGTCGAATTCCAACGATTCCCACCCTTGACGACACGGAATTTGCGCTGATAGTCCATCGTTCGCAGCGCAAAACCCAGGCCATCATAAGATAGAAAATACGTCGTAATTAGTGAGGATTTGCTTTCGTACTTTAAAACGCAACGGCAAATTATTGCCGAGGCGCCAATTCGGCGGGACATCGATGGATGTTTTGGCCCCCTCGGAGCGAGCACTACCCGGGTTCGTTGTCGTTCGGCTGTCGACCTGCCAAGCATGCGCCTCAAAAATGAAAAGCCTCGGTCTTTGCGACCGAGGCCTGATGAAATGAGGTGGCCCTAAGCTGAAGGCCGCCTAGCCGAACATTTCCTTAAGCTTATCAACGAACCCTTTGGCCATCGGATGATTGACATCCTCCCCCGAGGCTTTGGCGAATTCTTCGAGCAACTCGCGCTGGCGTGCCGTCAGGCGGCGCGGCGTTTCGACGACGATACGCACTAGTTGGTCGCCGCGCCCATAGCCATGCAGGTCCATGAAGCCCTTGCCCTTGAGGCGAAAGATTTTGCCCGATTGAGTGGCGGGTGGCAGCTTAAGCTTGATTTTACCTTCGAGCGTAGGAACGTCGAGTTCCGTGCCGAGTGCAGCCTGCGGAAAGCTGACGGGCACTTCGATCACAACATCATTGTCCTGGCGCACGAACAGGGGGTGTTCCTTGACGTGGACCACCACATACAAATCACCCGCCGGACCAGAAGCGAATCCTGCTTCGCCTTCGTTGCGCAGCTTGAGCCGGGATCCATTATCTACTCCCGGCGGAATTTTTACCGAGAGCGATACCGGCTTTCGCACGCGCCCCTGACCCTGGCATTTAGGGCAGGGGTCGGCGATCATCATCCCCTCGCCCCGGCATTGACCGCAGGTAGTCGAAATCGAGAAAAAGCCTTGCTGGGTGCGAACCTGTCCGGTCCCGCGGCAATTGGGGCAGGTGCGGACTCCATCGGCTCCGCCTCGAGCGCGGGTGCCATTGCACGCATCACAGCTGGTCAAGCGCTGAAACTTGACTACCTTTTCCGTGCCGCGCGCTGCTTCCTCAAACTCAACCTCGAGGTCGTAGCGCAGGTCTTCACCACGACGGCTATGCGAACGAGAGCGTCCGCGTCCAGTGCCAAAAAAATCCCCGAAGATGTCGGAGAAAACTTCCTCGAATCCCTGGCTGAAATCGAAGCCGCCGAACCCGCCCGGCGCTTGCGGACCTTGAAACGCTGCGTGTCCGAAGCGGTCGTATTGGTTGCGCTTATCAGGATCCGAGAGAACCTGATAAGCCTCATTTACTTCCTTGAATTTCTCTTCGGCTTGCTTATTGCCGGGATTGCGGTCGGGATGAAATTGGATTGCCAGGCGCCGGTAGGCCTTTTTTATGTCCTCGTCCCCAGCAGTTCGACCGACGCCCAAAACTTCGTAATAGTCACGTTTTCGATCTGAAGAAGGCATCGCGCAGTTATCTTAGTCCAGTTCGTTTGCCGAAGTAAGCGCAATATACATCGCGGGCAGCGGGTTGAGAACTGCGCGACGCCTTGAGCGCGCCGAGCCGGGAGGCTTTATTTGACCTCCTTGAAGTCTGCATCGACGACATCTTCCTTCTTCTCGGCATCCTGGCTTGCACCTCCGCCGTCGGCCTGTGCGCCGTCACCGCCTGCGTTCGGCTGTGCACCCTGCGCCTGACGGGTCTTGCTGTACATCGCCTCGGCGAGCTTATGCGATGCGGTCGAAAGTGCCTCGGCCGCTCGATTAAGCTCATCGACGTCCTTGGATTCCAGTTTGCCTCGGGCGTCATTCAGAGCATCTTCGACTCCCTTGCGTGAGGCATCGTCGAGTTGCGAACCGTAATCCTTGAGCGTCTTTTCCGTGGTGTAGATCAGGTTGTCGAGCTTGTTATGCGCTTCTGCAACCGCGCGCCGTTGATGGTCCTCGGCCGCATGTTGCTCGGCATCGCGCACCATCTGGCGGATCTCTTCTTCGTTCAACCCGGACGATGCAGTGATCTTGATCGATTGCTCCTTGCCGGTGCCTATATCCTTGGCCGAGACATGCACGATACCGTTAGCGTCGATATCGAAGGTGACTTCGATCTGGGGCATGCCACGCGGCGCCGGGGGAATACCTACCAGGTCGAACTGGCCCAGCAGCTTGTTATCGGCCGCCATTTCGCGTTCCCCCTGGAAGACGCGAATCGTGACCGCAGGTTGGTTGTCCTGTGCAGTCGAGAAGGTCTGGCTCTTACGGGTCGGAATTGTGGTGTTTTTATCGATTAGCTTAGTAAATACCCCGCCGAGTGTCTCAATGCCGAGTGACAGCGGCGTCACGTCGAGCAGCAAAACGTCCTTGACGTCTCCCTTCAGAACGCCCGCTTGAATAGCGGCTCCGATCGCCACCACCTCGTCGGGATTCACACCCTTGTGGCCTTCACGGCCAAAAAGCTTCCTGACGCGCTCCTGCACGGCAGGCATCCGTGTCATACCGCCAACCAGGACTACCTCGTTGATGTCGGTGGTCCTCAGACCAGCATCTTTCATGGCGGTCATACACGGGCCGTCCAGCCGTTCCAGCAAATCGGAACAGAGCGCTTCGAGCTTGGCCCGGGTCAGTTTCAGGTTCATATGCTTCGGGCCGGATTGATCGGCCGTAATGAAGGGCAGATTGATATCCGTCTCCATCACGGTTGAAAGCTCACATTTGGCTTTTTCGGCAGCTTCTTTTAGCCGTTGCAACGCCATCCGATCCTTGCGCAGGTCGATTCCCTGGTCTTTTCTGAACTCGTCCCCCAGGTAATCGATAACGCGCTGGTCGAAGTCCTCGCCGCCGAGGAAAGTATCACCATTCGTCGCCTTAACCTC
>JAMXLL010000003.1 GCA_024281015.1 Candidatus Binataceae bacterium
GCGCTGATCATCTGGCTCGTGCTGCGCGCGCCTAAAGCGGGATGACGAATTGTCATCCCGCTTTAGGTTATTCTTGGAGCATGATGTTTTCCGAAAACCGGTACCCACTTTTCGGCATCATGCTCTAAGCGGCGTGATGCATCCCGTTCGCCACCGCCGCCGGCGGGAAAGCCACGCGTGCGAGCGCGGCGTCGCGTTCGAACAGCGTGCGCCGTTCGAAGAAGCTGGAACGGAAGAACGGATAGCGCCGGTGCACTCGGCCGGCGACGCTGGCGTAATTGACCGTCATCAGGCTGATCGGCTGGGTGAGCAACGGATCGGGACGCGCTTGCCCGATCAGGTGATGGTTGAAGGTGCGCCGGTAGAACGCCTGATGCTCGACCCGAACCGCCGCGAGGAAATGTGCGGCGCCGAAATGCTCGGCCGCGAGCCATGCCAGCCGCACGGTCGCGTAAGGCAGGCCGGGGTTGGCGCGCGAATGCTGCTTGTCGGTGACGAACCGAGTCGGGTCGACAATGATCTTGCCCGACGCGAGCTCCGGCTCCAGCACATCAGCGAAGATCTTGCGGGTGGGAAATTCGGGGTGCTCGGCGGAGGCGATGTGCAGCCGGATCGAACTCGCCAGTTCGCCGTCGAAGTAGAGCCCGAAGAGCCAAACGTTGTCAGTCTCGTCGTATGGATCGGTGAAGCTTTGGGCGAAGCTCGGCTTGATCGTGCCCGCGCTGAAATGGGCCCGGTAGCGCAATCGAAAGATCGCCTCGCGTTCCGCCGCGGAAACCGCAGGCCGGCAGTCGATCCGATCGAGAAGCTGCGCGATATGGTCGGAAAAGCCGTACTGCGGCCTGATCGCACGCGACGCAACCGACGACATTGCAAACCCTCTCCCCCACGCTCCCCCTGGGAGGAGAGGTTAACAGGTCATTAACGCTGACACAACCTATGCGGAGGAAAATCATTTGTATTTTCCGTAGGTCGTAAGTCTTTGAAAAGATTAGTGCTTTCTATATATACTATTCACAGTTGCAAGCCCTCTCAAGCTGCATGATGAACTGTGGCGACGGCTTCGTTTCCGAACGGGATTTGCGGGATCGGCAGATCGCGATCGAACAACATGCGCCGCTCGAAGAAGGTCGAGCGGAAGAATGGGTAACGCTGATGCACTTGGTCGGCGACGCTCGGATAATGCAGGGTCATCAGGCTAATCGGCTTGCTCAACAGCGGGTAAGGTCGTGGCTCGCAAATCAGGCAATGGTTGAATGTGCGCCGGTAGAAGGCTTGGTGCTCCGCACGGATCGCCACCAGGAAGTGGTCCGCCGCGAAATACTCGGTTGCGAGCCAAGCAAGCCGCAGGGTCACGTGCGGCAGGCCCGGATTGACCCGCGAGTGACGCGGGTCGGTGACAAAACGCGTCGGATCGACGATCACCCGGCCGGCATCTAGTTCCGGCTCCAGCAGGTCCGCAAAGACCTTCCGGCTGGGAAAATCGCGATGGACGCCCGCCGCGACGTGCAAGCGGATTGAACTCGCGAGTTCGCCTTCGAGATACAGCCCGAACAGCCAAGCATTTTGGGAGTCGTCGTAGGGATCGCAGAAGCGACCGGAAAGATTCGGCGAGATTGCCCCCTCGCGGAGATAGGCTTGGTAGCGCAGGCGGAAAATGGCCTCGCGATCCTCCGGCGAATCTGCCGGCCGACAATCGATCCGGTCAAGCAGCTGGGCGACCCGGTCGGTAAAGCTCAATTGCGACTCGAACGCGAGCGACGCAACTGACACCATCTCTGGCCTCCCCCCTGGCCTGATTTGCCCACCGCGGAGAGGTTAACACTTCGTTAACGCGCGCACAACTTTTACGATGGATTAACCTTAATTAGAGCGTACGCATCGCCAATCAACGCTCGGAAAGCGGAGCGTTTTCCTGGCCGGTCACTTTTCGTCGTGCGGCTACGTCTGGTAGGTGAAGTTGAAATTTATGACACGGATGACGTGCGTGCGCCCCTATCGAGGGATCAGGCGACTTCTTCAATCCGCGTCGGGCTCACGTCAAAGGCATAGAGCAACTTGCGGACATCGCCGGCCGGCAGCGGCCGTCCCAGCAGAAAGCCTTGGACCTCGTCGACGCTGTCCTCGGCCGCAACGAGCGCGAGCTGCTCTTCGGTCTCCACCCCTTCCACCGCCACCCGCAGTCCCAGCTCGGCGCTCAACCGCGCCATGCCGCGCAACAACGTCAGACGGCGCGCATTATCCCCGAGTTCCCGCAGGAAAGACTGGTCGATCTTGACCTTATGCAGGGGAAAACTGTGCAGATAGCTCAAGCTCGAATAGCCGGTGCCGAAATCATCGAGCGAGATGCTCACCCCAAGCGCCTCGAGCTGGCGCAACTCCGCGCGGGTGCGGCGCGTGTCCTGCAACAACGTGGTCTCGGTAATCTCGAGCTCCAGCCGGCGCGCCGGCAAGTTCGTCGCGGCAAGGGTCTCGCGCACAAGCGCCGGGATGTTGGAGCGGCTGAACTGGATCGAGGAAAGATTGACCGCCACGCGGATGTCGTCGGGCCAGCGGCCACATTCGAGGCAGGCCTTGCGCAACACCTGATGCCCAATTTCAACGATCAGGCCCATTTCCTCGGCGACGGGAATGAACTCCGCCGGCGAGACCATGCCGCGCTCGCGGTGCGGCCAGCGCAGCAGCGCCTCGCAGGCAACGATGCGGCGCGTGCGCAAGTCGAACAGCGGCTGGTAATAGAGCTCGAACGCCTCGGTTTCGGTCGCGTGGCGCAGATCGAATTCCAGGTTCCGCCGCGCCTGCGCGTCAGCCTCCATCGCCGGCTCGAACCAGCGCCACGTCCCGCGCCGCTCGGCCTTGGCGCGGTAGAGCGCCATGTCGGCGTTGCGCAGCAACTGGTCGGCCTCGGTGCCGTTGCGCGGCGCAATGGAAATCCCGCTGCTCGCGCTCACCATCGCCACGTGACCATCGAGTTCGTAGGTGCCATGCACGGCGCGCAGGATGCGGGCGGCGAGCGCGGAAACGTCTTCGACCGACTTGACCGGGCTTTGCAGCACCACGAACTCGTCGCCGCCGAAGCGGGCGATGACGTCGGTATCCCGGACCGCCGTGCGCAGGCGCTCCGCGACCGCCACCAGCAGCAGATCGCCGTGTGTGTGCCCGAGCGTGTCGTTGACCTGCTTGAACTGATCGAGGTCGATGAAGTGAACCGCGCACATGCGCTCGGACCCGCAGTGGGCGAGCGCCTCGTCCATGCGATTGCGCAGGATGGTGCGATTGGGCAGGCCGGTGAGCGCGTCGAACCGCGCGAGTTGATTGATTCTCGCCTCCGCCGCTCGGCGCGCCGTGATGTCCTCAATCAGCAGCACCATGCCGCCATTTTCCATCGGCTGGACGGTCAATTCGAGCGTGCGCCCGTTCTCCATCTCGACGTTGATGTCCTCGGTACTGCCTCCCGTCAGCCGTGCCTCAAGATCGGCAACCGCCCTCTCCGCGTTGGCGTGCGAGATCAGGCCGGCATCGACGACGTGCGCGATCAGTCCGCGCGGCCCCGTGCCCTTCAGTTCGCATGCGGCCGGCAAACCCAGCAACTCGTTGAGCTTCTGGTTGGCAACGACGATGCGGCGCTCGCCGTCGAACATGCACAGGCCGTGCGGCATGTTGTTGAGCGCAGTATCGAAGCGATTGGCCAGCAGCGAAATGTTACGCGAAGCGACCACGGTATCGACCAACGTGTGACGCAGCCGCTCGGCAACGAATTTCAGCGCCAGGAAGAACGGGATGAGTAGTGCGGCGAAAAACCACTCGTACCGGCCGCCGTGCAGCAACAGCGCCGCGGTCATCGGCGCCCACGCGCACAGGATCTGTACGATCACGAAGGGGCCGCTGCCGAAATTGCGTCCGAAGATGCCGATGCAATAGGCGATGGTCATTGAAAAGCTGACCAGTTGGGTAAAAGCATCGGAAGTGGCCGCGAACGCGACGTAACACCAGATGCCCAACAGCATGATCGAGGTCGCGGCGCCGGTGACGTAACGGCGCTCCCAGCGACGGGCCTGTTCGCTGTCCCGCACGCTCTCGCGCACGCGCGCGTAGGCGCGCATCATGAGGCCGCGCGCCACGGCGGTCAGCACGACTGCCAGCGCGCAGGCGAGCAACAAAACCTGCCCGGTCTTCCAGAATGTGACGAGCATCGACCCGACGACGAAGACCGTTCCCATGAACAGGGTGCGGCCGTCCGTGTAGAGGGAATCGACCAGCGCAATATAGATTTCCGGCGGCAGCGATTCCGAGCGCTGTGCGGCTGGCATGGAGGCCGGGGCGGAACTCATCACGGGCACCGTTGCCGGCACACGGGACTACGGTCCCTCGTTTTCTCGCCGGTCGCGATAGTATCCCGTAATAATCTATCCACGCGGTAAATGGGCCATCCTCGCACCCTGGTGGTATCCGGGGAATCGACGCGATCGTTAGCAGAACCTTATCCATATCCGGCCTGGCTCGCCGATATCCGCCCATGTGATGTGAAGACACGGGTTTTGCTTCTAGTGCCGCGAACCCGAAGTTCGCACCACAATTGCCGCGAGTGCGAATGCGAACTTGGGGTTCAAAGCGGCACTAGAATCGCAGAGTAGTTAGTCCGTTGATCTAATCCTCATTAACCACGGGAAAACTCGTTCCGGGTTCTAGTTCTGGTCGCGTCGGGCCTCGCCCCGTGATATCGGGCAGTCTCACGTTCGGCCGTGGGCGAGGGCCGGAACTGTTCTGGGGACGGGGCCTCATGCTCGAGAGCCGATGGCTGATATTGGCAGTGCTTTTCATCGCCCGCTTCGCCCTCGGCTACCAGTTTCAATCGGCCGGCTCGGTGGCGCCCTTCCTCATCCGCGACCTCGACATCGATTACGCCCAGGTCGGCCTGCTGATCGGCTCATTCCTGCTCCCGGGCGTCGCCATCTCGGTGCCCAGCGGCTTTCTGATCCGACGCTTCGGCGACAAGAACATCGTGGTGGCCGGCATGGTGCTTATGATTGCCGGCGGCGTGCTGACGGGGGCCGGGCTGACCTATGGCGTACTCCTGGCCGGACGCCTGCTGAGTGGCACCGGCGGAGCGGTCCTGGTCGTGGTCATGCTCAAGATGATCATCGACTGGTTCGCCGAGAAGGAACTCTTCTTCGGTATCGCGGTGTTCATCATCGGCTGGCCGATCGGCATCGCGGCGGCGCAGGCGACGCAGAGCCGATGGGCGCAAATGCAGGCGTGGCAGAGCGTGTTTTTTGGGACCGCCGCGCTCGCCGCCCTCGCCCTGCTGCTGATGCTGCTGTTCTACCGCCTGCCCCCGGGGGCATCTGGATCGAGCAAGCCCGAGCGTCGCCGTCTCACGCGATCGGAAACGGCGATGACGTGCCTGACCGGCGCCATCTGGATGTTCCTCAACGGCGCATATCTCATCATGCTCAGCTTCGCCCCGTCCGAACTGATCGGGCGCGGCATGCCGATTCCGGCGGCGGATACCGTCGTCAGCGTCATGTCGTGGATGTTCATCATCGCGCTGCCGCTCGGAGGGTACCTCGCCAATCGATACACGGCGCCGAACGCAGTGATGGTGGGCGGGCTTGTCGCCAGTATCGTCCTCGGGGCCAATCTTCCGTTCTCCCCGGCTCCGCTCCTGTCATTTGCTTTGTTCGGTTTCGCGCTCGCCCTCGCAACGCCGGTGGTGGCGGCGCTGCCCGCGCGCGTCTTGGCAGCGGACCAGCGCGGGCCGGGGTTCGGCATCTATTATCTCTGGTACTTCGGCGGCATGCCGGTGCTCATCGCGTTCGCCGGATTGCTCCGTGACGCCACCGGATCGGCCACCGCCTCGCTCGAGTTCGCGGTCGCGATGCTGGTGGCGTGCGTTGTCCTGCTCGGGGTCTTCAGCTTTGCGCAGCGCACGAGGGCTAACTGACGGGCCTGCGCCTCGACACCCGGTGCGAATCGGCATCTATTGCCGCGGCTGCGGCGGATGCGCATGAGCAATACCAAGGGACTGCGCGCGTTTCATAATGCGCGCCTCAAGAAGCAGCAACGGGAAGCCTACGATCTCGGCGAAGCGCGCAAGCGCGCGATTGCGCTGCATCAGGCAGGGCGCATCGCCGAGGTGCAGGCGGTCTGCCGCGAGATCCTCCAGCACGCGCCCCGGCACTTCGACGCGCTGCATCTTTTGGGCGTGACGGAATATCAGAGCGGGCGCTACGAAGAAGCGCACCGGCTGATGGAGCAGGCGCTGCTCATCGAGCCGCGCTCCGCGGGAGCTTGCTCCAACGACGGGGTCGTGCTGCACGAACTCAAGCGCTACCAGCCGGCGCTCGCCCGCTACGACCGCGCGCTCGCGCTCAAGCCCGATTACGCCGAGGCGTACAGCAACCGCGCGATGACGCTCACCGAACTCGAACGTTTCGCCGAAGCGGTGGCGAGCTGCGACAAGGCCATCGCGCTCAAACCCGATTATCCGGAGGCCCACAGCAACCGCGGCAACGCGCTGTGCCAGCTGCGCCGGTTCGACGAGGCAGTCGCGAGCTGCGACCAGGCGATCGCGCTGCGGCCCGGCTATGCCGATGCCCTGAGCAATCGCGGAAATGCGCTCATCGAACTCGGCCGGTTCGACGAGGCGCTGACGAGTTACGACCGGGCGCTCGCGCTCAAGCCCAATCTCGCCGCCGCCTGGGTCGGCCGCGGCAATGTATTCCTCAATCTCAACCGCTATGGCGAAGCTTTTGCGGCGTTTCAGCAAGCGCTCGCGATCAAGCCGGACTCGCTCAAGGCGCTGGCGCAGCTCGCCCATTACTACGAGCGCCACGGGCGCATGGAAGAAGCGATCGCGTGTTATGACCGCGTCCTCGCCGTCAAGCCGAATTTTCCCGAGGTGATTTCCAATAAAATATTCGCGCTCGACCTGGTGCCGCA
>JAMXLL010000004.1 GCA_024281015.1 Candidatus Binataceae bacterium
AAAAAGTCGAGTGAAAACCGTTCTCAATCTCGATATAACGGTCAGCGAAGTCCCGCCAGAAATCCTTGGCAAAGCCCAGATGAACCAATGGGAGCTTAAAAGCTGCCAGCCAATTCTTGACAAGGCCGCTGACGGCCATTTGCCCCCGGATGACGCTGAGTAAAGAACCCACCAGCGCGCGGTATAAAAATCCCGCGGTCGTGTGGTCCCATTTGTGTGATCGGATTGAGGCGTGGTCGACATCGTGACTCAAGCACGCGATGAAGCGGTAGCCGTGCGGAACCGGCGGGATCTCGATGAGGGGAAGTCCGTGCCCCGTTATCAGATCTCGCAAAAACGCGATATGCAATTCCAGTGTCGGTATACTGGCGTTGGCAGTCGGTTGGCCGTTGTTTAGTAAAGTGTGAACCTCACCGATCAGGTCATAGCCGATACGGGCCAGCACCTGTCCTCCGGATCGCTCTATATAAGTCACACACTCGTTGGACTCTTCATCCACGAGCACATCGTTTCCTTTGTCCGGAAAAGTGACAGTTTTCCCATAGATTGGGATTCGATTACCCTGGTATTTGAGAGATCGGGACTGCGTCGTTCCGGATGTAGTTGCGACTTGTCGGAGATCATCAAATGGCACCCTGGTGCCGGCATAACACAGCACAAGTTTCGCATTTTGGTCGAAACTGGTATCTCCGGTAAAGATTACAACGTCATATCGCTCGCCTGCTCGCCAGAATTCCCATGGAGTTTTGAACAGTTCAAAAAATTCCCGGACAATGTCCTGATCGGAAAAACCCGCGATCACGCCTATCATCGGCAAGTCCCGTTTCGGCTAGCGCCTCGTTTTCGCGCTAATGAGCATCGCGGCGATCACTGGGGAATGCCGGCCAAGGGAATGCAATCCATTCCTGGTGCTCACCTATTTGGGGGAAGATAGCAAACTGACAGATTCGGGACGTTCACGCCCCTGGAGGTAGAACTCCGAGGCTGCCACTCCATCTCAATCGGCTAGAAGATCGAACTTATCAATAGTTTTAAAAGTTAGCACAGACTTCAGGATAATCTTCAGCTTGGCCATTTGTTCTTTACGGTGGAAGGCGACGAGTTCCGCCGAGACTCCACGGGGCGTCCCACGCAGAAGAGCCCAATAATAGCCGAGTCCCAGAGCGAAGCCCCTGATGAAGTAGGGTGGCCTGGTGGCCTGGTAAACCATTCGGAACAGTTCCCAGGCCGGGTGTCCGCCCAAGTAGTAGTCTTGCTTGCCTCCCGAAAACGAACGAGACAGGATTCCCAGTTGTGCGCTTCCCGAAGGACGCAGATGAGTGAAGCATCTCTCCGGAAACGCCCTGGTTTTCCAACCCATCATCCGGGCGGTCGTCACGGCCGCGCAATCCTCTCCGCCCTCGCGAAGTGGCAGATAACCGCCGATTTCCTCCCAGCACTGTCGTCGGAATAGCTGGCACAAACCCGGGACAAATGCGTACCCTGCGAAGCTGTCTCTTTCGGAACTGAAGCCCCTTTCCTCCTTGTAGAAAGAACCCGCTACGCCGAGTTTGGGGTCTTGCGAGAATTGTCGCAAAAGAAATTCGAGATGGTCACTTTCGCAGGTAAGGTCGCCGTCCAGATTACCTATTACGTCGTATTCCAGCTGCTTCACTCTTTGGTAACCCGCGTTGAACGCCCCCACCTTCGCTGCAAAGCTGCGGTCACGGCGTTCCGGCATCCGCACCATCTCCATCCAAGGATGGCGTGCCAGGTAGTAGCCGACGATTTCCGCAGTTTTGTCGGTCGATGCGTCGTCAACAATCACCCATTTCATTGGCAGCACCGTCTGACGGATTACCGACTCGATCGTTTTCTCGATGAACCCCGCTTCATTGCGAACAGGCGTGATCAGGACGTAGGACGGGAGGGTGCAATGTTGTTCCATATCAAAGAGGTCCAGTTGATCCTATCGAACGGCTAAGCGTCGGCAAATGCCCACCAGCACGCAGGGGAATGTTGCCAAATCGTTGGATGGGCATCATCAGGAGCGCAATGCAACGACAGCGGGAGACAAATCCACTGAGGCACGTCGAGCGACCGTGGAAGCACGCCAAACCGACATCAGTCGATACTGCTCGGCCAGCGCCCAGAGCATCATGAACAAGAACCCGGCCGAACCTGCACTGTCGCTGAACATCGATTCGTCCAGATTGACGATAAGCATCGGGAGCACGAGGAAGAAAAACGCTCGCTTGAGGCACCACGGATCTTCGCTTTGACGAAACAGGCTTACCCATGGCTGCAGAATGATGAACAGCCAAAAGGCGGCGGCGGGAATCCCGACTTCCACGGCGCACGACACGTAACCACTATGCAGCGAACTCTGAGGCCCCATATCCCACGGGCCGTACCAAAGCGGAAAGTATTTGCTGCTCAAAATCGCCCCACCCACGCCCCAGCCATAACCCGTAAGCGGCTTGGCCGCTATCTGACGCAGCGCAAATCGCCAAATATCTGTGCGGCCGGTCAGAGTCGAGACGTCGCCACGCCAAATATAGGGCGTTATATCGTTGCCCATTACCTTTACCAGCAGCACCGCGGCCCCGGCGAGAACCGCAATCGCCCCGATACCTTTCAGCCGGTACCGCCAGCAGAGATAAAGAGTGGAACCGATAGCCAAGCCTACCAAATCGGACCGCGAATCCGCCATGACATCAAGGCCGAAGGCTAGAATGGCGATCGAGGTGAGGATAATTCGCTCTCTCCGGTCAGCGAATTCGAGATATACCAGGATCAAACCAATAGTGGCCAGCGCCAGCGCGCCTATCTCGTTAGGACCCTTATACAAGCCTTGGAATCTCTGCACTCCATCGTCGTAATTTGCACTGTCGCCGGCAGTGTTTTGGACGTCGGTCACTCCTTCATCGTGGGCGGCGAAAGTAATGCTACGAGGCAATATCACCGCTCCAGCATTCAGCATCGTGACCACAATAGCCGCCAGCATCATCGCGCGTATGAGAGGCTTGACGTCGCCGGCTCGGCGCGCAGCTAGCGAACAGAGCGTGATGGCAGCGAAGAAAACAGTGCCCCGCGCCAACCGGGCGATCGAAAATTCGGGGCTTATCGAATAGGAGATACTAATCAAGCACCAGAGGCAGAACAAAAGATACAAACGAAAACCTGACCGTCGAACCTTCCATACTTTCCACAGCGCGGGAACTGCCGGCAGGCAAAACAGCAGCGCGAGGCCGTAATTGATTATTGGACGGATCTGAGTGTTGAGGAAAAAGAAGTCGTCGGAGAGTTGCAGAAACATCAGGACGAAGGCCAGCCAAAGCGAGTCGCGCAGCGTGAGCCGCCATACCTTGACCGTAACCACCAGCATCAAGATGCTGATGAGGGCAATAGTTGCCCACCCGAATGGACTACCTACGAGTACCATGACCAGCGCGGCGGTAAGTGTCGCACCGGCCAGGATTAGGGCTTTGTGCGGATGCGGCCTCTCAACGTTAATAGAGGTTTGTGTCAGTTCTGTCATGTAAATGGGCGACGGCATTCTTTGTCCAATTTTCGTGCCACAATCAGACGCTGCTGTTATTCATTGTTTTGTTAAATGCAGCTCGTGTTGCTTTACCAGACTCGAATGAAGCGTGTAAATCTTTCCGAACGGGTGCACTAAAAACCCAAGCTTGAGCTTAGGGCCCACTTGTTTTTGACCTTTCGCAGCCCTCAATCACGGCGGGTGTGTACCTTGATGGACCGAGATCGCAACAGCTAGAGGCAGCTTCCCAGCTACTATTCCTCGCCTCCAGTGACGATGTTGATGTAAGATGACCCAAACAAGCACATGATTTTAAAAAGCGCTAATCGATCTCAATAGATTGGATCGCTTCATGCTTCGAGCAATTTGTTGCGAGCTTTTCTCGTGGCATAGCTGCAACCTCAATCCAGGAGATTTGTAATGATCGTAATTCACAAAAAGCTCAGGGGTATTGTGCCCTACCGGCAGATTTTTTGGCCGACAGCAGCTGCTCTGAAAGACCTTGCTGAAAATCTCCCGATGACGCATTATGCGCGAGCTGAATTTGGTGACGTCGACATTGACCGCGGCCGCTGCATTGTCGCGCATAATCTATGCCTCACCCTGCTGATAGACCTGCGACAGCCGCTCGGATCAATTTATAAGAACTTGATTGAGAACGCACGAATCCGGATCCATAAGGCAGAAAGGCTCGGGAGCCGGGTTACTGTCCGCCGCTATAGTGGAGGGCCCGACCACGACGGGCTCATTCCGCAATTCGTTGAACTGTATAATGATTTCGTTCGAGGTAAACAGAAAGCATCGGGTCCGGTCTCGGCAGCCCAGGAATACCGCTATTTTCCCAACGCCGACCTGGTTTTGGCTTACTTGGACGGTCAGCCAATCTGCGGGCATCTGAACCTTGTTGATCGGGAGAACGGTATCGTGCGGATGCATGATTCCGGCAACCGTCGTTTCGATGACCCAGCAACGGCCCGCTTGGCCGGAATTTTGAACGTCTACTTGCACTGGTACGAATTCGAGAGGTATCGCGAAGAGGGTCTTGCCACCTACGATTTCGGGAGTCTCGGTCAGGTCGAGGATAGTGTTGGGGTAAACCGATTTAAGATGCAGTTTGGTGGGTCTATCGCCCGTGAACACAACTATATACTTGCCGGCACACCAAGAGCGTGGCGCCTTGCATCACTTTTAATGTCGCGGGTCTCGAAGAATTGGCAGGGGCGAATGCAAATGCAAAAGGCCGGCGACAAGTGGCGACACATGCCGCTCGAGCAGATCCGGCAAACCGTGCTGGGAGCAGTTGCCAATTACGAGCGGAGTTTGCACGCCAAACGGGTCGCCGCGAACAATGGCCCCAGCCATGCTCGCCGGATCACGGCGCAAGTCGAGTCCTCACCGGTCACTGATAAAGACAAGAATGGCAAAGCATCCCAACACGCGTGAGTTGCAGCGAATCCGCGTTACCAAACAGATCTTGATCGCGGTCACAGTTGCGACCGGCTTACTCATCGGCGTGCTCGCTCTCCACGGAAATTTCGCAAGGCTGCAGCCACTGGCGCCCACCCAATTGCAACAACGCTAGGCCGGGAATGAGCTTTGTAGCTGTTCCCGGTTTCGAGTGAGGCCGCGCCGAGGCTCACTGTGGCTGAATCGGGCATATTGTGGATATGCACTCTTTGGATGGATAGGTGCGAGATTAATACTTAGACGTGTAGTCAGATCGCGCGGAACCGATTCGGGTATTCAAACGACTGGCTTTCAGGACCGAGGCAACGTTTGACTTTAACGATCAGGTCAATGATCGTCACGCGATACGCTCGTAATGGCCCGTTACGTGCCTCCAACCCAAGACGGGTAGGTGTCTATTAATGGAGGAGGCACTAGGCCGGT
>JAMXLL010000005.1 GCA_024281015.1 Candidatus Binataceae bacterium
CCATCGGTCAACAGCCGGTCGCCGATCCGTTTCTGACATTCGGATACGGTCAGGTCCTTGACCTGGATCGGATCGGCAAGGGGAATACTGACGGTGCCGGCGTCGTCGATAACAACATCGCCGGATAGTTCCGGCTGGCCGAAGACGGTTACCGTGATGCGGTCGCCTGGCGCGAGCCGATAGGCCTCCTCAGCCGACCGCGCACTGGGGCACACCAACATGCCGAGGCAGACTACAGGCAGCATTCGCAACATGCGCAGAGCTGGCGTTGCGATGCCGGCGTTTCTGCAAGCCGTCATTTGTCGATCACAGTCCATAGAGGCTTCTCCGTCACCGTCAGCGTTCCTCGTTCGGCCCATCGAGACTAGTGGCTGCGCGCGCCGTGCTGCCGAAAAACAGGGACTATCTGGACGCTCCTCGGAATTACCCCGCCGGGGGTACCCGGTCGGCAACAGATGGCTCTTATGCGCTCTGTTACTATCCATGTGCACGGTTGTTGACGATCTTGCGCCTCCATCAAGATGTGAAAAGCCGGAGACCGACCGGCGGGCAAGAAACGGCAGGAGACGGACCGTGAAGAAACGTGTTCTGGTCGACCATGACCGAACTGGTCGAACTGATCATCACGTTGACGGATTCGCGATCGCGCCTCGACTACCGACCGTCGCCGAAGGACGACCCTCGCCAGCGCCAGCCGGACATCTCGCGGCGCGTCAGCTTCTGCACTGGGATGCCCGTGGTCAGTGCGGTCGACGACCTCAGCACGCCCATGGCCTACTTCGACCACTTGCCGGCCAATTCCCGCGAGGCGGACAAGCTCGCATGGAAATTCCAGTCAGTGCGGCACCCGCCGCGTTACGACCGCGGCCACGTCAACCGAAGAACTGATGGTACGGCTAGCTGCAATTTGAATTTTACGTCGTGCCTCCTTCTCGTGGAGATGTGACTTGAATGATCTTCCAAAGCTTAGCTGGCCAAAACGTTTCTCCGTTATGGGCGTTCCGGTAAGTTCTACAACTTATTCCGAGGCCGTCGAGCGTCTAATGACAGCTGCAACAATGCGTCAACCGGCGCTTGCCACGGCATTTGCTGTCCACGGCGTTGTCGAAGCTTCGAGAGACCAGGAATTTTTGCGCGAAATTGAGACCTTTGAACTCGTCGTTCCCGATGGGCAGCCAGTACGCTATGCACTAAATCTGTTGTACCATACTCATCTCAGCGACAGGGTTTATGGTCCCACTCTGATGCTGAAACTTTGCGAAGCTGCCGCGAGACGTAACCTCGGCATCTACTTGTACGGCTCTACGAGCGACACGGTCGAAAAACTGACGTCTGCCCTTAAATTGCGCTTCCCAGGTCTGTCTATTGTTGGAGCTGAGCCGTCCCTTTTTCGGCCGCTGACTGAGGTAGAGCTTAGGACGCTAGCAGCTCGAATTGGAGAGGCTGGAGCTGGCCTGGTCTTCTTGGGGCTTGGCTGTCCCCGCCAGGAGCGCTTTGCCTACTCTATCCGACCCTTCGTACAGGCTTCTGTCATTTGCGTCGGAGCAGCGTTCGATTTTCATGCCGGGGTAAAGCGGCAGGCTCCGAAATGGATGCAAGATAGCTCTTTGGAATGGTTGTTTCGTCTAATTCAAGAGCCGAGGCGCTTGTTTAGACGGTACGCCACAACGAACTCGCTCTTCGCGATCTCTATTTCCACCCAAATGTTGACCAGCTGGTTCACTACGCCCGAAAGGCGCACGAGATGAAATGTGTTTTAGTCACCGGCAGCGCCGGGCTGATTGGATCAGAGGCCGCACGCCATTATGACTCAAAGGCCGATTGCGTTATAGGGGTCGACAATAATATGCGGGCCAAGTTCTTCGGCCCTGATGGCGATACAAACTGGCAGCGTGTGCAGCTTGAAGCCGACTGCAAGAATTATCGGCATTCGAGCACTGATATTCGGGATCGCAGCGGTATTGATCGCCTCATTGAGGAGGCCCGTCCGGATGCTATTATCCATTGCGCGGCGCAACCCAGCCACGACCTTGCCGCAACAATTCCGTTCGATGATTTCGAAGTGAATGCTGTCGGAACACTCAATCTCTTGGAAGCGACCAGGAAACACGTCCCTGAGTCGCCATTCATCTTCATGAGTACTAATAAGGTTTATGGGGATGCTCCCAACAAGATAAACTTGGTGGAAATGGAAACTCGCTACGACTTTGACGATCCGAACTATGCCTGCGGGATTGCGGAGACATTTTCCATTGACCAATCCAAACATAGCTTATTCGGAGCGAGTAAAGCCGCCGCTGATCTCATGGTTCAGGAGTATGGTCGGTATTTCGGAATGAACACGGTTTGTTTTCGAGGAGGATGCCTGACAGGTACGGGTCATTCCGGCGCTGAGCTCCACGGTTATCTCGCCTATCTTTTCAAGGCGGCCGCTGCAGGCCGTCACTACACGATCTTTGGGTATAAGGGTAAGCAAGTGCGCGATCAGATTCACAGTCGAGACGTGATTGGTGCATTCGACGCCTTTATCGCGCGTCCTCGGCAGGGTGCGGTCTATAACCTTGGCGGCGGAAAGCCTAATAGCGTATCGATACTTGAATCAATCGACAGACTCCATCAGCTCTCGGATCGTGACCTAAGTGCGAACCTAACCGACGAAAATAGGATCGGCGATCATATTTGCTATTACACAGACATGACGCGGTTCCGGGCGGATTATCCAGAATGGAAGCTCAGGGTGAGCATAGATCAGATATTTGAGGAGTTCGCCGCCATCGCCTTCAAAAAACAATAAGGCGCGCTCGTTTTGTTCCAGGATTAAATTGCTAGCGGCTATGATTCTGACAACGAACAGAAAATCGTCCAACCGCCCATCGAAAACAGAGTTCGCACATCAGCAGCAGCATCGCCCGATTTCCCGATCAACCGCCGGCGGATTGGATTTTACGATAAGGACAGGCTCTTCTGCCGCTGGGATCCGCCTCGCGCGACAGGTTGCGAGAGCTGTAGTCGGTGCGAGAGATGCAACGGCGGTCGCGGGTGGTCAGTAGATTATCAGCTGACCGTTCTGCTCAAGCCCTTTTGCGCGCAACCCGTCCCAGTCAAAAATCGCATGTCCCCATACGAAGCGCGCGGGGCCGCGCACTCGCGGAACACGATAGACGTTGCCGTCGAAGAGGTTGTTGCCGTCGGTGATGATAGTGAAGTTTCCATCGCCCGGCGCGGCGTCGGAAGCGCCCCCGGCACATGCGGCGCCCTCGAATGTCGTCTCGTTACCGTGGACTTTGTTGTTGCGCGTCTTGTATTTTCCATCGCCCTCAGTCTTGCCGCCCTCGAATGGGCGACTCTGGTCGATCAGCATGATCCCGCACTTACCTGGGCTGACTGTCAGTGTGTTGCCATGCACCTCCACGTCCTGTGACGCTGCAATGAGAATGCCGTCGCCCCAGAACCATTTGTCGTCGGCGATGCCGTTATGACGGACAATGTTTTTGCGAATGACTGCACTGAACGAGATCTCGTGAAAAATGCCGGCGCCGTGGTTACGCTCGACCACGTTGCCCTCATAGAGCACGTTGTGGCAGTTAATATCGCACCACAAGCCGGGACCGAAGTTGTCGTGGATCTGATTGCCGCGAAAAACGACACCATTGCTCAAGGCGAGCTTCACACCACCGGCCTCCCATCCAGGCGAGAACCGGCGGATATTGTTCGCCCAAACCTGATTATCCTCGACCGCGATGTCCCGACCTACGCCAGTAATGCCGATCTGGCCGTTGTGATGAATGTTGCAGCCGCGCACCCTGCT
>JAMXLL010000006.1 GCA_024281015.1 Candidatus Binataceae bacterium
TTTCAAGCCAAGCCCGCGCCGGCGCGTCGAGGAATTTCAGGCGATTTTGCTCAAAGGTAATTTGACGGCCACGATTCGCGAGAGCCGCGGCCCCGATATTGCGGCAGCTTGCGGCCAGCTCTATGCCGAGCAGCGAGCCTTAACGTCATCCGGTGATGAAAACCGTCTGCCGTCTTAGCAATTTGGCTTTGCCGCCGAACGAGTGCTCGGGCGCAGGCGTTGCTGAACGACCGAAAGAAGACAACTGAATGGGAAAAGCAGTTCGGTATCGCGCGCATATTGCGGCGAAAGAAGACTTCCGCCACACGCTTCGCGCCATCGTTGACCGGGGCGGACAAAGAAAATGTGACGGAATTGCCGGAGGGCCGAGGTCCTGATGGCCAACGTTACACTCGGAATCATCGGCGGCAGCGGTTTTTATCAAATTGACGGTCTCGAAGCGGTTGAGCCGGTCGAATTGACCACGCCTTTCGGGGCGCCGTCAGATGCTTACTATCGGGGCCGCCTGGGTGACACCCAGGTTGTTTTTCTGTCGCGGCATGGACGGGGCCATCGAATTCTCCCCAGCGAACTGAATTACCGGGCCAACATCTATGGAATGAAGGAGCTTGGCGTCGAGTACCTGGTTTCGGTCAGCACCGCGGGCAGCATGAAGGAGCACATCGCACCTGGAGATCTCGCCGTAATCGGTCAGTTCGTCGACCATACCTACCAACGCCGGCCCAGCTTCTTTGGTGACGGGATAGTCGCCCACGTCTCGCTTGCGGACCCGGTTTGTCCCAGGCTGAGCGGGGAGTTGGCCGATGGGGTCCGCTCGGCCGGTGCAAAACTCCATCAAAATGCCACGTATCTTTGTATAGAGGGACCGCAGTTCTCTACTCGCGCAGAATCGAATCTTTATCGGAGTTGGAACGTTGACGTTATCAGCATGACCGCCATGCAGGAGGCGCGCCTCGCGCGAGAAGCGGAGCTTTGTTATGCGGTACTGGCACTTGTGACTGACTACGATTGTTGGCATGAAAGCGTCGGGGCGGTTGATATCGGCGAGATTCTGCGAGTAATGAAGCTCAACGTTGCCGTCGCCCAGCAGTCGATTGCCAATCTTGCGCGGCAGCTGTCCAACAGGCGGCGCGAATGCGGATGCGCCGATGCCCTGAAGGGGGCGATTATTACTGATCCTGCGGCTATCCCTGCGGAAACAGCTGCGCGATTGCGGCCAATCGTGGGTAAATACCTGGGCTGAGGAATAGTACTAGCCGGAGCACGACGGAAATCCGAGTCAAAGTCTCGGCGCGTTGGGAGCACCAGGCCGAACACACTGATAAGCCAACAATTTAAATATTAGTACCGAAGCAAGTTGGGGAGCGGCACATCAGGAAAATATTCCAGCAATCTGTGGGAGGAAGCCGTCACATCAAATGAGCATTGTTGCAGTCGGCGCAGTCGCGTACGACACGATTGAGACGCCGCATGGTACAGTAAGCGGCGCGCTTGGCGGATCGCTCAGCTACTTCGCCCTGGGCGCGCGTTTCTTTGGTCCGGTCAGTATAGTCGCCGCGGTCGGCGAGGATTTTCGCGAAGAAGACCGGCAATTGTTCGTCGACCGCGGCATCGACACCCGTGCGCTGGTGCCGCGGCCCGGCAAAACTTTCCATTGGCATGGCCGTTACCATGAAGACATGAATATCCGCGACTCGGTGGCAACTGAGCTGGGGGTATTCGGAGATTTCATGCCCGAGCTGCTGCCCGACCAGCGGCGCGCTGATTTCGTGTTTCTCGCCAACATTTCACCGCAGCTGCAGGAACATGTGCTCTCGCAGGTGTTCAGTCCGCGAATCGTGGCTGCTGATACGATTAAATTCTGGATCGAAAACGACCTTGCCGGTTTCGTCCGGCTGATGCCTCGCATCGATATCCTGACGGTCAACGACGAAGAAGCCCGCTTGCTGACCGGCGAGCACAACCTGGTTAGGGCTGGGCGGGCAATCCTCAAAATGGGGGCCCGCATCGCCTTAATCAAACGCGGCGAGTACGGGGTACTTCAGTTCAGTCCCGATTCGATGTTTGCCGTGCCGGCCTGGCCGCTCGAAGAGGTGGTGGATCCCACCGGCGCCGGTGACGCCTTCGCGGCCGGTGTGATGGGGTGGCTGGTCCGCAGCGGCGGCATGAATGAGTCCATCCTGCGTACGGCGGTGATTTATGGCAGTGTGATGGGGTCGTTCGTGGTTGAGCGATTTTCAATTGAACGGCTGCTGGCTCTCACTTGGGAAGATATCGAGCGCCGTTATCGCGCCTTCATTGAATTGACTGATTCCCATTATTCACGATGGATGTCTCAGTAGTTGTTCCGCTCTTCAACGAACGGGACAACCTGGCGCCGCTACATGATGAACTGCACCGGGTAATGCAGCGGCTCGAGCGCTCCTACGAATTGATATTCGTCGATGACGGTAGCACCGACGGTGGCGTGCAGGTCTTGCGTGAGATCAAGACTCGCGACCGCCACGTCCGCGTGATGTGCCTCGCCCGCAACTCGGGGCAGACCGCGGCGCTAGCCTGCGGGCTGCAACATGCCGCCGGCGCAATCGTGGTAGCGATAGATGGCGACGGCGAGAACGACCCAGCGGATATACCGCGCCTGATTGCGAAAATCGATGAGGGTTACGATCTCGCCAGCGGCTGGCGCACCGAGCGTTGGAAGGCTGCCACCCTCAGCCGCAGGCTGCCCTCGATTGCCGCCAACGCTTTGATTTCGCGGATGACCGGGGTCGGATTACATGATTACGGCTGCACGCTCAAGGCCTATCGCGGCGACCTGGCGCGGCGCCTGATGTTGTATGGCGAGATGCATCGCTTCGTGCCCGCGATTGCCGCCGAACAGGGCGCCCGAATCGTCGAGGTGGCCGTGAACTTCCGCCCGCGCCGGGCGGGAAGGTCGAAGTACGGTCCAGGCCGTATCGTACGAACGCTGCTGGACCTGGTGACGGTCAAATTTCTGACTGGCTACTCGACTCGGCCAATCCAGGTTTTCGGACTCATCGGCTTGGTGATGGGGGCCATTGGTACATTGTGGACGGCCATACTGGTTTTTGAGAAAGTCGTGCTGGGCTCTTCATTGAGCCGGCGTCCGGCACTCCTGCTTGCTATCCTGCTGATTGTCGTAGGTGTACAGCTTGTTAGTATCGGCTTGATTGGCGAAATGCTCGCGCGCACCTATCACGAATCTCAAGGAAAACCGATTTACGTCATCAAGGAGGAGTTCTGAGGATCGGGGGCCAGGCGGCTGATCCAGGGCCGCAGGCGTTCGCGCCGGCGCACCTGGTCGAGAAACGCCTCACCGGGGGAACATCATGAACATCGCGGTGGTCGGTACCGGCTACGTCGGGCTGGTGAGTGGCACCTGCTTCGCGGAAAGCGGGAATGAGGTGATCTGCGTAGATATCGATCGCTCTCGAATAGAGGCGCTCAGCACCGGCACCATCCCGATCTATGAGCCGGGTTTACAGGAGTTGGTAAGGCGTAACATCAAAGAGCGGCGGCTCAGCTTCATCTGCGATCTCGAGGCCGCGGTAGCCCAATCTATGGTCTCCTTCATCGCGGTAGGCACGCCGATGAGAGCTGACGGTTCAGCGGACTTGAACGGGGTGCTGACCGTGGCGCAAGACATCGCGCGCATCGCTCAGGGCTACCACATCATCGCAATAAAAAGCACCGTGCCAGTAGGGACCAATGACCGGGTGCGAGAACGCCTTAAAGCAGCTGCGAACGCGCGCATCGACGTCTGCTCTGTACCGGAATTCCTCAAGGAAGGTTCCGCGGTGGAAGACTTTATGCGGCCTGACCGGGTAGTGATTGGCAGTTCGAGCGACGAGGCGACTGCTATCCTGCGGGAAATCCACGCGCCCTTTGTGCGCACCGACAATCCCATCCTGGTAATGCATCCACGCTCGGCAGAGCTGACCAAGTACGCGTCCAATGCGATGCTCGCGCTCCGGATCTCATTCATCAATCAGATGGCAAACCTGTGCGAAGCGGTCGGCGCTGAAATCAACGACGTCCGGCGGGGCATGGGTGCCGATCGGCGAATCGGTTCACAGTTCCTGTTCCCTGGAGTGGGCTATGGGGGTTCGTGCTTCCCCAAAGACGTGCAGGCGCTGATTCACAGCGCCGCTGAGCATCAACTCGAATTTACCATGTTGAAGGCGACTGACGAGGTCAACGTTCAGCAGAAACGGCTGATCGTCGAACGGGTCAAACAACACTTCGGCCGTGACTTGAACGGTCGCACGTTCGCTATCTGGGGGCTGGCCTTCAAACCACGGACGGATGACATGCGCGAGGCGCCATCGCTGGTGGTCATAGAGGAACTGCTGAAGGCCGGCGCGCGGGTACAGGTGCATGATCCCGAGGCACTGGAGAACGCGCGGCGAACCTTTGGCGAGCGGGTAACTTATCATCGCACGAATTACGAAGCACTCTCGAATGCCGATGCGCTCATTATTCTGACGGAATGGAACGAGTTCCGTCATCCCAATTTTCAACGGATCAGAGCCGAGTTGCGGGAACCGGTGATTTTCGATGGGCGTAACCTTTACGACCCGGGGCTAATGAAAGCCTTGGAATTCAGATACTACTCAATTGGCCGCCGCCCGATATGACAAATGATAGAGCGAGCGGTTGAGCATCTTGCGAGCGACGGGCGGGAGGCGTTGCTAATCCGTTCCGATCTCCTGCATTTCTCGCCGGCTTGGTATTCTTTCACTCTGGTCCTCTGATGACGGCGCGAAAGAGAAATCGGGCACCCGGCCGCCCGTCAATTATGGTCGGGGTGGATACCGGGGGAACCTTCACCGACCTGGTGGCGATAGTCGGAGGCGAAATCAAAGTTCACAAGCTGCTCTCGACTCCCGATGATCCTGCGGCGGCGGTGATCACGGGAATAAAGGCCTTGCTCCAGGATGCCCTCCCGGATTTCGTCACCTACAGTTCAACGGTTGCCACCAATGCGTTGCTCGAAAAAAAAGGCGCTAAAGTCGGGCTCTTCGTCGATGCCGGCTTCGAGGACCTGATCGAAATCGGGCGTCAAAACCGCTCGCAATTGTATGCGCTCGCGCCGTCACGACCAGAACCGCTGGTCGCCCGCGAGATGCGGTTCGGGGTGAATGGGCGCACCTACTTCGACGGCACCCTTGCCTCATCCCTTGATGAGGCAGCCTTGGACCAGGTTCACGAGATTGCGCAACAATCCGGTGCGGAGGCGATCGCAGTGTGCCTGCTGCATTCCTACGCCAACCCAGAGAGCGAACAGGCGATTGCGCGCGCGCTGGAGCCGCTGGGAATTCCGCTCTCAGTCTCTCATCGGATTCTTCCCGAATACCGCGAGTATGAGCGGCTTTCCACGACCGTAATCAATGCCTACGTCGCGCCGAAGATGACCGCGCATCTGGGCAACCTCGAACGCCAACTCGCTGGCGTTCATCTCAGGGTGATGCAGTCCAACGGCAGCGCGATCGGTACTGGCCTGGCGCGCGATGAACCCGTCCGCACTCTTCTTTCCGGCCCGGCGGCCGGTGTGGCGGGTGCGGCCGAGCTCGCGAGCTCTATGGGAATCGATCGCTTCATCACCTTCGACATGGGCGGGACGTCAACCGACGTCTCGCTCTTCGACGGGCGCACCAGGATCCGCACACTCAGTTATCCGGGCGGTTACCCGGTGCGAACTCCGGTTATCGATATCCATACCGTCGGCGCAGGCGGCGGCTCCATCGCCTCGATCGATGCGGGCGGTTCGTTGCAGGTCGGTCCCGAGAGCGCCGGGGCTGATCCTGGCCCGGCGTGTTACGGTCGCGGCGAACGGCCGGCCGTGACCGATGCGGATCTAGTGGCGGGACGGCTGCTAGCTGACAACTTCCTCGGCGGCCAGATGCGGCTGTATCCAGATCGCGCCGCGACCTCCCTGCAAACGGTGGCCGACCGCATGAACACCGACGTGGCAAGCGCCGCGCGCGGAGTTATCCGGGTAGTAAACGCCAACATGGAGCGGGCGATTCGCGTGATCACCGTCGAACGTGGCTTCGATCCTCGCGATTTTGCCCTTCTAGCGTTTGGTGGTGCTGGTCCCATGCATGCTGCAGAACTGGCCCTGGAGCTGCGGATGCGCCACATCGTCTTGCCGCGCAATCCCGGTCTGTTGTGCGCCTGGGGTGCCCTCGGTGCGCCGCTGGGACGCGAATATTCGTTGACGATTCGCTCCACTGACCAGGATTTACGTCAGCTTCAGTCTCGTGCCCGTCCTATGATTGCGCGAGCCCGGGAGGAACTGCTCAATGACGGCGCCAGTGCAAGTGGTATTTACAACGAGTTATGGGCTGACATGCGTTATCGCGGCCAGTCGTATGAGCTGGAAATCAAGCTCGGTCCAGGGTTTGTCGAAGATTTCCATCAGGCGCACCGGCGCATGTTCGGCCATTCCGCAGCACACGCCGCGGTGGAAGTAGTGAATCTAAGGCTTCGTGCTCGGGCCGCAGGGATGGAGATCTCGCCGCCACGTCTGGGGCGGCGGGCCAACGCCGGCGTGCTCGGCCGCACACGAGCCCTGATCGGCAACTCATACCGCAGCGTCCCCGTGTACGCGCGTGACGACATTGGCGCGAATGCGCATCTGAAGGGCCCGCTAATTGTTGTCGAATTGAGTTCGACCGCATACGTCCCGCCGGAGTTCACCTTACGATGCGACGAGTACGGCAACCTGCACCTGGAGAGCCGATGAAAAAAGCAGCGCGGGCACCGCGGCGCAGGCGCGCTCGGGCGCGATCGGGCGATCAGCGATTTGACCCTGTAGCGCTGGCGGTGATGAACAATCGTCTGGCGGCTATCGCTGAGGAAATGGGAGTGGTGCTGGGTCAAACTGCGTATTCGCCCAATATCAAGGAGCGACGAGACTATTCATGCGCGTTGTTCGACGGGCGCGGCGAACTGGTAGCACAGGCGGCGCATATTCCAGTGCATCTCGGATCGACTCCACTATCGGTCAGGGCCGCCATTGAGCGGCTCGCTCTGCAAGACGGCGACGTGGCGGCAGTAAACGATCCTTTTGCCGGCGGTACCCATCTGCCGGACGTGACACTGGTGATGCCGGTCTTCCTGGGCAACCGGAACATGGCTTTCGCCTATGTGGCGAATCGTGCCCATCATGCGGATATCGGCGGGATGACGCCTGGTTCGATGGCACTCGCAACGGAAATCTACCAGGAGGGGTTCCGCCTGCCGCCTGTCAAGCTGATGGTAGGAGGTGAACCCGCGCGCGATATCTTCGAACTCTTCCTTGCCAACACCCGGGTTCGTGACGAACGCGAAGGCGATCTGCGAGCACAGGTCGCTGCACTGCGGGTAGGAGCCGAAAGAACCCGCGCCCTGGCCGAAACTGCCGGGCGCACCCAGGTGGCGGCGGCGATGGAGGAACTTAAGGACTATGCGGATCGACTGATGCGCGCCACACTGCGCAACATCAAGCCCGGAACCTATACTGCGGAAGACTTTCTGGATGACGACGGTTTCGGCACCGGTCCGATTACGTTGCGCGTCGCGATTAAAATTGGCGCAGGTAGTGCAGTGGTCGATTTCAGCGGATCGGCGCCCCAGGTTCGCGGTTCCGTCAACGCCAATTATGCAATCACCCTGTCCGCGACATTTTACGTAATGAAATGTCTGGCAGCCGAAGCCGTTCCGGCCAACGAGGGCCTGATGCGATCTATCAAGGTGATTGCGCCCGAAGGCAGCATCGTCAATGCTCTGCCACCTGCCGCGGTGGCCGGCGGGAACGTCGAGACTTCGCAGCGTATCGTCGACGTACTGTTTCGCGCACTCGCTCAGGCAGTGCCGGATCGGGTCCCGGCGGCGAGTTCGGGGTCGATGTCAAATCTGACAATTGGCGGCTACGATACGCTCCGCGCCAGGCATTTTTCTTATTACGAAACCATCGCCGGCGGCGTGGGCGCCGCGCTGGGCCATCCCGGCGTTTCGGGATTGCACACCCACATGACCAACACACTCAACACCCCGATCGAAGCTCTCGAGGCGTACTATCCATTGCGCATAACGGAATACCGCATTCGACGTGGTTCCGGCGGGCGGGGTGAATTCCCGGGCGGCGACGGTCTCGTGCGGGAGCTGGAATGCCTGGTCCAATCCAGTGCGAGCTTGCTAACTGAGCGGCGCGTTACGGCACCATGGGGACTCAATGGCGGCGACGCAGGTGCAGTCGGGGGCAACTACCTCATCCACGACGGAGCGGTAACCAAGCTGCCCGGCAAAGCCAACGCGCAACTCGGACCGGGCGATAGAATCCGCATCGAAACGCCAGGCGGCGGCGCCTGGGGGCGGACGAACTGACGCTCTTCGGCGATCAGGATTAACCGTCGCAGCGTACGCTGCGAGTCGCGATCGACCCATACGGTCGTCGGCGTGCGCCGCTGATTTCTCCCGCAGAATACACACGGCTTACAGCACGAACGGGATTACACTCCAACCAACGCCCGCGGAACTTTGACACTGACATATAGTGCGCGGGATCCGCTTGCTGAGAGCGGCGCCGGGGAAAGATGTTGCGGGGCGCGTCGCGAAAGCTGGCTGCACCTAAGACCGCAACCGGTGCATCCCAGCGTACTGTAATTACTTAACGTGAAGTTCAAGACCCGCTGACAGCACGGTAACAAATCGCTGTCAGTCTCCCGCGTCGCGATTTGCGCTTCAGATTTAGCGGAGGTGGAAGATATGCGGGGAAAAATATTTCTAACTGTGTTGGCAGGAACGCTGCTTGTGGCAGCCTGGTCGGTGCCGCCTGCCCATGCGTGGAGCATCAAACGCGTGCTGCTGATCAGCATTGATGGCATGCATGAGCTGGACTACCTGAACTGCTCCAAGGGTGGCTACTGCCCGAATCTGGCGACGCTGGGAACCACGGGCATCGATTACCGGGCTACTTCGACTTCGACACCCTCGGATTCATTCCCTGGCCTGACGGCACTGGTGACCGGGGGATCGCCGCGCACGATGGGCGTCAATTACGATATTGCGTACGACCGTGCACTTAACCCACCAATGAACGACACCGGCAACGGGTTGAAAGGTGGTCCTTGCACCTCGCCTCCGTCGGGTACCAGCACCGAATACGATGAAGGTATCGACCTCGATCAGACGCTTCTCAATGGTGGTGCGCCGAGCGGTGACGGCGGGGTCAATTCCATTGACCCAAATCGCCTGGTACGCGACGGGAATTGCGACCCCGTCTATCCGTGGAACTTTGTTCGCGTCAACTCGGTTTACGGAATTATACATGGCGCTGGAGGCTACACGGCCTGGGCTGATAAACATCCCTCCTATTCGTCGATCGGCGGCCCGAGCGCCGGGATTACTGATAGTAATGTCGACGACTACTTTGGGCCGGAAATCAACTCTGACTCGGCCAACTACCTCGCCCAGGGGACCGGCGCCACTCGCTCTCTGATTCCAGATAAGGAACTGGTTCCACCCAATGGTTGCAATCCCCTGCCGGACCAGGCTGCGGCAAGTGCCGACGACGATTACACCGGGAGCTTCCAAAACATTCAGTGCTATGACGGGATCAAGGTTAACGCCATCATCAATGAGATCGGCGGGTTGAACCACGACGGCACAGCCAAAACGAGCGTGCCAAACATCTTCGGCATGAACTTCCAGGCAGTGAGTATCGGCCAGAAGTTGATCTATCAGCATTGCCCAACGAGTAACCCGAATTGCCTACCTAGCACCTACAGCATCGACGGCGGTTACACCGATTCGATCGGGACTCCTAGTCCTTCGCTACTTCAGGAGATCGTCTTTGTCGACCGTTCTATCGGTATGATGGTCAACGCACTTAAAAACCAGGGGCTGTACGATTCAACGTTGATCATAATCACTGCCAAGCATGGACAATCGCCGGTCGATTCCAAGCGTTATCAAGCGAATGGGTCTCCTAACGACCCGGCGTCAATCTTGAGCTCATGTCTACCGGATTCGGAGCTTAACCAAATCGGACCGACCGAGGATGATGTAGCCCTGCTTTGGCTCAAGAGCAGTTGCGATACGGCCACCGAGGTCGCGGCACTTGAGGCCGCCTCCCCCGCCCTGCCGCTATCTGCCAACATCGCGGGCATCGGCGAGATTTTTTCGGGCCCTTCCATGGCTTTGTATTACAACCCCGGAGACTCCCGCGCCCCGGATATCCTGATTACTCCTAATATCGGCGTGACCTATTCGAACAGTACCAAGAAACTTGCGGAGCACGGCGGCTTCGCGCATGACGATGTGAACGTGATGATGTTGTTGTCTAATCCGAGGTTCGCTAGCGCCGTTATCAGCACGCCTGTGCAAACGAAACAGGTCGCCCCAAGTATCCTGGCGGAATTGGCACTCGATCCAACCAGCCTGCAGGCAGTTATACAGGAGGGTACTCAGATTCTGCCCGGGCTGCCGTTGAACCAGTAGTCGTTGCTTACTCTGCAGCGATACGGAAGGCCGCATTACCCAAGTTTGTTCAAACAGCGCACCACGCTGAGATAGCGGGCAGAGTCGGTGGATATTTCGCCGACTCTCCTCTGTAAAAGCTTAGCTGGTGCGTGCTTCCATGACCGCGCTGAGCGGCGGCCCATCCGATCTACTCAGCCCGTAGCTCGAGGGTCAGCTTCGGCTCAAAACTCGCTCATCGATAGTCCTGATTAAATCATCCAGCTCCGTTAGCTCGCTCGGCTGTAATTCTGCTCGTGCGAGTGCTTCAACGTTTCGAAGAGCGGCCAGTAAGTCTCCCCAACTATCAGTCATCCCATTGAAGGCCAGATAGGACCCGAGAATATAGTGCAATGCTTTCAGACACCGACGATCACACCATCTTTCAATGAGTACGCGCAAAGCCGCAAAGAACTCATCGTTATTTTTGAATCTGGTCATCGCAGAGCCATGCTAATTGGATGTTCGACAATCGTCACTACGCTTGCAGTTGTACGTTGACCGGGTAGCCAGGTCCTCAAAAAATTGTCGCCGACCTGAAACTTCTCTGTCCTATTCGCAATTCCTTCGCCACCAAACAATCCGAGCTTAGCCGGACCTGAGCTGGGTCAGATTCGCTCTTCCCCGGGGGACCAGTCCCAAGTCCATCGGCCATCATCGGTCAGCACTCATGACCCAAATTAGGTCATACGCGCTTGTATAACTAATTTTCTCCAGACACCATCCCATATATGCATAAAGCGGCATCTCAGTGTTGACGCAATCGTGATTTCGCTATAGTTGTCATAACCATATCAAAGACACCAGCGTTCGCTAACAAAACCCGAGGCCGCCATTAGCTGGCATGCGCGGCTCCTTGACCCAGCACACCGGACGACTCAATCATGTACCCCGCTGCGACCCCACAAAAAATCTTTGCTGCGACAATCACCCTCGCTATTCTGTTCGGCTCTCAGCAAGGGCATGCTTGTACCCCCATCACCAATTGTCAGTCTCTGGCGACCGCCGGTGCATACTGCGTCCCGAACAATACCACGATCAACATGACTGCTCCTGGTGACTGCCTCGTCATCTCAGCCCCTAATGTCACTCTCAGCGCGGATTCGTTAGTAATAAATGGACCGATGTTCCCCCCGGGTGGTACTGCCATCCACATTTTGGCGGCGGCTGCCCACGCTATAGTCAATTTGACTGGTAACACCAATCTCGGCGGCAGCTTGGCTACCCGGCAACTGACCATCGGTATTCAGGACGATGGCAGTTACGCTCAATTGCATATCGAGGGTTTGATCGAAGCATATACGACCGGTGCCGGAGCCCTGGGCTATGGCATGTACCTGAACAACGTGACGGGCACCACTATTCAGCTGGCGCATGGCAATGCCGATACCGAGGTCGCCGGCGAAGGCGTCATCGGTCTGTGGATCTACGGCGGTTCTCACAACGTCGTAGTTTCGGATTATTCGG
>JAMXLL010000007.1 GCA_024281015.1 Candidatus Binataceae bacterium
CCGAAGCCCGCCAACCCCATTTTTCGTACACTTTACACTTGCACCCGCTTCGTAACGCCCACAGAAAGTTAGACTGAAATTTGCTCAGCAACACCTCGCGCCAGCCACGCTCGATGAATCTCATTAAAAATGTCGTACAGAGACTTCGAAATATCCCAATTTGGATAATGAGCTTTCATTTTAGACAAGTCGCTTATGTAACAAATATGATCACCCTCCCGGCTTCGGTCAACGTAATCCCACACCATTTTCTTGCCAGATACCTCTTCAGCCAGTCGAAATGCCTCATGAATCGAACAACTGTTGCCCCGACCGCCGCCAAGATTATAAACCTCCCCGCTACGAGGCGTTTCGATAAAGTATTCGATGAAGCGTACGACATCAACGGAATGGATGTTGTCACGAACTTGTTTCCCCTTATATCCGTAGATCGAGTACTTGTGCCCCTGCAGATTGCACTTTACTAAATAGCTAAGGAATCCGTGCAGTTCGACTCCCGAATGATTCGGTCCAGTAAGACATCCGCCACGCAGACAGCAGGTTGCCATACCAAAGTACCGCCCATATTCTTGCACCATAACGTCCGCAGCAACCTTCGACGCGCCAAACAGCGAGTGCGTCGATTGATCAATTCGCATGATCTCCTTAATGCCGTTGTGGTCCTCAGGCCGGGCATACTCCCACCTTGTTTCGGTCTCGACCAGAGGAACTTCGTTCGGGGCATCGCCATAAACTTTATTGGTGGACATGTACACAAAAGGAGCACCCGGCACAAAACGTCGGGCTGCCTCTAGGAGGTTCATCGTCCCAACCGCGTTCGTATCAAAGTCCTCGAAAGGTATCTTCGCTGCCAAGTCGTGACTTGGCTGCGCTGCACTGTGTACTATCGCCGTCGGCCGCAAACACCCGATCAGCTTTATTATTGCGTTACGGTCGCGAATATCCAGTTCATGATGCACAAAATTCGTAAGCTGCGCCTGAAGCCGTTGCTGATTCCATCGCGTGTCACCTTGCGGCCCGAAAAAATGCGCTCGAGAGTTATTATCTATCCCATGTATTTGCCAACCAAGAGCAGCGAAATGCGCGCATACCTCGGAACCAATTAATCCCGAAGAACCGGTAACAACTAACGTTTTGCTCATGTTTATTTTCGCCCTCGAGTTCGCTCATCGCACCCGGCATTCAACTTCTTTGCGCGATTGTAATCGGAACCATCCTAGCTCACTCGTTTCACCTACTGATTGCACCTACCGAACTTCGCTTCTCATATAGAACGTCGAAGCAGTGCCCAATCCCAGGTTTCTCCGCAAATTTATCCGCTCTGACAAACTTGAAGCCGTAATCCTGCAAATAACCGCTGATATCTTCTATCTTGGCTGCTCCAACATACGTCTCGAAGTCAGCAGTTTCTGTGCGAATAAATTTGATTCGAGGAAGCGTATTTACTGCTCCATTTAAGACAAGCAACTCAGAGCCCTGGGTATCCAAGACCAGAACATCATACATGGCGGTTGTTGCCTCCTCAGCAAGCAATGAGTCAAGCGTCGTGGATCGTAGCTTAATGTGATTGATGTAATGTATTTCGGGCCAAATATGACGATGATCTCCGATATCAAAGATCGACGACGATAGGCCATTGTTGTTTGCTACATGAAAGGTATACTCGACGTCATCTTTATCTGTAATTAATGCCTGCTTAGCCACTTGCTTGGGAAACTGTGATACATTATGCTGTAGTCTTTGGAAGACATTTGGCAGCGGTTCTACCCATAAAACATGCAATCCATATAATGCATATAAGTGGCGCTCTAAACCGTCGTTTGCACCGACATGGATGACACCCGTGGCATGTCGAAGAAATCGATGTTTAAGGTACAACTTGCTGATGTCGCGAATTGCGATTGCGGAATTGAGCAGGCCACGCCTGCGGACCCTTCTAAGAACTTGTTGAAGCAAGTTACACCTGGATATTCTCTGTGTCGTCGGCTTAGTGGTGGGCATTGTACACCATCGGCGAAACCAGCGTTATGTCGATAGATTAGTGTCGCCACGAAAGTCGGAAGTTGCCTGACCCGGGCCACCCCGCCGCTCGAGGCTCTTGTTTTCATCGCCGGTTAAAACCCAATTCCAGTCGGGTATGCGTGCCTGTTCACGTTTTCCCATCAATTTGCTTAGCTCTTGCCTCCATTGGCGCACGAAATTCTCTGAGCGATTGAATTCTACCAAGCGCTTCGCGGCAGGTGAAACCTGGTATCCCTCGGCCTCGTGCAGCGCGCGATTGAGGCTTTCCGCCAACAATTCGGGGTCCTGAGGCTCGCACAATCGTCCTAGCGCGAACTTCGGCACCATGTATGAAAACCATCCATTGTTCGCGGCAAGCACCATCTTGCCGGCATGAATGGCGTACAACACAATTGCAGAGGGATGCGGGTGAGGCCGATACGGGGTTGTGATCAAATCTCCAGCCGCGCAACAGGCGTTTATCTCGTCGTTGCTGAGATACCGGTCCAAGACGATTAGCCGGCCGTCGTCCACAAGATATCGATATTGCCTCGTCAACAGCTCCTTGATCTGAGGCGATAGCATGCCTGCCAGTACGATGCTTGCCGGTCCCGTGGGTTTCCAGCGCGCGCACGCCTTTATTAAGTAGTCGACTCCCTTGCGATGGTCCTGCAGGCCCACGGACATGATGAGCTTCCTACTCTCTGGCAAACCGAGCTTCGCGCATGCATCGGAGCGGTTCAAAAGAGGTATCGGCTCAATCGGGTCGGCAATGAATCGTGCTTTTCTTCCAGCTCTGCTACCGACGTTATTCAAGACCCAGTCGAAAGCGACTGGATCAATGTAGTGCACAACATCGAATGGCATTGCTTGAAACGCTACTTTGGTCAAAAAAGGTGAACGAGTGTCCATACCGTACGCAGCCGGTACCCTAATAAGAAGCGCCTCACAATGGACCCGTGATAATCCCGTACGCCGGCACGCCAACTTCCCAAAAGCAAGCGACTGAGCCACGCCGTCACCGGTAGGCAGATATACGGCGTCCGGCTTGACGCGGCTAATCACAGCGCGGAAAACACGCGCGTCAGTGTTGATCCGCTTCCAAGCGGCAGCGGTCTCGTCACGAGCCGGGATAAACTCAAGCCGAAAATGCGCTTGATGCGGAGCCAAGTGCATTTTGAACTGGGCGGACTCGGGTGTTCCGGGAGGAACAGCCACAACTATTTCGCATCCCAACGGCACAAATGCGCGAACTAAATATTGAACATAATTCAAATAGTGTCCATGCTTACACTTTTGTTCGACGATCAAAACGCGCATTTCTGACCTTTATTCATTATTGTTCAAGATTCAACGTGCCGGTCGATAACATACTACGTAGAACCGACCTGAGAAATCTATGATTCTAGCCTATCTACTGCCCGGGCCAGCCGGTTCAAAGGCACCTCGAAGGGATGTGAGATCCGCTGCCGCTCGCCCACTTCGGTTCCTTTATCCCGGGCCACTCCAGAAACGCAGCTGTATGCGGCGCCAACGTGCTGTGAGAGTACACGAAAATAATCCGGCATATAGAAAGGAGAGAATATTTCAAGTAGCTTAGTACCGCCTTCAACAAAACAAAGGTTTGCGAGGCCTGCTCCGTGAGGAGATATAATAGTTCGCGCACCGCGAAACAGACTCACCTGTTCTTTGAACGACAATTGCGAGGTGTCGATAATCGCATATCCACGCCTACTGAGGTACTCTCGCACCTCTACCAAATTAACTATCGATCTCCTTCGCGCCGAACCACGGTCCAAAAAAAATTTCCGCATGTCGCCAATTTTGTAATTGTCACGCCCGAAGTTTTCCCGAAGAAATTCGACCGACCACCGAGATACGGCCTCGTGCAGAGAGGAGTGGGACGGCACGATGAGTTCATTCGCCGTGATCTTTATTCCAGGATAAGTTCGGATCGTGTTCGAACCATCCAGGCCCAGCAACGCCAGGGTTTCCATCTGATAACGGGCTCTTTTGTGGTTGATCATAAAAGTATCTTTTTTGGGTTGGAACAAGCCGCTTGAGCGAAGCAATTGAATTTTGGGTAACATCTCCAAACACCAGTGAAAGTAATTATCTCGGGCTCCCGGGGTAGTCAAAACAATCACCCTGCCAGATAACCGTCGCTCCCTTCGAAGAGATAACTGTTCGTAAATTCGGTGAAAATCTGGCCCAATCGCATCAGGGGACAATTCGCTGAGCAGTCGGCCTTTCGCGTCAAGCACCGCGAGCTCAAAATGACCCCTTGCGTTTCGATATTTGCCATCTCGCAAAACGTACACTGATCGCGCGTCCGCGACCAGCCGAGCACCTGCGAGCTTACTCTGCACCTCCTTGCCGATTGCGAATACCGCCGGCGAAAGGAGAATTTGCTCCTCTTTTTCGATCGGTCCCACGACTGAGAGATTGATATCACTTAACTTTCCGCATGTTTGAACGGAACAGTACCCTGCGGGTGCGTCAAACAGGCGTCGGATCGGCTCGAAACTGAACAGAAGTTTGCCAACGGTGATCGGAATTCGGCGACCCCCCTGGAGATGGGTCCGAAGCCGTCCACAACTCGCGGCTACAAAAGACGATATTATGGACCAGGTAGAGCGCAAGTAAGGCACTTCTCGTGATAGCGAGTTGATCTTAGGTCGCACGACTGACACTTAACTAGCAGCCTTTTGGCTCGATGAAGGAATTGTACTTGACCAAATAGCGCTTCATGTCTGCGTTGTCTTTCCAAATTATCTTCCGCACAATTTGCGAAAACCGTCTCGGATAGTATCGCCGCAAAAACCACCCTATCGCCAACCAATAGGCGTGGGCATTCTTGGTATGGGCAGCCGTTCGAATGGCTGACAAAAGGCGCATGTTCCGGAGCTGGTCGAGCGCACGAGTGATCAGTACCATGCCCTCCGTAGCTTCAAGTCCAGGTGGACATCGGTCCTTCGGTATTAGCGGCAGTACCAGCTTTCGAAAAGCTATAAATTCGGCGGTTAGCTCCTCGGCCGTAATGGTTGAGGTCGTGGTCTCGTGTCGTCCTTGATGCCACTCGACGAGGGGCGAGTTATAAACCAGAGTGGGCCCGCATGCGCGGACTCTCGCATTGAACCAGCTGTCGTAAAGAGTATTGATGCCGCTGGCCTTCTCAAAAAGGACGCCGGAGTCGATTACCGAGCGATGCACCATCTGTTGAGTTGGCAACGCCCATCCCGATTCGTCCAAAATATACATTGCCAACAAGGCGTCCCCAGGCTCCATCCTCTCGAGCAAAGCCCGGTCCCGTCGATCGAATGCCTCGACCAAGTTTCCATCTACAAAACTCTCACATGCGCAGGATATCGCGATTGCTTCGGGATCCCGCCGAACTGTCTGAGCAAGAACTTCGAGACAATTTGGCTTTAACACATCGTCATCATGCAGAATTTTGATCCATTCACCGCGCGCTGCGCGTAACGCAGCATTATGATTGAAGCACGCACCATGGGCCTCGTCGTTGATGACGGGCCTTACACGTCGGTCGGAGTCGGCCAAACTCCTTAAAAATTGCCACGTCTCCCCGGGCGGACTCTCGTCGTCGCTGACAACCAACTCCCAATCGTTGAATGTCTGCGCAAACACGCTCTCGACGGCCCGGCAAAGCATGGGCAAGCGACGGTAGGTAGGGATGGCGACTGTGATATGAGGCATATTCCGAAAATCTATGCAAACACGCGGGGTACTTCAATCATACGCGCCGCAAACGGAGCGCCACTTTTCGTCCGTCCAAGCTCGATTTTACCGCTAGAATTGGAAGTAGATAAATTGGGTATCACGATCGTCAAAAGCGAGGAACAGCAGCAAAAGAACTGCGTAAGCTCCCGGCCGCAGCAGATAACGGTTCATCCCCGCCGAAAGGCCCGGTTTGTCAGCCTCGCCCATTCTTGCAATTAAACTCCCAAACATCGGCTCCAAAGCAATCCAAAGACACCATATAAGGGCCATTAAGTAGAAATTGACAGAAAAGGAAAACCCGAAAGAGAAGTTCACAAACATTGATTTGAGCATCGCGGTAGCCTGTTCAAGCGAGGCTGCTCTGAACGGTACCCACGCTGCGACTACCGCGCAAAGGGTAACTAATCGCAAGGCAAGGCGCAGCGCGAGCCCTTGCGGCACCTGTTCTCCCCTCCAGTGCTCAAATGCTCGATACGAAGCTAAGTATACGCCGTGCATTATGCCCCAAATCACAAAACCCCAGGCAGCGCCGTGCCAAAGTCCGACAAGACCCATAACAGCCACTAGGCTGAGATATAGCCGAAGTCTCCTATCCTGGAACCCAGCATTCAAAGGGAAGAATACGTAATCACGAATCCACCGCGACAAGGTCATATGCCAGCGGGACCAAAAGTCGACTGGATTGGCTGCATGGTACGGGTGCCGAAAGTTCTCAGGAAGAGTGATACCAATCATCTGAGCGGCACCTATAGCCATGTTCGTATAAGCTGCGAAATCGAAGTAGATCTGGATCCCAAAAGCAACAGCAAGCGCCCAATTGTCGATCGTCGTGTTCAACGCCGCGGTCTTGGGGAGAAATCCTTCGTCGACCCAACCGCCGATCGTATTCGCAATAAGATTTTTTTGCACCAAGCCGAGAAGCAGCCGATCAAGTCCGATCAGCACGAAGCGAGATTCGAAGGGCCGATCAAATCTTAACTGCGGAATGAGCTCTCGTGTCCGAACAATCGGGCCCGCAATAAGATGAGGCCAAAACATTATGAAGAGAAGAAGGTCGCCAAAATTCGCCGATTTTACTCGCCCTTGCCGGGTATCGAGAAGATAGCTGATCGCTTCAAATGAATAGAACGAAATGCCCAGCGGCAAGGCTAAGTGCCACGCCAGGGGGAGTGGTTCAAGATTCAGCCAGCCAATTATTGTGTTGAGATTCTCGGCTACGAAATGCCCGTATTTGAAGACTGCCAAGATTATTACAATGGCCGCGATTCCCGCCCAGAGCGCATGTCTCCCGGCAGATCCACCTATTCGAATTGTATGACCAGACCAAAATGCTATGCCACACATCGCAATGGGTATGACCAAGAAGTAGACATTCCAGCTCGCATAAAAGAGTATGCTCAAAGCGAGCACGTAGATCCGGCGGTATCGCACCGGCATATTCCAGAATAGCAAGACGCTGACGAGCAGTAGAAGTAGGTAAGAGTAGGAGTTGAACTGCATTATTTTTCGCCCTGGATCACGCCCCGCTCAAACATCATGTCTGCGAGTCGATGGTGAGCCGCACGTCCAAAGTGGATCGGATCGGGGCCATCGATCCACACACCCCAAAGAGGTCCGGGGATGCTGTCCTCAAAGTCGAAATAGCCTTGCGAATATTCGCGGGCGAGGCGGGACACAATTGCTTGGTATTGCTCCCGATCCGCGGGCGTCCGATACAACGGAGCATCAGGATTTTGCGGCGCATTAAAGAACACGAGCCGAATCCCGTTTTGCCGGCAGAGCTCGCCAATTCGTTCAAGAGAGCTGACGTTGATTGTCAACGGGCCGCCTCCGAGAGAGCGTTTTGTTCTCGGCGAAATCTTGAACAATCGCACCCTCATAAGATAAATGAAGTCGAGCAGTTCACTCTTGAGTCGGCTGCGCGACCTAAATAGGGGCAACTCGTCGAGCGCGGCCCGCATATTCGTTTCAAGCGCACTACCAATCCCCCAACTTTCGGTAACCCCCGTTTTGCTAACCGATGACGCTGAGGTTCCCTCCTCCTTGGCGATGCGCGCATGATATTGGTCAATCGCCTGCTGGAACGTATTAGCGTAGGCAGCGTTAGAGCGGGCTTCCCGCTCGATTGCGGAAGCGAAGGCGGGATCCTCGAGAAGCTCGAGCATACCTTCACGAACTCCTGTCTTTCGAAATGTTTCAAAATTTAGCTGAAGGACAAACTCGCCCGGGATCAAACAATCATGCATAATGAGATAGTTTAAATACCATAAGGCTTCCATGTAACTAATATTCGGAGCGGACAATCTATAACCGTGCACGTTAGCCCCCGCGGCATTAAGCCGATCAAGAAGAAGATCCGGGTAGGTTCGATCAGGTTCCGTCGGCGGAACCTCCGAAGGGGCAAGTAGCACGGTGAAGGTCTGCGAATTACCCGTAAAAATATATCTCGCTTCTTTCGAGACGTTACACCAGTTGGACTCAAGCTGGCGCAAGCCTTGCAGGGGCTTTTCTCCGGAACTGACTTCTTGAGTGCTTGGGTCGGTGAACAAGAAGGAAATCTTTGCGTCTTCTTGCGCCTTGGTCGCGAAAATGCCATTTAGATGTTGGAATGGATTCCACGCAAGCAATACCCACAAGGCCGCGAACGTGATCGCGACCACGAGCAGGGCTTGCATTTTAGGACTTTTCACGTCGCAACTCGCTCTAAAGTTTCAAGAATGATGTCAACGCTATCAAAGTCTTCTGGTTGGACTTTTTCTGGCGGTATATGAATACGAAGGCTTCTTTCCAGTAAAACAATGAGATTCAGCAAGGAGAGCGAATCCACGATTCCGGTTGACACGACACATTGATCATCTCGGACGGACTGTTTGGCCACCGAAGTGACCGCCGCGCGCGCCGCCTGCCGGATTGTTTCAGGATCGTGTGGCATTTTGGAGCTCCATACCGGCAAGTGCCTCATTCAAAAACCGATTCCGAGTGTCACGTCGTGATATCTTTCCAGCCGTGCTTTTCACGATCCAGCGCTCCGGAACGACTCTGACGAACCGGGGCGCCACTCCAAGTGCTGCTACAACTAAGGTCTGGATGTCTCTCTCCATGCGGTCAGCTTTGGCTGGCTCGAATTCTCCGCTCATCTCGGCAACCAGACCAATGCTTTGGGTCCCCAGTTCGTCGTTGTCGACACCGAACGCGACCACTCGACCTGGATGGACCCCCGGCACTTGAGACGTCAGAACCTCAATGTCCTCCGGGAAGATGTTTTGACCCGCCACAATGATGATGTCCTTCATCCTCCCGATGACGAAGATCTCGTCATTTGCCGCAAATCCGAAATCCCCAGTACGATACCAACCATCTTCAGTAAAGACGTCACGGCGGAACCCATCGCGATCCCAATAGCCTTCGAACATGCAACGCGTGCGGAGCTGAATCTCGCCGGCCACGAAATCAGGACAAGGGGCTCCGTCGGCTCCTATGATTCTAATGCTCATGCCTTTGAGGCAGCGACCAGAAGAGACGTATTCGTCATCAATGAGCTCGAAGCCATCAGAACCACTGGATGACGAGGCTCCCTTTACTTTGGCCCGGGGGACCGTCGCCAAACATCTATCAGGGCGCGATTGCGTCACCGCAAAGACGTTTTCGGCCATAGCATAGGAGGATTGTAGAGCTTGCGCGGCCACTCCCCAATCGCTGAACTGCTCGGCGAAGTCGCGTAGGGACTTGCGGCGTACTGGCTCAGAGCAGTTGATCCACGCGCGCATGTTAGTAAGGGAGTAGGCGCCACTCATCGTCTCTCTTCGTCGTGCCATATACGAAAATGCAAAATTTGGAAGCCAACATAAGGATGCCTGATACCTCTGAATGAAATGAAACAACAACTCGGGCCTTAATAGCCAATCGGACGCAGAGAAATGCAAGGATGGGATACCTGCCAAAAGAGGGAAGTAAAGGCAAGCTATCAATCCCATGTCATGA
>JAMXLL010000008.1 GCA_024281015.1 Candidatus Binataceae bacterium
TGCCATGCCGAGGGTCAAGAGCAGGAGCAGCACTCCAATAATCCAGGTCAGCTCACGGGGATACTTGTACGAACCGAGCACGAACACCTGGATCACATGAAGGATCAGCAGGACGATTAGAAAATTCGAACCCCAGTAGTGCAGCGCACGAAGGTACCAGCCAAACGGCACCTGATAATTCAGATGGAGCAGGCTCTGCCACGCTGTGTTTGCCGATGGTGAATAGAACAGCCCCAGCGCTAGTCCGGTCACGAACTCGATTACCAGCAGCACAAAGGCGGCGCTTCCAAAAACGTAAGCCCAGCTGATAGAACTTCTCGGCCGGCGATAACCATCGCCGTACTCGGGTCGCTGCAGTCGCAGCGCGAACCATTGCCAAATCGCGCGCGGCCATGTGCGTAACTTCGTCACCTCGAGCTGCTCCCCTTGCTCAGGGCTTCGGTAGTGTCATGAGCGGCATCTCGCCCGCTTTGATCCAGAGTTCGCCGTTTTCAACTTTCAATGGATATGCATATAGGCCGCGGGGTGGCGGACCAGAGCCACGTGAGCCATCAGCATGGAAGGTACCGCCGTGGCAGGGACACATGAAGAGCTGAGACCCAGGGAACCATCGCACCGGACAACCAAGATGCGAGCAGTTGTCGGAAAATACCTGAAACGAATCCCCAGTGAGACGCCTGACCCAGCAGGGAATATCTGCGGTTCCGCCGTCGCTGGGTTGGCGAAACGGGTTCTTATATACAGCCAGCCGTGTTTGATTCTCCGGAAAGGAGGACGCCGGACCTAGCGAGACCCATTTGAGAAACTTTTCTCGGCGTAACGGCGCCAACAACTCGCCGACGAATGGAAGAGGGAAGCCACTTAGCAACAAAATGCTCAACACATTTCTGGCCCGGAACAAAAATCCGCGGCGACTGCTGTGCGGGCCGAGATAAGAAGCTTCGCCAATGGTTGCGGAACGTTCTCCCATGCTCATCTTTCCTGCGCCTGTAATGATCCGCGCTGGGCAGCAAGCCAACCGACAATATCGCTAACCTGGGCAGAATCGAGTCCAGGTTTATTCGCATAGTCATTCCATCCCGGATGGCCCAGGTCGGAGCGGCCGGCAATAATCAAGGTTCTCAACGTCTGGTTATTGTATAAAGCAAGAAACGAAGGGTTGGCGATTGCGCCCGCCGTTCCGCCCGTCCCACTCCCACCGTGGCAGGATGCACAGTAATCGACGAAAACTTTTGCGCCCTGGGCTGCGTCGCCAACCCTCGACGAACGGTAGGGGGGAGTTCCATCGATTGGCCGAACTTGAGCACCCCATTTCGACCTGATCCCACTGACTATGGCGGTGATCTGCTCGCCGGTTAGCATACCGCCGTTGTTGATCCCGAAGGCGGGCATCGACGTTCCGCTAATTCCGTTGGCGATCGCGTCGCGCATTGATGCATCGTCGACGATCGCGAGGTAGGCGGGGTTGTTGAGTGGCAGAGCTCCACCAAAATGACCCTCGGCACCATGGCATCCGCTGCAGCTCTCGTTATACAGCTGGTCGAAATTCGTCACCTGCGATGGTAGTTGCGGGCGAGCCGACGGCAGCGGCTTTCCTGGCAACGGCCCGCAGGCGCTAGAGGTCGCCAATGCGATAATACTAATGACTATCAGAGCCATGAGCCGATCCTGGCTCACTGGCTATCCTCTGGTTCCAGACCCGGCGCCTCGATTCCGCTGCGCAAGGCGAATGGAAGATGCTGCAGGGTTCTGATTTTCTCGGATCTGGCCACGACGATTCCCGCGGTTATCCCGAAGGCAATCTGGCCTAACGCAAACCATCTCCACTCCACTCTTTGGTTGAAAAGAGGATCAATCACATTCATCGATGACCAGAGCAATCCACTCCACAGCAGCGGTGCAACGATTCCGCCTAATAAAATCGGATAGCGGGGCAGCATCGGCAGCAATACCCCGTAGAGTAATCCGATAATCAGTGAAGCTATGGCATGTATCATCAGCGCAACCATAAAAGCCTTCAGACTGAAAGCCGCGAGCGTTGCCGCGCTCGCAGTCGTCAGGCTGGCCATCCCGGCCGCCGCCAACAAGTTGACTGTGTACCAGGGACTGCCGTGCAGGACGGTCCCGTGCACGACGGCTATCGCGGCCATCACGAACCCGCCGGCGATTCCGCCTTTAATGCCAGCCGAGTACGGATGAACCTGAAGCGGAAGCCGCGCGCGATGGCCTTGCTCGCCGACCTGCAAATGGGCCACAGTTACGCGCACGGGCAAAATTTCTTCCGCCTGTCCGTCAACTGCTACTTCTTCCCGATGCTCGCGCGGTAACACCTCTCGAAACCATCCCGTAAACCCGGTCACTGCGAGGATAATGCCCACCACGCTTACGATTAGACTGGTGACGAGGCCAGTGAAGGCGAGTGCGATTCCCGCCGCCGCCAGCAGCGGCATACCGGTCGGAGCGGGCGACGCGATCACCGACGGTGGATTGGGTGATTTCGAGACCTCAGTCATCGAGACCTCTCACCGTGCGCTGACCACATAGACCGTTACGAAGACCACGACCCAGACAGCATCAACGAAATGCCAATACCAGGAAAACACCTCGACTCTCTCGGTGTGTTCGCGCGAAACGGCGCCAGTCCAGGTCAAACCCATGATTACAGCGATGGCGCCTACGCCAATAGTAACGTGCAGCGCGTGCAGACCAACCAGTGAATAGTAAGTTGTCCCAAACAGATTGGTCCGTAGTGTCAGTCCGGCGTCATAAATCAACCGATGCCATTCGCGGCCGGTCCCAATGAGGAATTCAACTGCCAGCGCCAATGTCACAAACCACCAAATCGCGAATCGTCGATACGAACCGCGACGAAGCGCGCGCGTCGCCACTACAATCGTCAGGCTCGACGATAGCAGGCAGATAGTATTGACGATCGGATAGGAAAGTACGTCATGGGGGTAGGGCGGGGTGAGACTCTTTCCGATATAAAAGACGTACGCCGCAACGAAGATCGTAAAGAACGCGCTATCCGTTATGATAAATGCAATCATCCCGGCCCGCCCACGCGATGGCAGGACCCAAGGATCGGCAATGGGAGGCGGCGCGTCTATGCCCTGGGTAATCGCACCCATTCTCAAGTCTTCGCCGCTACTCATATTTCCAATCCGGGTCGCCGGGATGCTTCAAATCCCATAGCGGGCGGCGACTATGAACCGCCGGTACCTCGCTGAAATTGTACTCAGGCGGTGGCGAAGTGGTGGACCATTCGAGGGTCCATGCATCCCAGGGATCCCTGCCAGCGCTCTTACCCGCCACCAGAGACCGCAGAACGTTGTAAACGAAAACGATCACGCCCAGCGCCTGGAGGATCACTCCAATTGAAGCGATCAAATTCAGTTCCTCGAAGCCGCGGCCGGGCTGATAGGTATAAATCCGCCGGGGCATGCCTGCCAATCCGGCCAGGTGCAGGGTGTCGAAGGTCATGTGAAAGCCGAAAAAGAACAGCCAGAAATGAAATTGGCCTAGCCGCTCATCGAGCATTTTGCCCGTGGCCTTCGGAAACCAGTAATAGACCGCCGCGAAAATCATGAAGAGAATTCCGCCGATCAACACGTAGTGGAAGTGCGCGACCACGAAATAGGTGTCGGTTAATTGCCAGTCGAACGGCGCCACAGCCAGCATGATGCCGGTGAGACCAGCGATCAAAAATTGGAACAGGAACGCGATCGAAAATAGCATCGGCACCCGCAGGCGAATCTGTCCGCCCCACATCGTTCCCAGCCAGTTGAAAATCTTAATTCCTGTCGGGATGCTGACCAGCATCGTTGAAGTGACGAAAAACGCGTTACCGGCCGGCGTCATCCCGACGGCGAACATGTGGTGCGCCCACACGCCCAGGCTGATGAAACCGATGGCACATGAGGCCGCCACGATTACCTCATAGCCGAAAATAACCTTGCGCGAAAAAACCGGGATTATTTCCGAGGCGAACCCAAATGCCGGGATAACCAGGACGTAAACTTCGGGATGTCCAAAGATCCAGAAGAAGTGCTGCCATAGCAAGGCCGAGCCGCCCGCTTGCGTGTCAAAAAAGTGAGCGCCAAAGAAGCGGTCAAGCAGCAACATGACTTGCGCAGCCGACAACGGCGGCAGCGCCACCAGCATCAGGCCCGCGTCCACTACTGCCAGCCAGACCAGCACCGGCATCTTGTTCAGTGTCATGCCCGGGCAACGCATCGTGAAGGCGGTTGTGAGCCAGTTGATCGCGGTGGCGGTCGACCCTACGCTTGTCAGGAAAATGCTCAGAATCCAATAGTCAGTCGAATTTCCACGCGAGAAAGGGGTTTCCGTTAGCGGTGCATATGCGAACCATCCGACCGCTGGCGCACTGCCCATGCCCTGCAAGCCGCCGCCGCCGATATAGCTGAAATACAGTAAGAGCGCACCGAAGAACCATAACCAATAGCCAAAAGAGTTGAGCCGGGGAAATGCCAGATCGCGCGCGCCGATCATCAGAGGCACCAGGTAGTTGAAAAAGCCGATCAGAATCGGCATCCCTACCAGGAAGACCATCGCCGTGCCATGCAGCGTTAACAGCCGGTTAAAAACCTGGGGCGATACGATCCCTGCGTTGGGAACTGCTAACTGCAAGCGGATGGTCGACGCCTGCAAACCAGCGACGATGAAATAGAACAGGCCGCCGCCGATATACATGAGCCCAAGGCGCTTGTGGTCGACGGTGATTATCCAGTCATGGAGACGGGCTCCCAGGGTTCGCCCTTGTTCCCACGCAGTCCCGGGTTCCAGGTCCCCTAATGCGATCCGCTCTTCTACAGTACCGGCCATAGCTTGCCTACTTCAGTGTCACCATCCACGCGATCAGTTCATCAAGATCCTTCTCAGAAAGATTCATTGCAGGCATCAGGACACCCGGTTTCATCCTGCCCGGATCGTCCACCCAAATCTTCAGGTGCTCCGGCGTATTCAATGCCACCCCGGAGCCTAATGTCTGACGGCTCATCAGATGGGTCAGGTCAGGGCCGTAGGTTCCGTGTGCAGAAGTTCCCCGTACCGCGTGACAACTCACGCAAGCATTAGATTCAAAAACCTGGCGACCATGCGGTTCTACGCTCTGACTTGGAACTCTCAGCCGTTGTGCCGCAACCCATTGATCAAAAACGGGGCGCGGTTCGACTATCACCCGGAGCAACATCATCGCATGTTGAGTGCCGCAAAACTCCGCGCATTGGCCCAAATAGGTACCCGTCTGGTGAGGCGCTATCCACATCGTATTAATTTTGTTGGGAATCAGATCGGTTTTACCCGCCAATCGCGGTACCCAAAAGCTGTGCGCGACGTCCGCCGACTCCAGCCGTAACCAGGTCGGCGTCGGATGTGCTGAATCGCTCAATGGTATGTGCAACTCATTGGCAGTAACTATGCCGAGATCGGGATATTGAAACTCCCACCACCATTGATGGCCGATTACTCGAATATGGAGAGCGCCTGGCGGCTCCTTTGCGGCTTGCACATCGTAGATCGTGCGAATCGTGGTCAACACCAGAACGGAAACGATAAGCACCGGAACAGCAGTCCAGGCAAACTCGATTTGGTTGCTCCCATATAGTTGCGCTGGTTCACGCGGTTCATCGCTCGCACGTGCGCGGAAACGGACGACACTATAGAGAAGCAGGCCGAAGACAACCAGAAAGATCGCTGCTGCGACGCCCAGTACGAACCACCCCAGCGTTGCGATTTCACCTGCCGGCGCAGAGACCGGGCTGAAAACAGCGCCACGCGCGATTTGGCGGTTCGCGGCCCCCATTCCCCAATCCTCGCCTGCGGCGGGGACCGCGACCAGGATTAGCGCCGCAGCCGAGCCCAGGGTTGATGAGACACCAACTATTCGCCGGCGCCAAATCTCAAATCGATTTCCTCGACGAACGCCGCTTTTCAGTGACGGTGAGACCCATCCGAACGTCCGTACTTGGTTCATCATTGCTGTTTCGAAAAACCGCCGTCAGCCCTGGTACTCTCTCCGCTCCGTCCGTGTTGGCTTTTAGACGGAGCCGGAAAGGTGCGTTGCGATTAAGGCGCGAACAGAACGCAGGTAACGCTTGGCATGGCAGCAGTCATGTCCTGTGCGATGGCACTGGGCCGGATGCTCCGTCTGTCTCAGAGCGCCGACTCCGATGCGCTGCCTGACAGAAGCGATGCCTGGCGTAGGGTCCAGCCGTTAGTAGTAATCTGCTGGTGGGCAAGTGAAGTCATTTCTCCGGTCACCCACAGCACTCGATTCTGCGTTCCAAGCAGGCCGGGGGCGGTAGCGAAACCGGCAATGCGAGGCGTCCATGAAACGTAATCCACTGGCGCCGGCAATATTGTGCTGCCGTTTTGATCGCGACCCATCAGAACGCCACGAACCTGAATGCTGGTAATCGGGCTGGTTTGGCGACTCCACTGGTTCAGCATGCGTAACGAAGTCACCATGAAGCGCGCCTGGTATTCCGTCAGCGCGTTGCTAATCGCCACCGCTGCCGCCCGTCGCCCCTGAATGGGCCCAAGGGTGTCGAGTTCGCGCACCGCAGTTACCTGCAAGCTCAATGGGATCGCAGTATTATGACTGAAAGCAGCGATTTCGGCGTTCGACAGACCAATCTGGCGTAGTTTGCGTTCCACCAGCAGAATGAGGTCCGCTTTAGGAGTCTGGTAAATCAAGTCATCCGTGACCTGCACTCCAGTTATCAGCATCGAGCCGGGGACCGCCACGCTGATGGCGGTGTCAACCATCATGTGCGCGGTGAACATAACCCAGGCGACGTGGTTCAGTCTCTTCGTGAGGATCGGATCGGAGCTGTAAGGATCGACATGCAGCTTTCGCGCAAGCTGCCTGCGGAGTTGATCATAGCCGAAAGCCGTGAGCGTGATATTCGCGGTCTCACCGGCCGCCTGAGAAGCGCGCTGTTCCCCGCTCTCAGAAATGTTCGTGGCTGTCGAATATACCTCTCCAGCCCCCAAGCGTACGCGGTCAAAAAGTTCTCCGATCCCACTGGGCAACCCGGTCACCGTATCCATCGGATGGGTCACCATTTGGGCGGCGTCTGCAACTGGCCGAGCGGCGCTGGCGGCAACCTCCTTAGTGAATACCGCAGTGTTGCTGACGTTATCGAGCGCAGCGATTGCGGGTATTTCCGATAGCCGTATCTTTAACAGTTCGAGACTCTCGACCTGGTACGTTCCCGCGTCGCTACCAAATACGTCGGCATTGGCGATGATGGTATAGCGGCCCATTGCGCCATTGGTTGGAACTTGCTGACCAAGGTAGTAGCCGTTTCCCGACTGTTTACCCAGTGGCAAAAATTCGCCGATGCCCACCGTCGGAGGTTGCTCGAATTGCCCCGCCGACCCCGAGGAAGGAGGATCCGCGGTACAGAGGGCGCCACTAAATAAAAGACCACCAAGCACTAATGCTCCGATGACTTTACCTCTTAAGTGTTTGATCATTTTTCGTCTCATTGCAGGTTGCTTTTGAACTTTCCGCTTCTTCACCACCACGTTCGTAGTGGTGTCGAGAAGAATCGATCTATATACATCCACAGATCTCTCGCGTGCGGATTGTTTCCCAATAGGAGCGGTCGCGTACAGATGTACTTTGGGACTACATCTACGATCCCGGTAGATGTACCAAAGTCCATCTATACGGCGGTCACATATGTGCCATAAAATCGATCGGAATGCACTGCGTATTTATCCCGATGAAGCAGGTTACAAATTGCCAACGCGAGAGCCCGCCAATTTTAGACGGGGGGTGACATTGTCATCCGTTCCTGAGCGTTTCCGGCTTACGTACGCTCAGTTGCTGTGATGCTTAGCCACACCGACGTGCCACTGCGCCTTGGGAGAGCGCGGGTCTCGAGACGACTTGGACCCATGAACTTAAACGGCAAGCCGGCGGCCGGAACCGCGATACGCCCGGTGGGCTGTCGCCACAGACCTCTGACGCGCTGCGGAATGCGCTGGTCGGGATCGAGCCGTCAAGCCCGGACCAGCTCCGGCCGCAAACAACTGGACCGGGCCAGAACGAGCCAGACGCTGCTCCTCAGACAGCAAAAGCTTGGGGAATTTGGGACAGTCTGGGAGGCAGCTCGGGCTGGCTCGGGTTAGCCCGGGAAAAAATGATGCCACCCCCGTTCAGTTTTGGACGCGCAGCAGCGCGATGGCCTTTCGCGCTGAACGGATTCGAAGCTTGTGCTTTGCTCCCTGCTTGACCGGCGCTTCATTTGCCGAGGACGTGAATTAATGACCTTCCATGATACCTGCGCACTATGGCCGGGCCCGGTAATGGCTCTCCCGACGGGAGAGGTCGCGCGGCATTTTTTGCCGTGCGGGTGAGGGACCTTAAAGAATTCTGCGATTCGGTCGAGGACCCCATCGATATTTTCCGACACCTCCTCGTTCCAGAATCGCAGTACGTCATAGCCAAGACTCTCCAGGTATTCTGTCCGGCGCTGGTCGAGCTTCTGGTTGGCGTCCTCAGCATGCTGGCTGCCATCGAGCTCGATAACCAGCTGAGCCTCTACGGATATGAAGTTCGCGATGTAAGGACCGATCGATGCCCACGGAATTTCGTTCCCTTGATCTGGCGGTTGCGCAGACGTGGCCACAATTTGCGTTCGACTTCGGTCTGTGCAATGCGCGGGACGCCGGGTGCGGTCACGATACGAGCGCACCAGCGATCGCATCGGAATCTGAATTTCTCACGAAGGTCCCTCACCCGGCGCTGCGCGCCGACCTCTC
>JAMXLL010000009.1 GCA_024281015.1 Candidatus Binataceae bacterium
GAAGTCGGCAAGCGCCGGATCGCTCGCATCGAGAATTAGGGCCAATAATATACTTGGGGCAACCCTTCATGCCATTCCAATCCGGTGACAGGCGGGTGGTAAAGCGTTAAAGTCAGGGAATGGCGAACTATCCCGAATACGTCGAGGCTGCGATGCGGGCAGCGCAATTCGAGCGTGTGGGGCAAGAGTGGTTTGCTGAGATCGCAGAACTCCCTGGATTGTGGGGTAGTGGAGCTACTCACGAAGATGCCCGCAACGATTTGCTCGAATCTCTACATGAATGGATTGATGTACACGTAAAACTTGGGAAACATAGACTCCCCGCCATTAACGGCGTGGACATCTACAAATCTCCAGGTCAATCCGAATAGCCGATATTTTGACAATATCTTATATGCTCGGACAATTATGATGAGAAAACGGGCATTCCTGTGGCCAATCTGTCCCCCTGTTCACACGCAGAGCTTGTTCGAAAGCTCAAACGCTTGGGTTATGAGAACGGGCCTTTCGGAAAACGCGGTCGGCATTTATACCTGACTGGTACTCGCGGAACCATAAAAATTCCCAATCCGCACCGAGGTCAAATCGGCCTTGACTTATTAAGCTGGATTCTGAAGAACGCGCACATATCCCGCGACGAGTGGATTAAGGCCTAGTGCGGCGCGCGTCGTGTTTTGCTGGTTGTTCCTTTTTCAGCAGGTCGGCTAGCTCACGTTTCGGCACCCCTATTAGTGCGCGCATCGTTTTAGCGAAGCGCTCGAATGGTGGTCCATCGAAAGTAGCTTTCGGTGGGATAGGCCGACGCCGCCTCATGGCGTCAGCCTATCACCGGTGGGTGCTGATGATCGAAGGGCTCGACAGACAGGCCTGATTCGCGCATCGTTTGCGGCCTTTTACGTGTGCAACGTGGACTGCCAGTTTCGCGGTCCAGCAAGCCTACCACCAATTCCTTACTCGAACCGCCAGTGCCAGAAATCTTTGCAGCCTTCTTGTCTTTGTGCATATAGCGGGCAAGCCCGCCGATAAAGGTTTCGTCGGCCTCAACAGTGCCCGCCATTTTCTCGAAGCTTCCAGCCTGCATCGCTAGGCGGACCCGGTGATCCATGAACCACGCGGTCTTCTGCGTAACGCCTAACGCGCGTGCCATTTCATAGCTGGAAACCCCATTTTTGCAGTTCACTAATTGCCAAACGGCAGGTAGCCATTTGTCAAGCCCAATAGGCGAATCCTCGAAGATGGTTCCGGCCTTCACCGAGAACTGACGGCGTTCGTGTTTCTGGCGGCATTTCCAGCGGCGTTGATTCGCAAGGAAATGAACCTTGTCGTCTCCGCAGACTGGACACTTAACCACGCCATCTGGCCAGCGAACGAATGCGAAGAATTCCAGGCAGAAGTCAGAGTCTTCGAAGTAGCGCATGGCTTGCAGCAATGTCGTGGGCGCGTCCATACGCTGAAATATAGCTGAGCTGATGGTTAGTCAAATATATTATTACGAAAATTAAAGCGGTTTTTTTGGCTAAAGGCGCACTCCCACGAGAGGCGCCAGCAATCAAGACGCGCTGATGTTGTGAACATGCCGCGGTTAGCGTAATTAATACCCGAACATGGCCAAAAAAGGACTGCGGGCACTCTGCCTGCACCACTAGCCAGGCCATCGGAGAGCACGGTGGAAACGTCTTCGCACGATATTTTGCTGATTGGTGGTGGCGGCGCTGGACTGCGTGCCGCGATTGCAATTGCTGAGGCCAACCCCCGCACCGATATCGCGATGGTCTCCAAGGTTTATCCCATGCGCAGTCACACCGTGTCGGCTGAAGGCGGTGCCGCAGGTGTGGCCGGTGATGACGACACCATCGACGAGCATTGCTACGACACGGTGTCGGGCAGCGACTGGCTCGGCGATCAAGACGCCATCGAGATTTTCTGCAACGAAGTCCCCAAGGAATTGCTCAGGCTGGAGCATTGGGGATGCCCGTGGAGCCGTCAACCGGATGGGCGTATCGCAGTGCGCCCTTTCGGCGGGATGAAGAAGATGCGCACCTGGTTTGCAGCAGACAAAACCGGCTTCCACATGCTGCACACGCTCTTCCAGACCTCGCTCAAGTACACGTCGATAACCCGTTATGACGAAACGTTCGCCACTCGGCTTCTTGTCGACGATGGCGCGGTTGAGGGTGTAGTCGCGATTGAACTGCGCACCGGCCGCATCCGGGCAATCACGGCCAAGGCGGTCATCATCTGCTCAGGTGGATGCGGACGCGTGTTCCCGTTTACTACCAACGCCAACATTTGCACCGGTGACGGAATGGCTCTGGCGTATCGAGCCGGGGCGCCGCTCAAGGACATGGAAATGGTGCAGTACCATCCCACTGGCCTGCCCTTCACCGGAATCCTGATTACCGAAGCCGCGCGCGCCGAGGGCGGCTGGCTGCTGAACCGCGACAACTATCGCTTCTTGCAGGATTATGACCTCGGCAAACCTACTCCGACGCCAGTGCTGCGCAGCATGGAACTGGGACCGCGAGACCGTGTGTCCCAGGCGATTTTCCATGAATTCGAGAAAGGACGCGCGTTTCAGGGCCCCTATGGTGACTACGTGCACCTCGATCTGCGCCATCTCGGCGAACATAAGATCGAGGCGCGGCTGCCGATGGTGCGCGAACTATGTTTAAAGTACGAGAATATCGACCCGGTGCGCGAGCCAATCCCGGTCCGTCCGGTACAACATTACATGATGGGCGGCATCCATACCGACATCCACGGTGCGACGCCGCTCAAGGGTCTCTATGCGGCCGGTGAAGCTGCCTGTGTGAGTATTAACGGCTCCAATCGCCTCGGCTCCAATTCTCTGGGCGAACTTCTGGTGTTTGGCGCACGCGCCGGAAAATCCGCAGTCGAATATGTGGCCAACGGACCAACCAGAACGAATCAGAGCCATCTGCTGGCGTTGGCCAGCGACGAGGAGCGGCGGCTGGAGCAGCAATACGCAAACGGCAACGGCAATGAGCGAATTGCCAAAGTCCGTGAGGAAATGCAGCGCACCATGGAGAGCGGCTGCGGCATTTACCGGGAACGAACGAGCCTGGTGGAATCAGCGAACAAGGTTAACGAACTCAAAGAACGGGCCGCAAAGTTGCGGCTCGATGATCTAGGCCGCAGCTTCAACACTCAATTGACCGCAGCGCTTGAGCTGAGCTTTATGCTGGACGTTGCCGAAACTATCGTTCATTGTGCGCTCAATCGCGAGGAGTCGCGGGGCGCTCATCAGCGCCGGGATTTCCCCAAGCGAGATGATTCCAAGTACCTCGCTCATTCACTGGTGTCGCGCGCCGGCGAGGGACCGCCGCGGGTCGATTATCTACCCGTTGTCATTACTCGCTGGCCACCCGGTGAACGCATCTACGGCAGGGATCATTAATCAAACGAAGCGGTAAAAGCTTCCTCCAGGTGGGCTCGGCGCGGCTGCGGTGCGACTGACGAGCCTTGCTGAGCCGGTGAAAAAACAATGGCGGATACGATTATTCTGGAAGTGGCGCGCTTTTCCCCAGAACGCGACGCTGAGATTACTTATCAAACCTTTGAGGTGCCTTTGCGACAGGACTGGATGATCCTGGACGCCCTCAACTACATCAAGGACCACCTCGACGGCTCGCTGACATTTCGTTGGTCCTGCCGGATGGGGATCTGCGGAAGCTGCGGCATGATGGTCAACGGGGTGGCAAAGCTGACCTGTGAAACGCTCATCAGCCAATTTGCGCCGGGGCCGGTCCGTATCGAGCCGCTGGAGCATTTCCCGGTGGTCAAGGACCTCGTCATCGACATGGACGTTTTCCTCGAAAAGCTGCAAACCGTACGTCCGTGGATCGTCCGCAAGGACGAGCGGCTGCCGCAGCGGGAATTTCTCCAAACGCCGGCGCAACTCGAGGCGTTTCATCAATACAGCTTGTGCATCAATTGTATGCTGTGTTATGCAGCTTGTCCGGTTTTTGGCCTGGACCAACAATTTGTCGGACCGGCAGCGCTGGCCCTGGCAGAGCGCTACAACCTTGATTCTCGCGACCAGGGCGCCAGCGAGCGGACGGATGTCCTGTCACAACATGATGGTATTTGGGATTGTACGGTAGTGGGTGAATGTTCAACGGTCTGCCCTAAAGGCGTTGATCCATCGCTCGCCATTCAGCAGTACAAGCTCACCGCGACCAAAGATTGGTTCAAGACCTGGTTACTGCCGTGGGGTAACAAATGACGGCCGCACCACCGAGCGACTATGCAATATCGAACAGCACAATGCAGGGCTCTCTGATGATGCCCTGGCGAAAGTAGGCAAACGGCTCATGCCACAATATCGGCAATTTCAGCCTAAAGCATACCGCCCGGAGATGAGCGCCTATTGGTATTTCGACCGTTGGCCTTATCTGAAGTTCATATTACGCGAGGCGAGCAGCATCTTCGTTGCATGGTTTGCGGTAGTAATACTCCTGCAGCTCAATGCCTTGATTTCGGGTCCCACGGCTTACCAAAATTTTCAGCGGTGGATGGCAACGCCCGTGGTCTTCATCGTCAATGTGATCAGCTTCGTGTTCGTCTGTTTTCATGCGATCACGTGGTTCATGCTGGTGCCCCGAGTGATGGCGCGCCAGGTGCTGCAGCGGCCGACGCCCGACATGATGTCAGCAGCGCCGAATTTCGGTATTTGGCTGGTCGCTTCAGTCGTCGTGGCACTATTCGCCCTGAGAGTTATATAGATGGATGCCGCACATCGCTCGAATCGTCCGCTGCCCTGGATGGTGTTTGGCCTCGGCGGATTTCTGGTCGCCTTTTTATTCCCGGTTCACATTTTCATTTATGGAATACTGCTGCCGCTGGGATGGTTGCCTGCGCCGAGTTACCAAAGCAGTCTCGCGCTGGTTCATTCACCAATTACGCGCATCTATCTCGGTATCCTCCTAACGCTGGCGTTCTGGCATGCCAGTTATCGGATTCGCGACACATTGTGCGATGCATTGGCGATCCGCCACGTCGACACCATCGTGGCTGCAGTCTGTTTCGCGTTTGCACTTGCAGGAACGGTTGCAACGATCGTGGTACTGTGCGCGGTTCCCTAGTACGGCCACAGAACCGCGTTAAAACACTTCTCAGCCGGCTAGCAGGGGAAACCGTCGCCTTGCTGTCACGGGCAGGAACTTGCACGGCCCGCCGCCTGATTCCGCTCAATGTGGCACCCGCTGAATCTACTCGAAAAATCAACGCCACCCGGACACGGCAGGCGATTGAGCCGGTTCGCGAGAATGATCTACGCTTGGCGCTGAGGAACATCGTAGCCGATGAAGATAGACATCGATCTAAAAAGCGGCTTTCTGCAGAGTCTCAAGCGCGAGGTCCTGGCGACGCTCACGCCGGAAGAACGCGCCTTGATCGAGGTCTCAACTGGCGAGATGGGCAACAAGCCTGATGCTGTCAAGCTGGGCTGGTTGAAGATGCGGACCAAGGAGACCTGGACCAAGCAGCGCTATACTCGGGGCCTGAACCAGGTAATGAAGAAGCTCCGCACGGAGCTCGAGGCACAATCATCGCGCAAGGAATGACTCGGAGTTGCCCGTGGAACATCTGGTAGCAGGCATAGAATGGCAGGCCTGTGTCAGCGGCTTGGGCCAGCCTCACGATTCTCCATGAGCCTGACGATTCGCTTTGCCCTGCCTCGCGACGCCGGTACTATCGTGCGGTTTATCCTCGCGCTCGCGGAATACGAAAAGGCGTCGGAATCTGTGCAAGTCACAGCGGCGCAAATTCGGGCCCAGCTGGAGTGCAGCGACCCCCCGTTCGAATGCCTGCTGGCCGAATACGAAAGCGAACCGGTTGGATTTGCCGTTTTCTTTCGCAATTACTCAACGTGGACCGGCCGCTGCGGTCTTTACCTCGAGGACTTGTTCGTCCTTGAGGAATATCGCGGGCGAGGCGTCGGCGGGGCCCTGATGCGGCGTCTGGCCGAAATCGCCGCCGACCGTGGTTGGGCGCGAATGGATTGGACAGTGCTCAACTGGAATAGCAACGCGCAGAGCTTCTATCGCGAGCACGGCGGTTATCCGATGGATGATTGGACCGGCTGGCGGCTTGATAACCCGGGGCGCAAGCCTGGCCAACCCTGATGGCGAGGCATCCCCGGCGGCCTGCGCCGATAGCCGGCAGCACTGGCGCCGGTTTGTCTGCGGCACAGATAAGAAAACTTGATCTGTCGCGTGCTCGTACGCAAAGTCTCGCATCCCTATCTCGCAAGGTCAGCCGTGAGCAGTTGGCGCGACCAATCGCTGCCGATGCCAGTCTGCGCACCTTCTTCTCTTCGCTCCCTGATGTACTCGCCGCGCGCGATTTGCGCGAGCTCGCCCGTCGTATTGCTTCAGCAAGACTCTCCGGACGGCCCTGCCTGCTTATGATCGGCGCTCATCCGCTGAAGGTCGGGCTCGGGCCGCTCATCTGCGATCTGATTCGTGGCGGTATATTCAATGCGTTAGCAACTAACGGCGCGGCAATGATTCACGATTTTGAGTTGGCGTTTGCCGGTCGCACCTCCGAAGATGTGGGTTCGGGGTTGGCTGATGGCAGCTTTGGGATGGCGGAGGAGACAGGCAGTTTTCTCAACGGCGCGGCCAAAACCGCGGCGCGAGAAGGCCTCGGACTGGGTGAAGCAGTCGGCAGGGAAATCATTAAGACCCAACTGAAATTCGCGGGCGACAGCATTTTTGCTTGCGCCTATAAGACGGGAATCGCCGCCACGGTTCACGTGTCGCTGGGCGCAGATATTATTCATATGCATCCCGGCGCCGATGGCGCTGCGATCGGAGCGGCGAGCATGGCAGATTTCCACCGCCTGGTCGCCCTGGTCGGGGGACTCTCGCGCGGTGTGGTGGTGAATCTCGGGTCGGCAGTGATGATGCCGGAGGTCTTTCTGAAGGCGCTCAACCTGGCGCGTAATCTCGGCTGTCGCGTTAGCCGTCTCAGCACTGCCGACATGGACTTTATTCGCAATTACCGCCCCCGAGTGAATGTCGTCGAGCGACCAACCCGCGATGGCGGCCGCGGCTTCGCCTTGACCGGCCATCACGAGATAATGTTCCCGCTGTTGGCAGCTGCGATTCGCATCGAATTGGACGGGAATTTGCGCACACGCGCAACGGGCGCAGGTAAGCCTAATTCAGATCACACTCAGTAGTTGATTGTTCATGCCTAAGCCACCTCCCGGCGCGAGCGCTCCGATCGTAATCCTGACCGACTTCGGCTATCGCGACCATTACGTCGGCGTGATGAAGGGGGTGATTGCGTCAATTTGCCCGCAGGCCCGGATTATTGACCTCGTTCACGGCATCCCGCCGCAGCAAGTATTAGCCGGCGCGTTGGCATTGCGGGAGTGCGTGGGCTTTTTTCCACGCGATTCTATTTTTTTAGCGGTGGTCGATCCCGGTGTTGGAACTGACAGAAAGGCAATCGCGGTCGAGACCAGGGATGGCCTGCGGCTGGTCGGGCCCGACAATGGCTTACTCTGGCTGGCGGCAGAACGGGCGGAGATCAAGACAATCGTGGAACTCCGTTCGGCTCGTTACCGTTTGCCCAAGGTGAGCGCGAGCTTTCACGGCCGTGATATCTTTGCTCCAGCTGCGGCATGGCTTGGTCGCGGCGTGCCGATGAATCAACTCGGGCCGCCGCTGAAGGCCATGATTCGAATAGATCCGGGCGCGCGCCTGGTGGAAAGGCCAAATCAACTCGAGGGAGAAGTTATCTACATCGATGGCTTCGGCAATTTGATCACCAACATCAATCGAAGGAGCTTCGAGCGATTTGCCCGCCAGTTTCCGCAGTGTAGGCTATCAATCAGGATGGAGAGGCGCGCGCCACTATTCGTACATCGTACTTATGCTGAAGCGCCGCCGGGTGCGCCGCTCGCAATGTTTGGCAGCTTCGATCTGCTGGAAATCGCCGTGCGCGATGGAAATGCCGCATCGCATTTCCAGGCGAAACAAGGGTCACCTGTTTTAGTCCGCATGGCAGCTTCCAAAGCCACGTCACACTGATCGCTATGGATAACGCCTCAGTACATTCCAATGCCTCGCCGGTTCTGACTGATATCCCCCGGTTCGAACATCATCTCGAACCAGCAACCGTCTATGAGCGTCAGGCACGTCCGCCTGTTCGTTTACATCCATTGAATGTTGCGCTTTTTCTGTTGACGTGGTTGACGACCACGATGGCGGGAGCGTATTCGGCTGGTGCCCCGGTACTGCTTGGAGTACCCGCTAGTCTGCCGAACCTGCTGGCGGGCCTGCCATTCTCGATTCCGCTGATGTTGATCCTATTTTCGCACGAGATGGGCCATTACTTGACCTCGCGCCGTTATGGAGTCGATTCTTCGTTGCCGTATTTCATTCCGGCGCCGTTTCCTTCCATATTCTTCGTCGGCACTTTCGGTGCATTCATTCGGATGCGCCGTCCGCCGCGTACGCGCCGGGAAATGTTTGATATCGGAGCAGCGGGACCGTGGGCAGGTTTCGTTGTGGCCATCATCGCCACGGCTATCGGGCTCGCACGTTCGCAAGTCACGCCATTAGATACCAGCCAGGGTGGCCTTTTTCTTGGCAACTCGATGCTGTTTTGGGGTGTCTCGAGGGTCGTGCTTGGCGTCGATCCAAACAGTGTGAACGTAAACGTTCATCCAATCGCGTTGGCTGGATGGCTTGGCCTGCTGGTCACTGCGATTAATCTGCTACCCGTTGGGCAACTCGACGGCGGACATGTGGTCTATTCATTGCTCGGCGGACGATGGCATCGTATTGTCTCGCGGGCTGCCTGGGTTGGATGCGGCCTGATGGCATTGGTTCCTTACCTGCTGCATCTTGCGTTCTGGGGTGGATGGCTATTGTGGTTCGTGTTGCTGATCGGCCTGGGCCTCGGCCATCCTGCAACGACGGACACGGACATGCCGCTCAGAGGCACCCGCAGGGTCGGTGCATGGGCCACGATCGTGCTGTTCATCGTCACCTTTATTCCCGTACCCGTGTCGCTGGTGCAGCCGAGTCTGCCGCCGCCCGGGCATGAAGGTCAGACTTACAGCGTGATTCAACCGAACCATCGGATAGCACATCCGTGGTACCGGCTATAGCTTGAGGCTCGACGCACAGACCCAAATGATCAACGAACGGCCGAGCTGGAACCAATACTTCATGACCATTACGCGGCAGGTGGCCGAACGCTCAACATGCCTCCGCGCCAAGGTTGGCGCAGTAATCGCACGTGACCGGAGTATTCTCGCAACCGGTTACAACGGCTCGCCGGCCGGCTTGCCCCATTGCAGCGAGGTTGGCTGCCTGATCTACGAGTCACGCACGCCGGATGGTGAAATCGAACAGAACTGCTATCGCACAATCCACGCCGAGATAAACGCGATTACGCAAGCGGCGCGGAATGGCAATGCAATCCGCGATGCTGACATATACGTCACGCATACGCCGTGTATTCATTGCCTTAAGGTCCTAATCAATACCGGCATTCAAAACGTCTTTTACGAAAGAGAATACAAGCTCCACACCGTCGCCGACCTGCTCAGCCACGCCCGCATAAAACTGGTGCAGGTCGTGCCATGATGCCCGAAAGAACGATACGAGAGGTCGGCTGATGGGATCCGGTGAAACTGAGGTCCGCGCGTGCGGAATATGCTCGATAATCGAAAGAGTTAAGAACCGCACCTTCCCCGACTGGATTGCCGAGCTACCCCGGAGCTGGCTGACGCTGGGCGATGCCCAGTTTTATCGCGGTTATTGCGTGCTGCTGGCCAAGCGCCACGTTACTGAATTGCACGCGATTCCACGGGGCGAGGCGCATGAACTGCTCGATGAAGTCCTGGCTGTCGGGCGTACGCTGGCGGAGTTGCTGAACCCGCTGAAGCTGAATTACGAATGTCTCGGCAACCAGGAGCCTCATGTCCACTGGCACATTTTTCCACGCTATGCCGATGATTCGATGCGGCTCGGTCCCGTGTGGCTACGGCCTGAGGCGGAACGACGAGTTGCGCTCGAAGAAGGTGCCCGCCTTGAACTGATCACCGCGATTCGCCGCGAGCTGGTGCGCAGGTTACCAACCGCCCGGATTGGATGAACAGGCCGGCGATTGACTGGGTGCGGAGAGTTCGCTTGCACCTTCTAGTGGCCGTTCCTTTTCTCAACCCAGCGCCGTTCGCTAGTGTCGCACTCGGTTTGCTGTTTTTTGCAGGATGTTCAAAACCCAAGCCGCTGCCTGAGCAGGGAACGTATGCGCAACGGCTTTATGTCGAACGATGCGGCACTTGCCACCGCCCCTACAGCCCCGTCTCGATGACCGCGGCGATGTGGGAGGCGCAAGTCGAAGCCATGCGCCCGAAAATGGCGCAGGCGGGAGAGCCACCCCTCTCGCCGGAGCAGCATCGGACCATTCTCGCTTACTTAAAGCGCAATGCCGGGAAGCAGTAACGTGCGCCACGCTACCGCTATAAGAGAATTATTTAGTAAATTGCTTGTGGCAGGTGCTGCGAGTCTTGCGCCAGCTCAAAGCCCCAGAGAAAAGGCGGGAGCAGATTAATGAAAATTGCGATGTTCACACACCAGGGTAGCACCCGCATTGGCATCGTCCTCGAACAACAGATCGCCGATGTTTGCGCCACCGCACCCGAGTTGCCACGCGATCTCGTCGGTTTGCTGATCGCAGGGCCGGCTGCGCTGGACCGGGCAGCACGCGCCGCGGACAAAGCCCCAATGTTCCCGCTATCTCAAATCAAGCTGGAACCCCCAATTCCCCGGCCGCCTGAGTTCCTGGCAATTGGCCTCAATTATGCCGACCATGTGGCCGAGACTGGCCGCGATAAACCGCAATTCCCGATTTTTTTCAACAAGCAATCGAGCTGTGTAAACGGACCTTATGATCCCATCCATATGCCGCGTGTCTCGACTGCTCTCGACTATGAGGGGGAACTGGGCTTTGTCATCGGGCGACGCTGCCGGCATGTACCTCGGGATCGAGCACATGAAGTCATCGCAGGCTACTTTATCGTCAATGATGTCAGCGTGAGGGACTGGCAACGGCGCGCTGCCACAATGACCTTGGGCAAATCTTTCGACTCTCACGGACCGACCGGCCCCTGGCTGGTAACGCCGGATGAAATCGGCGACCCACATAATCTCGATCTGCGCACTCTGGTGAATGGCGAGGAACGGCAGCATTCGAACACCCGCCTGCTATTCTTCAACTGCTTCGAGCAGGTGGAAACCTTATCGACCGTCTTCACGCTCCAACCCGGCACGATCATTTCAACGGGCACACCGGGCGGCGTGGCGGCGGCGATGAAGCCGCCTAAATGGCTCAGGGTCGGAGATACTGTTCGCGTAGAAATCGAACGCATCGGCTTCATCGAGAACCGCGTCGTTGAAGAACCAGCGGAGACCGCGCGCATCGCGTGAACCTTCTGTTGGGGAGGGAGATTGCGGTTGCCCCATGTGACCCAATGCCCTCGGCGAGAAGGGCTGGCTGCCCGAGACGAGTAGGTCGCCGAGAGGCGGTCTTGGTCGAAATTGTCGCGATGTAAGCGCACGGGCGGCCCCGCCTTCACGCACGCAATAACAGGGCAGCTGCGGAACAGCACTCTCACTGGGAGAGCATCGCTATTTCGACTGCCAACTCACTTTTGCCTGCAAGCAGCGGCGGCAACTGGGGGGCTTACTCTGTCCTTCCATCATAAATGACGCGGTTGCCTGAGACCCGAGGGAAATCCGGCAACGAATGCGTCGCGAGCTTGCCATTCGGCATGATATGAATCACTGACCAACCTCGCACTGCCAGGTGGTCGGCGACGATGCGCCGATGGCATCGCCACCACAGACCTTCCGAGCACATGATCGCGCTGCAACATCCCGCAGCTAACTCGCTTAAAGATTCAATTGCTGCGGTGAATTCCCCGGTATCAGCGTAATCCGCATAGGACCGGAACGCAGGGTGTTGCCACGCCACGTGTGGCGAATAGTTCAGCGCCGAGTGTCGGCGTCCGCCAAGCGCTCTGCACCATCGATAGCTAATCCCGGTTCGCTCAACTGAAGCTTTTAGTTCATCGCGGTTGAATTGAGGCCATCGGCGCGAAGCCGGAAACGAACGCACGTCGACCAATAATGCAATCCTGTGCTGCCGGAGCAGGCCCAGGAAGGTTTCGACGGGATGAGTCGAGTGGCCGATGGTATAGAGGACCATGCTCAAACGCTCATGATCACGGCCGCCCTCGCTCGGGCGAATGGCACTCTGCTAATGAGGAATGACCATGGCTATCGCACCCACCAACATCGCCACACCGCTCACGCGCGAAATCGAATGACCGAACGGCGCTAACTTCTCGACCAGCACCAAAATGCTGAGAGCTGCCACCCATATAAGGTTCATTGCGCCGAAGACAAACAGCAGCGCCATCAACATCCAGCAGCATCCCACGCACTGCGCGCCATGCTTGATGCCCATCGTGAGTGCACCGGCGGTTCCATCGCGCCATTCGGTCATAAAGAATCCGAGCGGCGACCTGCAATGCGCGAGGCACGTGTTCTTGAAGGGCGTGAGTTGATAGGCCCCGGCCATTAATAGCAGTACAGCTCCGCTAATCCTGGTAGCGCGGGATGCAGCGTCGAGAAGGGAACTATTCTGCAGTACAAATTGGCCCGCAGTCGCCGCTGCACTGAAGAGTGTCCACACAGCAACATAAGAACCAGCAAACAACCAAAGCCTGTACGCCGGGTGTTTCGGCTGCCGCCGAACGATGGCAGCATACGTCAAAATCATCGGGCTCGCGCTCGGCAACATCATGGCAACCATCATCACCGACCACATCATGAAGGTGAGCCATAAATCGGCGAGTCTGGGTGGCAGTCCCGAGAGCAGGCGAACCCCGAGCGCGCCGAGATCGGATGGCACCATCGGCATCCTGATAAGATATAGCCACGAAAGGGCAGTAATTGCTGCGAGCGCCCCAAGCAGGATGAGCCGCTCACGGATGGCCAGGCGCGGTGTATTTCCGAGCCCCACTGCCAGAGCCGGTGATGTAGCCGTTGATTCCATCATCCAACGATATGCGCGGTTATCGCCGCGATACTAACGTTAGAATGACTCCCGGTTGAATCTCTCGTCTCCGGGGCTGAACGCGTTCCCTACTCGACGTAGCTCAACCGTTTGACCAGTTGATTGTAGAAAAATGGCCATTGCGTCCGGAATTCTCGAAGCTAAGCGAGTGGTCGGCGAAGTTACTGCGCGTGCCTTTCGCCGCCGCCAGCCGGCGCGAGTACGGATGACCGACGTTGTCGAGCCACACCACTTGGTCGCCCGCGCCGACCACGCCTTCGATCGTCACCTCGGTAATTCCGGGAATTGAGACGCTAAATTTCTTACCGTCCGAGCTGTAGCTGATTTGCGCTGAGCTGGTTGGCAAGCGATGGGCGATCATGGCGTTCATCAATGATGGCGGTCCTGCCGCATTGCCGGTGAAGATCGCCTCCAGCGCGGTGCGCTGCGCATCATTCGCGCGTTCATCGATATAGACAGCGAGCGTTCCGCCGCCTTTGGCCATCTCGCCTGGTGTGGTCAATGCCTGGACTGCGTTGAGTCCGGAAAGATCGACGTTCCCGTAACTCCCTCGATCGATGTGGGTGGCCAATACTACATCGCAATGACCTTGCGTCGGGCGGGCTTGCGCATGGGAGAGCAGGCACGGGCATAGCAGGTCGCAATTGCAGGATTCGAAATAACTACCCTCGATCCGCCATTTCTCGTTGCTCACTTTGTTCGCACCTCGAAGGGTCGTAGGGCTTTCCTCGCGCGGGGATGGCCCTCTTGTACTCGATCTGCCCAGGCCGCCATATCAGCGCATCGCACTAATCATTCGGCGTTCTTGATTGCATGAAGCCGTCCGGGAACGTTGCGAGTGCTGAGGGAAGTTATTCGCCGGTACGCTTCGAGCCGTCCGAGGGGGGCTACCCGACGTCCGGCTCCAGCAAGTCTGCACGAATTGCTTCCAGATCGGCAACATCCAGCCCCAAACTCTCGAGCAGAAAATTCTTAATTCCCCCGCTTTCGTCGACCAGCGAGA
>JAMXLL010000010.1 GCA_024281015.1 Candidatus Binataceae bacterium
GATACTCGCAGTAAGCTGTTGGAGCGATTACCCCGGCTTGGCACCGAGCTTTTCAACGCTGTAATCGGACGTTCGGAGCTCGAGCCGGAGCCATCGGACAAGCGCTTCACTGATCCGGCCTGGAAGGAAAATTCTTTTTATCGGGCCTTAATGCAGGGTTATCTGGCCTGGCGCGGCACCATGCTGGATCTGGTTAATGAGCAAACGGCCAGTGGCTCCGACTGGAAAACTCCCGCGCAGAAGCGCTTTGCTGTCAGTCTGCTAACCGAAGCGCTGGCACCAACTAACATGTTGTTAGGTAATCCGGCCGCCCTTAAGCGGGCATTCGAGACCGGCGGGCTGAGCCTGGTCCGAGGCTTGAGTCACTTCGTTGATGATCTGCTTCACAATGGTGGGATGCCTTCGCAGGTCGATAAGCGGCCATTTAAGGTGGGCGAGAATATCGGCGCAAGTCCCGGAGCGGTGGTTTATCGCCATGAGCTTTGCGAACTGATTCAGTACACGCCGTCTACCCGGCAAGTGTTCAAACGGCCGCTGGTATTGGTCCCGCCGCAAATCAATAAATACTATATTATGGATCTGGCCCCAAAGCGGAGCTTGACTGAGTATGCAGTCGCGCATGGCATTCAGTTCTTTACCATAAGCTGGCGCAATCCCGGCCCGGAACTTCGCGAGCGAGGGCTGGCCGATTATGTTGCAGCTATCAAGCAGATGATCGGCGTTGTTTCGAATATCACCGGTAGCCCGGACGCTAACTTGCTGGGGGTGTGCGCGGGCGGCATCACTTCATCAGTACTACTCGGCCATCTGGCGGCAACTGGCGAACGGCTGGTTAATTCGGCGACGCTGCTGGTAACTATGCTGGACTCAAGCGAACCGTCGATGACCGGCATGTTTGCCACTGAGGAGATGGCCCGTTCTGCCTGTCTGCGTTCACGTCAACGCGGGGTGCTTGATGCTGGTTCGATGGCCCGGCTGTTCGCGTGGCTGCGGCCCAATGATCTCGTCTGGCATTACTGGGTTAACAACTACCTCATGGGTAAGGAACCGGCGCCGTTTGACATTCTATTCTGGAACGGCGATTCCACCAATCTTCCGGCCAACTTGCACGCGGATTTTCTGGACATTCTGCTGCATAACTCCCTGGTCCATGCCAATCAGCTCAAGGTGCTCGGGACACCAATCAATCTCCGCGACGTCGAATCCGACATGTATATTCTCGCTGGCCAGACTGACCACATCTGCGCCTGGCAGGCGTGTCATCGCGCGGCTGGGCTTTTCGGGGGCGAAGTCGAATTCGTCCTCAATTCCAGCGGGCATGTGCAGAGTCTTGTGTCTCCGCCAGATAATTTCAAAGCCAGATACTTCACCAACCCTCGACCGGCAATTGATGCTGAGACGTGGCATCAATCAGCTACTCAGCATAAGGGGAGCTGGTGGGAGCACTGGACTGAATGGTTAGGTCGGCATTCGGGTGATAAGCATGCCGCCCCGGAGCAACCGGGCAATGCGAAATATCCAGCCCTCGAGGCGGCGCCCGGCACTTACGTCTTTCAGTGCCCGCAATGAAGTGGGGCGCATGGGGTTAGCGGCTTTTGCAACCTGTTTCTCATTGAGTTCCCGGGATATCTTAGTTCGCGGACCGCGGTACCCGTCCACTACGCCGCACGACAGCATTAGCCGGTAAATGCGGCGAGTCTCCCCCCGCGCCGTGATGGGCAACAGGCTGTGATTCTGGCTCGAGGAAGGCGGGTAACGTGCCGAACACCTTGGTGAACGCCCCCCCATGAGATGTTACCCGCAGGTGCCCGTTCAAACTGCCATGCGCTTACGTGATCGCCGCCGAAAATGAGGGATGACTTTCTCGGAAACGAGCTTCATCGACGCGCGGATTTTCTTGGGCTCGATTCCGGGCAGAGCAAGGCCGAGCGCCAGATGGGTCGCATAGCCTTCCATCTGCTCGATTTTTGCTATCAGCTCGTCCGGCGTACCGATTACTGCGCCGAAACCGAGCGGGCCGGAATTGCGCAATTCGCCGACCGGGGGCACGCGAGCGAAGTTCTCGTCACCAGGCACATCGTTAGCTTCGGCGATCCATTGCCCGTAGCGAGTGAGCAAATGATGTAAGGCGAACTCGCATTCATCCCACGCCTTCTCTTTCTTGTTAGCGATGTAGCCGAAGCATAGCTCGGCGATATTGAAGACGTCAGGATTATGGCCCCCCGCGCGCAACGCTTCGCGGTAAATCTGCGCTTGTTCAGCGCCGATACCAGCTAAATGGTAGCCATTGCGGCCGGCTCGTTCCGTCGCCGAGCGGGAGCGGGCGCCTATCCAGATTGGGGGATGGGGTTGCTGCACGGGCTTGGGGTATAAGGTGGCGTCGCGTACCGTATACGATCTCCCTTCAACGGTAACATGGTCTTCGGTGAACAGCCGGCGCACGATGTCGACCCCTTCACGAAGGCGGCGACTGCGTTCCTCTCGCGGAATATTAAAGCCGCTAAATTCGCGGGGCACATAACCCTGGCCCAGACCCAGATCAAACCGGCCATTGGAGAGCACGTCAATGGTTGCCGCATCTTCAGCCACATGCAGCGGATTGTGCAGCGGCATCAACAACACGAAGGTGCCAATCCGAATCCGCTTGGTGCGAGTTGCTATAGCCGCCGCGAGCGGTAGCATACTCGGCGAATAGCCGTCCTCGACAAAGTGGTGCTCGGTCAGCCAGATGGTGTCAAAGCCGAGGTCCTCCGCTTCGACGCAGAGATCGATATGGCGCCGGTACAGTTCCGAATAAGAGAGTTCGTTGCGCGAAGAATTACGAAACGACATTAGCAGGCCAAAGTTCACCGTGTCCTCCTTTGCAGCAGCCGCTGAGCGCCGGTTGAGCTTCACGAGAGAGCTTTACCATTCAGCTCACTCATCACAAATAATTGCTGACCTCGCAAATGGCCAGCGCGCTGTATTGTCAACCGACGGCCGCGCCCGAGCCTGGCGCCAGGAAGAGTGCGGCGTAGGCTGTTTAGATAACATTTGAGGTCATTAGACCTATTCGGACGCCAGCCTCAGCACAACATCAGCTTTAACATCTGCCCAAACACCGGAGGGCGGGAGGTTGTGTTCGGTGGATTATAATTGCCTTGCCTGATATCCCTTAACTCCCTAAGCTGCGCACTTAGCCGCCTGACGCCTATGAGCCCACGCACTACACGCATGTTGATCACTGCATAGGCAGTGACGATGCATCAGTGCTCTGGCTCTTGGCAGGAGGCTCGGGTTGGCAGGAGGAATCAACAAAAAATGGCTGGAGAAGTCGAATCGAAGGTCCGCGAGATAATCAGCGAACAGCTAGGCGTGTCCGCTGATGAGGTTACGCCCGAGGCGTCATTCATCGAGGACCTCGGTGCCGACTCGCTCGACATCGTGGAATTGGTGATGGCGCTGGAGGAGGAATACGGCATGGAAATCTCGGACGAGGACGCCGAGAAGATCCGCACCGTTAAGGATGTTGTCAATTACATCGAGGCCCATAAGAGCTGAGACGCCCGGGCCGGTTCGCTGCACAATTAATTGTCTTCTGGTGTGACGGAGAGAGCACGACCCGCGAGGTTGCGCTGCATCACTCTCCCAGCAAGCAGAGCGCAAGCCGCCGCGCTGGTACTTCGTGCCGCGCTAGCGGCTTGTTATCCGATTTGCTGGCCGCGCCTGCTACAATCAGGCCATGCGCTGCCCGTTTTGCCGCGATCGACGCAACCGTGTCGTGGATTCGAGGGTATCCAGCGACGGCGCCACCATTCGGCGGCGCCGGATGTGCTATTCGTGCAGGCGCCGATTCACCACTTACGAGCGCGTGGAAGAGGTTGCCCCGATGGTAGTGAAAAAGGACAACCGGCGCGAACCGTACGAACGAAGCAAGGTGATCACGGGAGTGGTGAAAGCCTGCGAAAAACGGCCGGTTTCGATGGAAGCTATCGAGCAGCTTGCAGACCGGATCGAGGCGGCAGTGGCCGAGCGCGGTGGCAAGGAAGTTCCCAGTCCATTCATCGGCTCGGCGGTGATGAATGAGCTACACCGGCTTGACCAGGTCGCCTATGTTCGTTTTGCTTCGGTTTATCGATCTTTCAAGGATATCGAAGAGTTCATGCACGAACTCGAAGACCTTATCCAGCGGCGAAAACAGGAATCCGGCGTTGTACGCTTGCAGGCAAAAAAAGGTGAACCCGCGTGATGAGGTCATCCTTGAAAAAGGTCGTGTTCATTTCTCGTTCGCGGGGGCACTACCGAGTGCCTCGCCTGCAAGCTGAATGAGACTAACCCCGCTCTATCGGGGAGACTGTTAACCTGTATTGGCTGGGGGGCAACATTCCGCTCTGCCTGATGACGAACGCTTTTTGCGTGAGTGCCTGAAACTGGCAAAAGCCAGGCTGGGGCTCACCTCCCCGAATCCCGCTGTGGGATGCGTTATTGTCCGGGATGGAAAGGTTATCGGACGAGCTGCCACCGCACCGGGGGGACGTCCCCATGCAGAACCAGAGGCTATAGCAGCGGCCGGCGATGCGGCGCACGGTTCGACTGCTTACGTTTCGTTTGAGCCGTGCGCGCATCGTGGCCAAACGCCCCCCTGTGCACGGACTCTGGCCGAGGCAGGAGTAGGCCGTGTCGTCATTGGTTGCCTGGACCCTTATCCGCCGGTGCGGGGTCGCGGCGTCGCGCTTCTCAAGGCCGCCGGAATTGAGACGACAGTTGGGGTGTTGGAAGATGAATGCCGACGAATGAACGAGGGTTTCATCACCCGCGTCACGCGCGGGCGGCCGTTCGTGATACTTAAGCTGGCGATGTCGCTTGACGGGCGAATTGCCGCTGCCAGCGGCGACTCGCGCTGGATAAGTTCGGAGGAGTCTCGCCATCTGGTTCATGAATGGCGCCGCGAGGCAGATGCCGTGATGATTGGAGCCGGGACCGTCATCGCAGATAATCCGCGGCTTACCTGCCGTATCAGCGGCGGACGCGACCCGGTCCGCGTCATTATCGATCAGAGCCTGCGCTCACCGGTTCAAGCTCGGATTTTCCATCAGCGCTCGATGGCTCCCACCATTCTTGTGACCAGCGCAACGAACGCTGGACGAGTGAAGCGCCGTTACGGTACACGGGTAGAAGCCATGGGAGCCTCGACAGACGAGCGGGGAATCACGCTGGCCGGGGTGATGCGTGAATTTGGCCGGCGTGGATGGTCAAAAGTCCTGATCGAGGGTGGCGCAAGACTTGCCGGCGCGGCTTTGCGCGCCAGGATAGTAGATCGGGTGGCGTTCTTTGTTGCGCCGCGCATCATCGGTTGTGGATTACCCGCGGTCGAGGGACTCCTCGCGCGAACCGTCCGCGACGGCTTTAAGCTTGCGAACTTAAGCGCCCAGCGGGTCGGTCCCGACTGGCTGCTGGAGGCTGATGTAGTGCAGCGCAAATCCGGCGGTTGAGGGAAGACCGCCACCTGTCCTAGAATCAAATTCACGCTGCGAGAGCACAAAACTGGCGCGACTGCCACGGCCGCAGCAGGATTTGCGCTTTTGCCTTCGTTCGGGCAGTGATATTATTCGTTGCCCTTGGAGCAAGCGGTGGCGATATCGCAAATCGAAGAAGTCTTCAGTCTTATCCGGGGCGCTCGTATGGTGGTCATGGTCAGTGACCAGCATGAAGATGCTGAGGGTGATCTGGTCATGGCGGCCGAAAAAGTTGTTCCTGAACATGTTAATTTTATGGCGACTCATGGCCGTGGGATTGTTTCCGTCGCCTTGCCTGAACGCCGCATTCGGGAACTTGGCATTCCTCTGGTGGTTACCAACCAGGCCGAACCAATGGCTGAACAGGCCGGTGCGCTGGTCGAAGCACGCGAAGGGGTGACTACCGGCATCTCGGCTTTCGACCGGGCACGTACCATTCAGGTCCTGGCCTCTGACAAGTCCACCCCCGACGACTTGGTGATGCCCGGCCACGTGCTGCCATTAATGGCACTAAGCGGTGGCGTGATGATGCGCATGGGGCGTGCCGAAGCTGCCGTCGACCTGGTCCGGAGTGCCGGGATGCGTCCGGCTGCGGCCTTGTGCGCGATCCTGCGTGAGGATGGCGAAGCTGCACGTTTTCCGGAATTGCAGGAGTTCGCGGCGGCGCATTCGCTGCCGTTATGTGTTATCCGCGACTTGGTTTCTTACCGGCTTACTAGCGAGATACTGGTACGACGAGTCGCGGAAAGTGATTTCTCGGTGCATGGTGCCGAGTTGCGCGCGATTGTGTTCCGAAACGTTATCGATGGTCGTGAGCATCTGGCGCTGGTCCACGGTAACGTGGGAGCGGGCCGTGCTGCGCTTGTACGGCTACATTCGGAGTGCCTGACAGGTGACGTCTTCGGCTCGAAACGATGTGACTGCGGCGAACAGTTGGTGGAGTCGATGCGGCAGATTGTGGGGGCTGAGGCGGGCGTTATCATTTATTTGCACCAGGAAGGCCGCGGCATTGGCTTGGCCAACAAGATTCGGGCGTACGCGCTTCAGGATCAGGGACTGGATACAGTTGAGGCTAATCTTGAGCTGGGGTTCAAAGAGGACCTGCGCGACTATGGCATCGGCGCACAAATTCTGCGTGATCTGGGCGTAGGTGAAGTGCGTCTGCTGACAAATAATCCGCACAAAATAGAGAGCCTGGAGCGGTATGGCGTCGCGGTGACGAGGGTGCCACTCGAGGTGCCGCCGCACGCGGGCAATATAGAATACTTGCGGACCAAGCGCGAAAAGCTCGGTCATCTATTTAGCAAGCTTAAAATTGCAAGCTGAAGCCGATCGGCCTTCTTTCACCATGATGTGGCGATAAGGCGGGTTTCACGCGCGCATGCGCGTAGGCAGGCTCGAGGATTCGATGGGACTGCGACACACCGGCCGCGAGCTGGCGCTCAAGGCTCTCTATCAAATTGACACTCGCGGCGAGGTTTCAAATGAGGACCTCGCCTTGTTTTTTGAATCGTTCGCCGGTGAACGTCCCGATGCGTTTGCACTGCGCTTGGTTGACGGAGCCTGGCGTCAACGAGAGCTGATCGACGATATCCTGGCCGATGCACTGGAACATTGGTCGATACCACGCCTCTCACGGGTAGATCACAATGTGCTCCGCATCGCCGTTTACGAATTGTTGCAAATGCCCGATATTCCGGCACGCGTTACTATCGACGAAGCTATAGAGCTCGCCAAGACCTTCGGTGACCAGAACTCCGGCCGCTTCGTCAACGGCGTGCTTGATCAGGTGGCCGACAGGCTGAAACTAAAGGACAAAGGTGAAGAACGCTGGCATCCCAAAACACCGAGTGCCTGACATCGGCATTCTGCATATAATCGCGCTGGCGGCGACCCTCGCAGGGTGCGGCTATCATTTCGGCGCTGAAGGGTCGGGCTTACCGGCCCAAGCAAAGACCGTTTACGTAGAGAAATTTACGAACCGCTCGCGTTATACCGGTCTCGACGATCAATTCGATCTTTGCCTGAAGGACGAGATAGCGAGGCACAAGCGGCTCCAACTAGTTGACGATAGGGCACAGGCCGACCTCATCTTGAGCGGCGACTTCTTTTACATCAAAACCCTGGCGGTGGCGACTAACTCCGTGAGCGAGCCCATCGAATATACGCAAACCCTTAACGCCGATGCCGAGTTGACGGACCAACATACCAAACAGGTCATCTGGAGATCTACCGGGATTTCCGCCACCGATACATATGCCACGGTAGCAAGTGCAGTGGTCACCACTTCTCCGGAGTTCCTGCAACAGAATCTCCGTTCGCAGGATATCGCCAACCTGCCGGATATGCAGCTGGCGAAGACGCAAGCCAATTTTTCGCAAGAACAGACCCTGCAGAGCCTCGCTCAAAACGTCTATGTGTCGATGTCTGAGGGTTTTTGATTGGCGGTCGAGAACGCTATCGGGTTTTTGCGGGCGCTAAGCCAGGGGCGCAGTATTGCACCTGTCACGGTTATCTTTGGCCCCCAGGCATTCCTGCGTGAATACGCACTGGAAAGCTTGCGCCGCCGCTTGGCTGCCGATGGATTCAAATACCGCGCCCTGCAGATCGGGGGATCAGATACGTATAATGGCCTGGCGATTGAACTCGGGGGCGCGGACCTGTTTGCACCCAAACGGTTGGTCGTCGGACGGGTTCTGAGGTCCTACCGTGAGCGGAGCACCGAGGATGACGACGCGGAGGACCGTCCGGGAGCCAGTGATGACACTGCCCTGATTGCGGCATGTGCTCGGATTGATGCGACGGTCAGGCTTGCGTTGGTCTATGAGCGGGATAAGCTGCCCGCCAAAATACGGCGGGCTATTGAGCAATCGGGCACCCTCGTAAATTGCATGCGCCCGT
>JAMXLL010000011.1 GCA_024281015.1 Candidatus Binataceae bacterium
CTTGTATTTACCCACCGCGTATAGGTCCGGTTTGATTTTCATCCAGTCGAGCAGTCCGCGGGCGAATAGCTCGCGGATACTGACCCCCAACAGGTTCATCTCGCCCTGCGGCATCATCGAGACATCACCTGCGGCGCTCGCGACCATGTAGGGCAGGTTTCCATAGCCGGATTCGCCCGCCGTTTCCAGGTAGGCAGTCGTCCATTTACCGTGTCGGCCGAATTCGGTAATGAGACTGCTCAGTTCCTGTGCCTGGGCCAGTTCCATATCTGGATCAAGCACCTCGACGGCCAGGCCCGTAATACGTCGATCGTTCTCGGCTCCTTTAAGCATTCGACGCACCACGTTGAGAGCCGTCTGATGCCTCTGCGCCAGGCCTGGAAGCGAATAGCTGCCGCGTTCCACCACCGGACCGTCAAGTTTGAGCACGATGACGGATCCGGGGCGATAACGGTGGGCGAAGAAGCGCGTAACCGCCACAATCACGAAAATCACTATCGCCGACAGCAGCAGTTTCAGCAGCCCTCGGAAGAGTCGTCTAAGCATCAGTTCATCTCCGTCCTTTTCGCGCCCGGCGACAAGCTTGGCCGATTACGGAAAACGCCCCTCGCTGCCGTTTCACGTCAAGCCTGATGTGCCGCTAGAGTTGGAATGATAGCCAACCACAACCGACGATCATGAGCTACTGGCCCGCGATCACGGAGTCACAGCGTTGGTCCGTCCAAAAAGAGCGATGCCGGTGCGAAACGACGAGGGCTAAAAGTGTGGCTATCGTGGCAAGATGAAATGGTTTTTTGGGACGTTGAGGAAATTCACCAACGCGAGTTGCTGAGTCAGGGAGAGCCATTGAGTGGCTTGCGTGCTACCGATGAATCATCTATGTAATCGCGCCCATCATAATTGGTCAGGCGCAATTTGCTGACGACTTCTTGCCCTTGCAGCACCAGGTAAGAGGTCAGAATCCGTTCACTTGCTGAGCCAGCCGCCGGCTCCGCATGGTTGAGCGCCTCGCGCAGCACGCGCCCGGACGCCCCGGCCGGAGTATTAAGGCCGAAGAGCCTGCGGATTGTTGTCGCTACGTCGGCGTTTCCGCTCGGAGTGGGATCGACAAAATGGCGGCGGAAGCCCGGCCCGGTGGCTGCACAAAAACTCTGCAGTTCCCGGGCACCCGCACTTCCATGCATGCCCTGACCGGTGGACAACGACCTGCTATCAGAATAGACCGCACCAGTGATTGGCCGGATCAGAGGGAACGAAGCGTTCTTGCCAACCGCCTGACCACTAGAACCCACGGCAAAGGCCGGGTTGACGGGTCCGGTTAACCCGCGGTTGTCCAGGTCAGGAATCTCGCGAAAGGAGATAATCAGATCAGGTGAGCGGTGAGGATCATAGAGCCCGAACATCTCTTGGGCAAACGTGCCGGGAATCCATCCGAGTCGATTGTCGCGATTGGTCGTGCCGCCTGGTGAAGCCGCCTCTTTCGAAAAAATGACACCGCACCATTCCTGGGCCTCGGCAAAATCGACGATACGAGCAAGGGTCGCGCGCCGCGCCTCCTTGGTCTCGTATGCCGCCGGCGAGAGATAGACGAGATCATTGCCGCCGTTGCGGGCCACGATGATATCCGTGCTACTTGCCGATTTCTTTATTCCTGCACCCACCAGCAAATCGGCAAGTGAGACCGACATTCGAATTGTGGCAAAGCCGTGATCGGATGCCACGATTACATCGGTTCGATGAGCAATGCCAAGCTTGGCAAGCATCTGGCGGATGCGGCCAAGATTGGCGTCGCATTCATGGAGAGCATTCAGTGCGGGCTGAGTACCCAATCCGGCGATATGCTGAACGAGATCAGGGTTGTGCTGCCAAAAAATGATGAGCGCCGGATGTCCTCTGAGAGACGCTGCACGGGCCGCCGGCAATGCCTTCGACATCAGCAAGCTGGCGAACCATTGATCCCGCTCGCTGATTGAATTCAAATCGCCGACTCGCAGCCGCTTCTCATCCAACGGCGTGGGAGATAACTGCGGCCGGGCTAAGTCGTCAGCCACGAAGAGATAATCTGAGGAGTTCGTGGTACGGCGGTCGGCCTGATCATCAAATAGATACGTGGGTCCCTGCTTTCCGACGATTGCGACGTAGCCACTGTTGCGGATTATCTGTTGGGCGACGCCTTCGACCCCTACCAGGTAACCGTTGAAGCCCTCGATGCCATTGAGCGCGGCGAGATTCTTCGAATTCTCCAGTCCTAACGGCGTGTTGAGTAGCGCACCGAGGCCCGGCAAGTCGTTGCTGTCCTTGAGTGACGGCCGGAGATACATCCAATCGTCCAGGATCCCGGTATTATCCGGCTCGCCACCAGTCGCCAGCGCTGCCGCATTTACCATCGTGATTGTTGGGAAAACTGCGTGGTGATGGGCGAATAGCACTCCTTCGTTAGCGAGTGCGAACAGGTTAGGGGTGTCTCGCGCATTCATCAGATCGGGCCGCAACCCGTCCCAGACCATCAGCAACAAGACTCTTCCCTGAGTCTTCGCTATGGCCCGGCTTGCCGCTGCTGAAGCGGAAATTGCCGCGAGCACGAGCAGGAACGCGGGACAAGCTAAGATGTGCCGGTTCAATCTCATCTGGGCCGGGAGTATCTGGCAGGATTGGTCTAGCTGGTCAGATGCTCGACCAACCAGTCCCGCGCCGCACTACTAGAATAGTCGAACGCTTTAACATAGGCGTCAAAATGTCCGCCTTTAAGAATCACCAGGCGTTTGGGTTCAAGCGCGCGATGGTAGGCGGCAAACGCCTCATCTGCTACCGCGAGATGGTCGCCGTCAGCAATGATCATCATGAGAGGCGTCGGGCTGATGCGCTCAATGTATGAACCTGGCTCGTACTCACCCAGCATTTCTACCGTGCGCAACGTCACCTGGTTGCGCCAGGAGGGAGCGCGTGACTTGCCGGTTTGAGTAAACCATTCCCAGGAGTCTGGCGTCGGCAAGGCCGCGACCCCATCGGCTTCGGACGTGACCACCGGCACCATCATTGGCGCTCTGCCGGCAAATCGCGCCTCACGATCGGAATCGAATTGCGCTCGCAATGGTGCGGCCCGGTCGGCGCGCACCAGCCGGGCGAGGTTGCGCGAGCCGCTGACCAAGGGAACCTGTGATACGACGCACTTGACCCGCCTGTCGATAGCACCGAGCACCAAAGCATGCCCGCCGCTGTAACTCGAACCCCATACCCCGAGCCGCCCTGGATCGATACGGGGTTGACGCGTCAGCCAGGTCATCGCGTGGCGGTAGTCACGCACTTGCTGCCACGGGTCGATTTCATAGCGTGGCTCGCCCTCACTTGAACCAAAGTTGCGGTTATCGAACACTAGCGCGGCCAGACCGGCGGCACTGAAGACCTCAGCATACCGGTCGAGGTACATCTCCTTGACGGCGGAAAAGCCATGCGCCATCACCACCGCAGGCACGGTGCCGATAGCGTCATCGGGCATATATAGCCATCCCCGCAGCAAAACTCCCTCGGCATTAAACTCAATGTCGCGGCGCATAAGCCTTAAACCTCACGCAATAATAATCGATCTCTCGTCTTGCCCGCTATTCCAGGACACTGGCGAGTGGACATAGTGCCGACTTTTATTGAGCCGGCGCAAATCAGTTAGCGTTACCGCAAGCGGGGGCCGCCAGACAGGCTGGATAGGGGCCGCCGTTGCTTCCGCTGCTTTAATTCTGGTTCAATCTTTGAGTCCGGGTGCGTGACACTCGCGAAGCAGGACAACTTTATGCTGCGTTTTCTCACCGCCGGCGAGTCGCACGGTCCGGAACTCGTCATTATCATCGAAGGGGCCCCCGCCGGCTACGATATCGATCTTGACGCTATTAATCGCGATCTTGCACGTCGTCAGAAGGGTTATGGCCGTGGCGGACGGATGGCAATCGAACGGGACGAAGTCCGAGTCGTATCAGGCATTCGGTTCGGGCGCACCGTCGGCAGTCCCGTAACATTCGTGGTTGAAAATCGAGACTTTAAAAACTGGGAGAAGCGAATGTCGGCCGATCCGCGTGATCGTGGAGCGGCCAAGTTGGTGACGCGCCCGCGGCCTGGCCATGCCGATCTTGCCGGAGTGCTGAAGTATAACCTTGAAGACATTCGCGACGTGCTTGAACGGGCCTCCGCCCGTGAAACCACAGTGCGCGTCGCCCTCGGCTCATTCGCCAGGCAGTTCGTCGCGCCCTTCGGAATTTCCGCCCTCGGCTACGTCGTCAGTATCGGCAACGTTGAAGCGGCGACGCATCCGGAGTTGAGCCTCGAACAGCTGGCGCGCATCACCGAGGAATCGCCGGTGCGAGTCGCCGATGCTGACGCGGGACGCGCAATGATAGCCGAGATTGACGCCTGCAAAAAGGATGGCGATACACTGGGTGGGGTGGTGGAAGTCATGGCAGCAGGTCTGCCCGCTGGATTGGGCAGCCACGTGCAATGGGACCGCAAGCTCGACGGACGCATCGCTCATGCGCTGATGAGTCTGCAAGCAGTCAAGGGTGTTGAATTCGGCAAGGGCTTCGGTGCGGCGCGCGTACGCGGCTCGCAATTGCACGACGAAATTGGCTACGATGCGGTGGCCCAACGCTTTACCCGGCATTCCAACAACTCGGGCGGCACAGAGGGTGGCATCAGCACTGGCGAGCCACTTCGCGTCCGCATCGCCTTCAAGCCGCTATCGACCCTGATGCGGCCGCTGCGCTCAGCGGACATTAAGACCAAGGCCGAGGCAATCGCGACGATAGAGCGCTCGGACGTCTGTGCAATTCCTGCCGCCGCGGTTATTGCAGAATCGGTCGTTGCTTTCGAAATCGCTAACGCCTTCCTGGAAAAATTCGGCGGGGATTCATTTACCGAGATCGCGCGTAATTACCGTGGCTATATCGAACAACTGCACAATTATTGAGACGATGTTCAACGAAGGTATCGCAGGTAGCCGAGCGGGCTAGAGCGTCGATGAAAAAGGTCATCCTGACCGGCTTCATGGCGACCGGCAAAAGCACGGTGGCTCGCCACTTGGCGCGGCGGCTGGGATGGCGCCTGATCGACTGCGATGCTGTGATCAGTGCACGGGCGCGAAAACCGATTCATCAAATCTTTCATGACTCCGGTGAGGCGCATTTCCGGGCGCTGGAACGTAGCCTGATTGCGGAAATCAGTGCGGACCGCCGCCGTTGTGCGCAATGCGGTTATCCTCGGCCGGCCGTTATCGCGACCGGCGGAGGCGCGATAATTGACCCGCAGAATTACGCTATTTTGAGCGAATGTGGCGTAATCGTCTGCCTCAGTGCTCGCCCCGATGTAATTGCGCGACGGATAGCCACCGGCGTCAAGGCGCGTCCAATGCTGTCGCGCGGCTCTGGGCCTGTAAAGCAACGGATCGCCGAGTTGATGGAGTCCCGCCGTGAAGCTTACGCTCGTGCAGCGCTTACGATCGATACGTCAGAACGCAGCATTGAGCAGGTAGTCGAAGCGATTCTTGAAGGGATGACGGCGCGGTACCCGCTGCTTGCTGCAAGTGTCTGACGGAAGCACTGCCACAATCATGAAAAGCGCACAATTCCTTGTAGAACTCGGACGTAATTCGTATCCAGTGCAGGTCGGTCGCGGTCTCCTGGAGGATATAGGTGAAAGCGCACGCGACGCCGGCCTGTCAGCCGGCCGTTGCGCTGTAATCACTGACGCTAATGTCGGCCGGCTCTACGCGACGCCGGTACTCAAGAATCTGCAGGACCACGGCTTTCGCCCGCAACTGGTCGAAATCGCGCCTGGCGAGGTTAGCAAATCACTGGCGACGCTCGATTGGGTATATCACCGGCTGGCTGACACCGAACTGGATCGGGACAGCGCAATCTTTGCGCTGGGCGGCGGAGTAGTAGGTGACCTTGCCGGATTCGCCGCCGCTACCTATCTGCGCGGATTGCCTTTGGTGCAGATGCCGACGTCGATGGTTGCTCAGGTCGACTCGGCGCTCGGCGGTAAAACCGCGGTCAATCTCGACCGGGCAAAAAATCTGATCGGCGCCTTTTACCAGCCCCGGCTTGTCCTCGTCGACGTCGTAATGCTTGCGAGTTTGCCGGAACGCGAGTTTCGCGAGGGGCTGGCCGAGGTGATCAAATACGGTGCGATTATGGACGCCCCGCTCATCGAATGGCTTGAAGAGCAGATGCCGGCGATCTTAGCTCGCGATCTCGATCCGCTCAGCGAGTTGGTGGAGCGTTCATTGCGGCATAAGGCGGTTGTTGTATCCCGTGACGAGCGCGAAGGCGGCCTGCGCAAGATTCTTAATTTCGGGCATACCCTGGGGCACGCGCTAGAGGCCTCGACGTCCTTCGGCAATTATCTCCACGGCGAAGCGGTCGCGATCGGGATGTCCGCGGCGGCACGTCTTTCAACGCGCCATTGCGGACTGAGGCTGGAGGACGCCGAGCGGTTGAGACGATTGCTGACCGCGGCGGGGCTGGGAACCGAGTTACCGAAAGGATGGCTCAGCGGCGAGTTCATCAGCGCGTTGCGGTTGGACAAGAAACGGCAAGGCGATAGCCTTGAGTTCGTTTTGCTCGACCGGCTCGGGCATGCGCTTACTCGGAAATTGAGCTTCGACCAGATCATCGAAGTGACATAGCGCGGGCAGCCGCCCATGGGCCACTTGGTTGCGGCACAAGCGCAGCGTAGGCGCTTGTGCCTGCTAAGCTCGTGAGAGCTGCTGATGCTGTGGGGCAGTCTGTAGTATTCGCGTCACAGTTTCTCAGTCCGCGAGCAAACCCTCCGGTTGAGGCTCACTCCCTAGCTGCACAGTTCTGCGATTACCCTGAGTGCTTCGGGTTGGCTCGTGCCAATAAGCAGCGTGTTGATCGGCGATGATTTCCAGCGAGCTAATTGATCACGAATCCGCTCCTTGGGTCCGACCAGCGCCACGGCATCTACCAATTGATCGGGCACTGCAGCTTGCGCCTCATTCTTTTTTCCGGACAAGTAGAGATCCTGGAGGCGGCCGGCCAGTTCTTCGTAACCAAATTGGCGAACGTAGCTGTTGTAGAAATTCTTGCTGCGTGCACCCATACCACCAATATATAGGGCCAGATTTGCCTTGATCGGCTCGCGACATTTGTTGAGGTCGGTGCCGAGCACGCAGGTTACGAACGGCGCTAAATCAAAATGCTCGCGGCTCTTGGCGGGTCCAGCTTTGGCGAAGCCTGCCTCGAGATGCGGCTTGTACAGTTGCTCGTACCAATCCGGGCTCATCCATACCGGCAGCAATCCGTCGGCCAGTTCGGCGGCGAGTTCGATACCTTTCGGACCAATCGAGGCCGTGTAAATCTTGATGTCCGGACGGCCGTGCAGAATGCTCTTCAGTGGCTTGCCCAACCCTGTCGCACCTGGGCCGCGGTAGGGGACCTGGTACTCCCGACCATCGAACTCCAGGGGAGCTTCGCGGCCCAGGATTTTGCGCAGGATAGCGATGTACTCACGATAGCGCTGCAAGGGTTTGCCGTATGGCACACCGTGCCATCCCTCGACCACCTGGGGATTGGAGGGACCAAGGCCGATGATGAAGCGCCCGTTGGTCAGGCCGTCGAGTGTCATGGCGGTCATTGCGGTCATTGCCGGCGTTCGCGCATGCATCTGCATAATTCCGGCGCCCAGCTTGATCTTTGATGTACGCGCGCCGACATAGGCGAGAAATGTGATTACGTCCGAACCGTAAGCCTCTCCCGACCACACCGAATCAAAGCCGAGCCGCTCGGCTTCGAGAATCAGATCGATGGTGCTTTGCATGCGCGGACCGGAATATCCGGTGACGAGTCCAAGTCGCATCGCAGTTCCTCCAAGCGAGCGCGTGTGACTTGTTAGCGAACCCGCCCGCAAGCAACAAGCTAAAGCCTCGGCGCTTGAGCCGCAAACGAAAAAAACCTCGACCAGTTAGCGTGCCTGCGTACGGCACCTGGCACTAGATCACATGGTTCTCACGCAGTGCGGCGATTTGCTCCCAGCTATACCCCAATTCCAGCAGTACCTCCTCGGTGTGTTGGCCAAGCTCCGGGGCGGGGATCGCATCATGCGTGACTTCACCATTAAGTGTCACGGGACATCCTGTCACGCTGATTCTCCCGGCCACCGGGTGCTCCATCGCCATCACATAACCATTGGTTTTCGCCTGCTCGCTGCCGAGCACCTGGCGATAATCAGCGACATCGGTGGCCAGAATGTCAGCGCCGTTCAGTAATTCCAGCCATTCAGCGGTAGTCTTGCTCGGGAAGATCTCATCGAGGATCGAGGCAATCTTGGTTCCGTGAAAATGACGGGTCACATTGTCACACTCCGGATCGTCCTGGAGATGGCGGATTCCCATGATCTCACAAAAACGCGGCCAGCGTTTATCGTCGACGCCAATCAAGCAAATGTAACTGTCGCTCGTGCGGAAAGAACCAATGAGACCCTGTAGGAACGGATGACCGCGGCCGGCACGCTTCGGCTCGTCGCCTGTCAAACCCGTGTAGTTTAGTTCGAAGCTTTGCGCGGCGATCATTGTGCCATAGATAGACGCATCGACGCGCTGCCCCTGGCCCGTGCGTTCACGTGCAAACAAGGCGGCTAGTACTCCCCCCGCCATCGTGAATGCACCCGCCTGATCGGCGATCAAAGCTCCGGCGGGCAACGGGTTATCAGTGGGCATGCCGCTTTTGGACATGAGGCCGCTTGCGGCCTGCGCCAGAGTATCGCGGCTCGGACGCGCCCGCCACGGACCCTGCGGTCCCCATGAACTGGCCTGGCCAAAGATAATGCGGGGGTTAATCAGGGATAGATCCTCGAAGCCCAGTCCCAGCCGTTCGAGCACACCAGGCCGGTAGTTTGTCAGCAGAACGTCGTAGGTCTTCGCCATCCTGCGAACGATCTCTACACCTTCGCTGCTTTTCAAATCGGCGGTGATGCTGCGTTTTCCCCGATTCATGGCATAGAAATAGTGGGAAACATTCGCGTTGCGGACCCTTGATCCACCGATCAGCCTGGCCAGCAGGTAGCGGCTAACGTCACCATTTTGGCGATTCTCGACCTTCGTAACCTCAGCGCCAAGGTCTGCCAGGAACAGCGTCGCCAGGGGTCCCTGTATTTCCTGGGCGATCTCGATAATCTTAATCCCTTTGAGCGGCTTGGACATTTGACGTCCCCTTCGATGAAAGTGGTTTGCAAGACGGCGAATATTAACCTAAACGGGGTCCGAACGCTCCGGCATCGAGGAGCGGCTGCATCCTCCACGACGAGCATGGCCAGGAGATTTCGATGGAGAAGCTGATAATCGAGGTGCGGATTAACGAGTACGCATCGCGCAAATACAACCCCAATGTGCCCTTCAGCCCGGAAGAGATTTGCGACGAAGCGCTACGCTGCTGGCGGCAGGGCGCTGCGATCATCCATTATCATGCGCGCGACCCGCGCAGCGGCTCGCCCTCATCCTTGAGCGAACACTATGCCGATACCGCACAGCGTATTCACGACAAAAGCGATTTGATTGTAATGCCGACCCTAGGAGCCTGGACGCTGCCGTCGCCGGAAGCGCGCATGAGCCACATCATCGACATGGCTCAGGACCGTGCTACATTTCCGGACTTTGCCCCGATAGATATGACCACGAGCAACGTTGATATCTACGACTCGGGTAAGCGGCGTTTTTTGACCGATGACGTCGTCTACATGAACCCGACCAAAACGCTGCGCTACTTCGCCGAAACCATCCGCGGCGCGGGAGTACGCCCATATGTCGCATTATGGAATGTAGGATCGATTCGCCTTAGCGCGGCCTTTGTCGAGGCCGGCCTGCTGCCACAGCCGCTTTACGGGGGAATCGTGCTGAGCGAGGCGGGCCTGTTTGCGGGAAATCCCGGAACAGTCCGCGGGATGGAGGCGATGGCCGACTTTATTCCACCGGAACTACAGCTTCGTTGGTCAGTGATGTGCGTCGGTGGCAATTTGTTTCCGATGGTAGGCGCGACGATCGAGCGCGGTGGTCATATCGCTATCGGATTGGGCGATTACCCATATCTCGAGCTGGGCACCCCGCGAAACGCGGATTTGGTCGAGCGTATCGCACAGATCGGGCATGAAATGGGCCGCGAAACCGCCACCCCGACGGAAACCCGCAAAATACTCGGGCTGCTCTAAGCGAGCCGGGAGGATAATGCAGTTCGCCCGCTAACCGGATTGTCACGAGGGCGGGCGTTGCGACAGTTCGATGAAGTTGCCGTCGGGGTCGCGCACGAAGCTAATCCTTGCGACCGTGCCAAAAGTAGAGGGGGCGACGGCGGCGGCGGCCCCCGCTCTCGTCAGCGCGTTAAAGGCTGCATCGCAGTTGAGGACCTGCAAGGTCACGTACTGAATCCCCAGTTCCGCCATCGCATTCACCACCTCCAGCGGATTACCGTAGGCCGTCAATTTCGGTGGATGGATTTCCGGTTCGTGATAGACGCCGAAAATGGTTTCGCCGATTCTGTAACGGCTATGCCCGATATCTATGGCGCCAAATGCGCTGGTGTAGAAGGCCCCGAAAGCCTCGACATCTCTAACACCGACCCGAATCTCCATTTGAGTGACATCGTCGCGCCCCGGCGGCACCAATTCGATGGTGTTGTCATCGGGATCGGCCAGTGCTTCGCTATTAGTGACTTTCGTTGAGGCGATCATTAGAGTTTCATAGCCACCCGGACGGCGCGCTCGGAGCGGTTCGCGTGAATGCATCAGCTTGATCACCGAACCGTTACACATATAGCGATATTGGCGGAAGCCACCGCCGACGGGGAGTACTGACTCGAACTCGAGGCCGAGCCTTTCACTATAGAATGCCTGCATCGCTTCGAGCTGACGTGTGAAGATACCGACGTCGACCTGGGGTTTTTTCAGTTCCACTTGGTTCGCCTCCGGATGAAGACCCATTCTGGCCTGCGCTCCTCAAGCTTTAACAAATCGCAATGGGCCGCAATAGCAGAATCAATGTCTTCCGCGAAATCTAGATTATCGGCGCAGGACTTTCCTGTGTCTTCAAGCTGGACTATGAAGTGAGCTGGGGTTGGGCAGCGGCCCCTCTATAACCGGAGCTACGGGGAAGCACATGGATTTTGAACTTTCGGCCAAGGTTAAGGATCTGCAGCGGCGAGTCTCCGACTTCATGAACGAGTACGTTTACCCGATAGAAAAAAAGGTTGAAGAGGAGATGAACCAGCCCGGCCATGAGCACGCCGAGCCGCAGGTTCTCAAAGACGTGCGCAAGAAGGCCAAGGCAAGCGGGTTGTGGAACTTGTTTTTACCCGACGGCGAACATGCTAACGGGCTGAAGGTCGCCGAATATGCTCCATTGTGCGAGATCATGGGCCGTAGCCCAATTGGCGCGCGCGCCTTCAACTGTATGGCGCCCGATACTGGCAACATGGAGATCCTCGCGGAATTCGCCACTCAGGAGCAGAAACGGCAATGGCTGCAACCCTGCCTTGACGGCGAAATGCGGACCTGTTTTTCAATGACGGAGCCGGAAACCGCCGGTTCCGATCCGACCCAACTGGCGACCCGGGCCGTCCGTGACGGAGACGATTACCGAATCAATGGCCATAAGTGGTTCACTTCCAATGCGATAGGTTCGGCTTTCGCCATTGCGATGGTGGTGACGGATCCGCAAGCCGAGCCCCATCGCCGCGCCAGCATGTTGATAGTGCCAACTGATACGCCCGGGTTTAACCTTGTCCGGCCAGTTCCTGTGATGGGCCATGTGGGCGGCGGCGGCCATTGTGAAATCGTCTACCAGGATTGCCGAGTCCCAGCCGCCAATTTGCTGGGGCGCGAAGGCGACGGGTTTGCGATCGCGCAAGCACGTCTAGGCCCCGGTCGTATTCATCATTGCATGCGGAATATCGGGGTCGCCGAGCGCGCACTGGAATTGATGTGCAAGCGGGCCAACACTCGTTTCACCCATGGCAGTTATCTGGCCGACAAAGCCAATGTCCAACAATGGATCGCCGATTCAAGAATCGAGATCGATGCAACCCGGCTGCTGGTGATGAACGCGGCGTGGATGATTGACACGGTCGGCAAGCGCGCGGCGCGCCAGGAAATTGCCGAGATCAAGGTCATGGCGGCGAATATGGTGATGAATGTGCTGGACCGCGCGATCCAGTTGCATGGCGCGATGGGCATGAGCGACGACACTCCGATTGCGCGTTTCTGGCGCGAGAACCGTTCGATGCGAATCGTTGATGGGCCTGACGAAGTTCATCGCATGACGATCTCGCGCCGCGAATGCCGCAAATGGAAGTGACTTCTGTTTCAACACCGCCTCATCTCTGCCCCACCGCCCACTGCAGGAAGAGGGAAAGACAGGCTACTTTCGGGTTCCGCGATGGCACACGAAGAAATCGAAGATAAGGACCAGCCGCTTCCTGAATACGGCGAGGTTCGCGACGAGGAACAACTGGATTGGCCGAAGCTGGTTGCCTACCTGCGTGCTCACGAAGTGCCTGGCGCCGATCGGCCGCTCAGTGTCAAGCAATTTCACGGTGGTCACTCAAATCTAACTTACCTCCTTCGCTTCGGCGACGATCATGAATGGGTAGTCAGACGCCCGCCATTTGGACCATTGCCCGCAGGCGGGCATGATATGGCGCGCGAGTACCGCGTATTATCGCGGTTGTGGGAGAGCTTCCCCGAGGCGCCTCGCGCCATTCTCTTCTCCGACGACGCAGCGATCATAGGCGCTCCGTTCTTTGTAATGGAACGCCGGCGAGGTTTCGTGATCCCCAATCGCCGCCCCATGCCAGCAGGCATCTCTAGTACTCCGGTTACCTTTCAGCGCATGTCCGAGGGCTTCGTCGACGCGCTCGCCGGGCTCCATAAAGTCGATTATGAAGGGATTGGTTTGGCAGGGCTCGGGCGTCCCGACGGGTTTGTCCGCCGCCAGATTGCAGGCTGGATGGATCGGTGGGAGAAGGCAAAGACTAGTGAAGTACCGCTGATGAATAAGCTGGGGGCCTGGTTTCTCGACCACATCCCTCCAGCGCAAAAGCCCGTCTTGTTACACAATGATTTTTATCTCCACAACGTGATGTTCGCTCCTAACAATTCGGGGCGGGTAGCCGGAGTGTTCGATTGGGAGATGTCCACGCTGGGCGATCCGATGGTGGATTTGGGAATCGCACTCAACTATTGGCGGGAAGCCACGGATTCCCCTGACTTGATCGGACTAAGCGAAGGATATGCACACACAACGAGCCCCGGCTTTTTCACACGCGACGAATTGGTTGGCCGCTATGCGCAACGCACCAGCCGCGACGTGAGCAATATCGATTTTTATCGAGCGTGGGCGCTGTGGAAGACCGCGACAGTGGTACAACAGATCTACGTTCGATTCGTACGCGGCCAGACAACAGATCCGCGATTCGAGAGCATGGGCAAGCAGCCGCCAATTCTGGCTCGCACCGCGGCTGAAATCCTTGCCCGATTAGGATTCATCGAGTAACTGGAGAAAAGCCGGAACATCAGCGACTTGAACCAGCCCTGCACCGCATCGCCCAGGCAGCGGGGCTGGCTCCTTGCCTTTCATCAATGCTCTACTCCAGCTCATCAGGGTGGTTTTCTTGAGGATTTTTGCGCTAGATTGAACGACCGAAACTGAGGGACGGGAGCGATAACCGCCCGGCCCGGGAGGATTGTGGGCCTTGCACGCCATTAATTACGAGTCACCGAAAACAGTTGACGAAGCGGTTAAATTGCTCGCGGCGCACGGTGAGCAAGCGCGGCCATTGTGCGGCGGCACCGACCTGATTATCCAATTGCGCGCCGGTGTGCGGCGACCTGAATATGTAGTTGATCTGAAGAATATTCGGGACCTGCGCCGCATTGAGTTCTCAATGCAGCATGGTTTGCGATTGGGCGCGGCCGTTCCCTGCATTGAGGTCTACGAAAATGGTGATATGCGCAAATATTATCCGGGTCTAACCGAAGCGGCGCATCTCATCGGTTCCCTTCAGATTCAAAGTCGTGCGTCTGTAGGCGGCAATCTCTGCAACGGCTCGCCAGCGGCAGATACCACCCCAGCACTGATCGCACTAGGGGCGAAATGCCGGGTGGTAGGCCCAGGCGGAGAACGTGTGGTACCGGTCGAGGATTTTTGCACCGCGCCCGGACGCACTGTCCTGCAACCCGGCGAGCTGCTGGTGGAATTTCAGATTCCGTCGCCGGCCCGAAATTCCAGCGACGCCTATCTGCGATTTATTCCGCGTAACGAGATGGACATTGCGGTAGTAGGTGTTGGCGCCTCGGTCACACTTGACTTGAATGACGACCGGGTCAGCGAGGCACGGATCGGCCTCGGCGCAGTCGGACCGACCCCGATCTTCGCCCGCGAAGCTTCACAAGCGGTGGTAGGCAAGCGCATCAATGATGACGCCATCGAACGGGCTGCGCAATTGGCAATTGCCGCAGCTTCACCGATAGACGATATGCGGGGTACTGCCGAGTTTCGCCGCCATGTCACGGGGGTATTGACGCGGCGCGTGCTGGCCAAAGCCATCGAGCGCGCCCGCACCGGCTCAACCAGCCGCTGAGTTGTAATCAATAATTTCGATCTGGGACAATTTCTAATCGAGTTCAATTGGCGATCAACATGGCAAAAAAAGTAGTAGTCGAAGCAACTATCAATGGCGAACCCACCGAGTTCCTATGCGAACCGCGCCAGAGCTTGCTTGAATCTCTTCGCGACGTCCTTGAGCTGACTGGCAGTAAAGAGGGTTGTCTCACTGGCGACTGCGGGGCATGCACGGTAATCGTGGACGGCCGCCCATTGTGCTCTTGCCTGATGCTGGGTGTTGAGGCGCAAGGCAAGACCATTCAAACCGTGGAAGGCTTGGCGCAGCCCGACAACCTGCACGTTCTCCAACAAAAATTTCTGGAGCACGCCAGTCTGCAATGCGGAATTTGCACCCCAGGCTTTCTAATGTCAGCCAAAGCTTTGCTGGACCGCAATCCAAGACCGAACGAGGGTGAAATTCGCTATGCGTTAGCTGGAAATCTTTGCCGCTGCACCGGTTATGACAAAATAGTAAGGGCGGTGGCCGACGCCGCGCAGACGCTCGCTGCCGGCCAACGTCGTGGGGCACAGCTGGGCAGCGGTCCCTCGGCTTCAGAAGCGACAGACAAGTTCCTGCAGGGAGAAGAGGTCAAGTAAATGGCAGCTTCAGCAAATGGCCAGGGCTACAGGGTGATCGGCACGCGCCCCGTTCGCCATGATGGTGTCGATAAGGTTACGGGCCGCGCAAAATATGGAGCGGACTACAACTTTCCCGGCATGCTCTTCGGCAAGGTTCTCCGGAGCCCATACGCGCACGCCAACATCAAATCTATCAAAACCGATAAGGCTGCGGCCCTGCCCGGGGTCAGGGCTGTCATCACTGCCGACGACCTGCCGGCGTTGGCCGACAAAACTGAACAGGCAGGCGAGATGGCTATTAATATGAGCCAGCTCTCCGCCAACATCCTCGCTCGCGGCAAGGTGCTTTACGACGGTCATGCGGTTGCGGCGGTGGCCGCTACCAGCCCGCATATTGCCGAAGAGGCTTTGCGGCTGATCGAAGTTGACTATGAAGTCCTGCCGCCGGTGATGTCGGTGGAGGATGCCATGAAGCCCGGCGCGCCCATTCTGCTTCCTGGGCTGCGCAATAAGGATGAGGGTCCTGAGAAGCAAACCAATGTCGCGACTCATCTGCAATTCAAGCGAGGCGACATCAACGAAGGCTTTAAAGAGGCGGACTACGTCGTCGAGCGCGAGTTCCAGACGGCGATGGTCCATCAAGGCTACATCGAGCCCCATAACGCCGTAGGCATCTACAATGCCGATGGCCATGCCACAATTTACTGCTCAACCCAGGGCAGCTTTGTAGTGCGTTCGCTGTCGGCCGCCGTGCTCGGGATGCCGGAAGGCAATCTAAAGGTGGTTCCCGCCGAAATTGGCGGCGGCTTTGGCGGCAAGACCACTATTTATCTTGAGCCGCTTTCGGTGATGCTCTCGAAAAAGACCGGTCACCCGGTCAAACTGACCATGAACCGGGCCGAGGTGTTGCGGGCCACGGGCCCCACCTCCGGTTCGACCATCCGTTGCAAAATAGGATGCGCGAAGGATGGCAAGTTGGTCGCGGCGCAAATCTGGATGGCATACGAGGCGGGCGCGTTCCCGGGGTCGCCGGTAGGCGCTGGTGCGATGACAATCGTGGCGCCTTACAATATCCCCAACCTCCTGATCGACGCGTACGATGTTGTAGTGAATCGGCCCAAGACCGCGGCTTACCGCGCGCCTGGCGCCAGCAACGCCGCGATGGCGTCAGAAACGGTCATCGACGAGCTGGCTGACAAATGCGGAATTGACCCATGCGATTTCCGTATCATGAATGGCGCCAAAGAAGGAACAGCGCAGACCGCAGGACCTCCCTACCGTCGAATCGGCTTCATTGAAACGGTTGAAGCCATCAAAAACAGTCCCCATTACAAGTCAAAGCTCGAGGGCCGCAACCGAGGACGCGGGATGGCTTCAGGGTTCTGGTTCAACGTTGGCCTGCAGTCATCTGCGATAGTGAATATTCATACCGATGGAACCGCCAGCCTGGTAATCGGCTCAGTCGATATCGGCGGCACTCGCGCCGCCCAGGCTATGATCGCAGCCGAGGTATTAGGGCTCGACGTCAACGACGTGCGACCGTTGGTGACTGACACCGATTCGATTGGCCACACTGACGTGACGGGCGGTAGCCGTACTGCTTTTGCGACGGGATGGGCGGTCTATGAGGCAGCCCAGGATGCGGTCCGTCAGCTCAAGGAGCGCGCGGCGCGGCTCTGGGAAAAGAAACCCGAAGATGTCGCATTCGCCAATGGCCAGTTCACCGCCCAAGGCGATGGCATTAAGCCGATGACGGTGAAGGAACTCGCGGGCCGTCTCGCGAGGACTGGGGGGCCGATTTCCGGGCGGGCTACGGTTAATGCACGGGGTGTCGGTCCGGCCTTCGCTGCCACATTGATCGACGTCGAAGTCGATCCGGACACGGGGAAGGTTGACATTCTGCGCGCGACCGTGGCGCAGGACGTCGGCAAAGCAATTCACCCGAGTTACGTCGAGGGTCAACTGCAGGGCGGAACTGCCCAGGGCATCGGCTGGGCGCTCAATGAGGAGTATTTTTACGACGACAAGGGGATTCTCCGCAACACGGGTCTCCTCGATTACCGTATGCCGACATGCCTTGACCTGCCGCTGATTGAAACGTGCATCGTTGAAGTGCCAACGCCCGGTCATCCACTCGGCATCCGCGGCGTAGGTGAAGTCTCAATTGTGCCGCCGCCAGCCGCAGTCGCCAACGCGATTGCCCACGCGGTAGGTGTGAGAATGACGGAGCTGCCGATGTCGCCACCGCGGCTGCTCAAGGCGCTGCTGGGCAAACGTGGCGGAGCCGAGGCTCAGGCTGCCGCAGCAGGTCGCTAAAAAGGGGCAATGCAAGCAGGCCAGGCTTTTGCCGCCTGGCCTGTTTTCGATCATGGCTACTATTGTTATCCCTGCTCAATTGCGCAAGCTGACTGGAGGCAAGGACCGGGTAAGTGCGAGTGGTCGCAACGTCGGCCGCTTGATCGAAGACCTCGAACGGCAATTTCCCGGGCTTGGTGAGCAACTTCTCCAGGACGGCGACGTGAAACCGTCGATTGCGGTATCCATCGATGGCGAGATGGGCACCGGTGGGGTGCTTGAACCGGTCGGCGAAGACAGCGAGGTCTTCTTTCTGCCCGCGCTCGGCGGCGGTTAAGCCAGGGGGAAGATTCGCGATGAGCCGGCCTGCGCTCAGTCACTTCTTCGTTTTTCTCTAACATAGCTCCTCTGAGGTGTTTCCATGGCGGTCTCCAACGGTTCTAGAGATGGCAATTTCAGGGTCATTGGCACTCGCCCCATCCGGCACGACGGACTCGAGAAAGTAACGGGCCAAGCCCTCTATGGCGGCGATTATTCCATGCCCGGGATGCTGCATGGAAAAGTACTGCGCAGCCCCCACGCGCACGCCAATATCAAATCAATAAATGTCGACAAGGCGCTAAATCATCCCGGCGTCCACGCGGTCATCACCGGCGCCGATTTCCCCGAAGTGAAGGGTGTAATGGCGCAGGTAGGTGAACTCGTAGTCAACACCCACTATTTGTCGCTCAACGTAATGGCGCGAGACAAAGTGCTCTACGACGGCCATCCGGTCGCCGCGGTCGCTGCGACCAGCAGGCATGTGGCGGAAGAAGCCCTGGAGCTGATCGAGGTAGAATACGAAGTGCTGCCTCCGGTGATGACGGCTGAGGATGCGATGAAGCCAGACGCACCCGTTCTATTGCCGGAATTGCGTAGCAGGTTCATCGCGCACCGTACCGATCCAGGCTCGCCCGAGGGTCCCGATCGCCCCACCAACGTCGCCTCTCATATCCAGTTTCAGCGCGGAGATCTGGATGCTGGATTCAAGGCTGCCGATTTCGTCGTGGAGCGGGAATACACCACCTCGACGGTGCACCAAGGCTATATTGAACCGCAGAATGCGCTGGCAACCTATAGCGCTGATGGCCACATCACCATCTATTGTTCGACTCAGGGTTCTTTCAACGTCCGCACATTGACCGCGAGCATGTTGTGTGTTTCCGAAGGACTGATTCGAGTCGTGCCGGCTGAGATCGGGGGCGGCTTTGGCGGCAAGACGACAATCTACCTCGAACCGCTGGCGGTGCTGCTCTCCAAGAAGTCTGGACGGCCGGTCAAATTGACAATGACGCGCGGGGAAGTCTTGCGTGCGACGGGCCCCACCTCCGGCACTAAGATGCGGATCAAAATGGGCGCCACTCGCGAAGGCAAGATAACCGCGGCAGAGGTGTGGATGGCGTATGAGGCCGGGGCTTTTCCGGGCTCGCCGTTCGCACCGGGCGCCATGACTACTATGGGTCCCTACAATATCGACAATTTAAAGATCGATTCGTACGACGTAGTCGTGAATCGACCCAAGGTAGCCGCATACCGGGCACCGGGTTCTCCGGCCTCGGCGTTCGCCTGTGAGACCGTTCTCGATGAACTAGCCGAAAAATGTTCGATCGACCCGCTTGAGTTGCGCCTGCGCAATGCATCGCATGAAGGCACGCCCCAACCGGCAGGACCTCCTTTCAAAAAAATAGGGTTTATCGAAACGGTTGAAGCACTCAGGAATAGCGATCATTATCGGTCCGCTTTAACCGGCAAATATCGCGGTCGCGGCGTTGCTTCGGGCTTTTGGTTCAATGGCGGACTGCAGTCCTCCGCTACCGTAAACGTTCATACCGATGGCACTGTAAGTGTCGTAACCGGTTCCGTTGATATCGGCGGCACCCGGGCTGCCATGGCGATGGTAGCAGCTGAAGTATTGGGACTCGGTCCGGATGACGTGAGACCGTTGGTTGCGGATACGGATGCAAGTGGCCATACGGATGTTACGGGCGGCAGCCGCATTGCCCTGGCAACCGGGCTTGCAGTTTATGACGCGGCTCACGATGCCGCACGCCAACTGAAGGAGCGGGTGGCAAAACTTTGGGAAAGGCCGGTCGACGAAATTGAATTTGAAGGCGGTATCTTCAAGGCACGCACTGATAGCCCTTCGCCCATGTCGTTGAAGCAGCTAGCGCC
>JAMXLL010000012.1 GCA_024281015.1 Candidatus Binataceae bacterium
TCACCCTGTGTGCGGGAGGAATATCGCCAATGATCGGCTTTGATCTGACCGAGCAGCAACAACAATTGAAGGGACTGGCGCGCCGATTCAGTGAACAGGAGATAATCCCGCGGGCGCGAGAGTACGACGAAGGGGAAATCTTCCCGCGTGAAGTCTGCGAGAAAGCCTTTGCGGCAGGACTGATGAACCTTGGCGTGCCCGCCAGCTTGGGCGGAGCGGGGCTAGGCGTGCTCGATTCGAGCCTGATTCTGGAAGGACTGAACTATGGCTGCGCCGGGATCGCGAACTTTGTCGGCGCCAATGAACTGGGGACCTTACCGATCGCGATAGCCGGCAACCCGCAGCAGCAGCACGCTTATCTATCGCCGATGCTTGAGAAGCTGACCTTCTGCGCGTTCGCTATTACCGAACCCGGGGCCGGTTCTGATGTTGCCGCGCTCAGCACCACCTACCGGCGCGATGGCGATTCCTTCATTCTCAATGGCACGAAACATTTTATCTCAAACGGCTCAGTCGCCGACTGGCTGGTCACTTTCGCTACCCGTGATAAACGGCTTAAGCACAAGGGGATATCATGCTTTGTATTCCCCGCCACCCTCAACGGCATCAGCCGCATCCGCATGCATGGCAAGCTGGGCCAGCGGGCTGCCGATACCGGCGAGATCACGTTTGATGATGTGCGGATCCCGGCTGAGGCCCTGGTCGGTGCGGAAGGCGATGGCTTCAAGCACGCAATGGCGACCTTCGACCGCAGCCGCCCCGAAATTGGTGCCATCGCGATCGGGATTTCGCAACGGGCACTCGATGAATGCCTTAAATACTCACGTCAGCGCAGCGCCTTTGGCCAACCGATCGCGAATTTCCAGGCAATCCAATTTATGATGGCCGACATGGCAGTTGAGATCGAAGCAATGCGTCTCCTGACGTATAAGGCAGCCTGGCTCGTCGATCGCGGCCAAACTCCTAATGCGATCTCGAGCTATGCCAAACTGTTCAGCGCCGACGCTTCTATGAAAATCACCACCGACGCGGTGCAGATTTTTGGGGGCTATGGCTACATGAGAGAATATCCGGTCGAGAAGCTGATGCGTGATGCCAAACTTTTGCAAATCTATGAGGGAACCTCGCAAATCCAACGGGTGGTGATTGCACGCGATTTGCTGAAATCGTAGGGCTCGGATCCGGCGTGAGCAGCGCCGAATTGCTGTACTGGTTCAGACTCAAGCGCTGAGAAGATCAATGGCAGAGAATAATAACTCCAAACGATGGGCCCTGTCGGACGTCAGAATCATCGATTTGACCTGGCTGCAGGTGGGCCCGCAAGCCACCCGCATTCTCGCCAGCTTCGGGGCTCAGGTAATTCGCATCGAATGGCGCCACCCGGCGGCGGTCGACTTCCTCCGCTATATGGCACCCTTCGCGCCTGATCACGCGACGCCGCAGGGCGGACGCAGCCAGGGAGCAGCGCGGAGCCGCGGCATCCGAGGGAATTTCGATCGCGGCGGTTACTATAACAATACCAATCCCGGCAAATATGGCATCACGCTGAACCTGAACCATCCCAAGGGGCGCGACCTGCTTCGCCGGATGGTCCGCGAGGCCAATGCCATCTGCGAAAATTTCAGCCCCGGACAAATGGACAAATGGAATCTGGGCTATGATGAACTGCGTAAGTTGAATCCCCGGATCATCTATATGCAGACAACGGGGGTGGGCAAATACGGAACCTACAACAACTATGTCAGCTATGGTCCCACTGCTCAGGCGATGTCCGGCTTGACCTACATGTCCGGTCTGTCAGAGCCCTATCCGCCGGCTGGATGGGGTTACTCATACCTGGACCATTCCCCCGGTTACTTCGGCGCCATGCTGATGATGACTGCCTTGCACCGCCAGCGACAGAGCGGAGCCGGCGCTTACATTGATCTTTCTCAGACCGAGACGGGCCTGATGCTTACCGGCAGTTCATTGCTGGAACACCAGCTCACCAGCAAGCCGACGCAACGCTATGGAAATCGAATGCCGTACCTGGACTGGTCGCCGCACGGCGCCTACCGGTGCAAGGGCGAGGACAACTGGATAGCCATTGCCGTGCAATCCGACGTTCAGTGGCGCGGGCTGGTCGAAGAGTTAGGCTCGCCGCGCTGGGCACTCGAGGCGAGATTCGACGAAGCCGCCGGGCGCAAGGCACATGAAGGAGAACTCGACCGGCGGCTGACTTCCTGCACTATTCTCGAGGACCGCTATGACCTCATGATGCGCTTGCAGGCGCGCGGCATTCCAGCGGGGGTGGTCCAGAAGGCACCTGACCGCTTCGACCAGGATCCCCAACTCAAAGCGCGCGGTTATTATGTCGACCTGCCGCACAGCGAGATCGGCACCTGGCCTGTTGAGGGCTTTCCAGCAAAGCTGTCGCGTTCCCCCGCTGACGTGGGCGGGCTCACAGGGAGGGCCTCGCCGAAGCTGGGCGAGGATAACGACTATGTTTACCGCCAGCTATTTGGATTGAGTAGCGATGAATTGAAGGCGCTCAAGCAGGAGGACGTGATTTGAATACCCCAAGCAGTCTCGGCTCCTCGCTCAGTGAACTCGTCTTGCTGGAAATCGGCAACGAGCTGGGTGACTACGCGGCAATGTTACTGGCGGGCTTTGGCCTTAACGCGATCAAGATCGAGCCGCATGAAGGCTCGCCCTCACGGCGTATTGGACCGTTCGCCGGCGGCAATGCGGAACAAAGCCTCTTCTTCTGGCGCTACAATCTAAACAAGAAAAGTGCGGTGCTAGATGCGGATCATTCGGCAGCGACGCCGCTCTTGGCGCGAATGGCTGCCAAAACTGACATCGTGCTGCTGGCTGGCGAGTTTGAGACGATCGAGCAGCGACTTTCCTTATGGCGCGAGTTGGCGCAACAGAATCCGTCACTAATCGTCTGCACGATCACTCCTTTCGGGCTATCGGGCCCATACCGCATGTTCAAATCGACCGATCTCACGCAAATGGCAATGGGAGGCATAATGGCGGTCTGCGGCTACGATCCCGACCCCAGCCTCAAGTATGATACACCGCCGATCGCACCTGCGATGT
>JAMXLL010000013.1 GCA_024281015.1 Candidatus Binataceae bacterium
TTTGTTTGGGCAGGTAACCATACTTCTCGGCTTGAGCTGCTCCGGTATTGAAGGGTGAAAGGCATATCGCCATTGACGGAGAGGTCGAGGACATTGAAGACTATGCACCTTGCCGGGGCCGACCCACTGTGAGTACACATGGTGATCCGGCTTGGGATTTCCATCATCTCCCGGGCGATAGCTCCTGCTATGGCGCGACGATCAAGCCGGTACTTCTGCTCGGCCGCAATAATTTCCGGACGATAAGCGCGCAGCCAGGCAAGCACCTGCATTTTATCACCGTCCAAATTGTTTAAGGCACTGTCTACCGGCCAGAAAGTAGCCCCGAGTTCGTATGACTGACGCTTTGGAGGGTTGATCAGACCGGGTAATGGTGGTGATTGCAAGCAACTTGTGCCGTCTTTTATATTCACAGATTTCGTTACCTGACAGATTGGTTCTGGGTTCACGCATCCGGCCATTTACCACTTTCCTTTGCTAAGCATCGTATCCATCAACCGTATGTAAATTAACGTTGCTTTCCAGGTAGCTCTTACACAGTAAGTGCTTGCCCTGTGATGGCACGATCGGTTCACTCGTTCGCGTTCTCGATATACGCGAAGCGGTACCCGCTGGCGTTCCTCCTAAAACCGAAGAATACTCCTCCGCAGTTGACAATGTACTCGCCGGCTGATGATCCCGGCTCGGGCGTGTTTTCTAAAGACAATGTCGAAATTCTGGATTATCTCGCCGTCTTCTATGGCCAATATTTCGCTTCCAATCGGGGCAATCAAATCACATGCTGCGTGCGCGCGATATGAGCCGCTCTTCGTTTTTAGCGGCAAAATAGCGATGGTGATCGACATTGGGGCTGTACGTGTAGCTCAAAGCGGGCCGTTTTTCGGAGGGGGAAGCATATAGGTTGGATTAGCGAGGGGGAATTGGCTGGTGCACGTGGCCTTTCTGGATGGTGTAAACCTGGTCCATCAACAAATGCATTAAGTGCCGCCAGCGTCGGCCCGTTCGGATCAATATGCCCATCGGGCTGAATCATATGGACCACTGTCTGCTGGAACAGCTTAATCGCTCCGATTGTTACTGGTCCGACAACGCCATCAACTCCTATTTCAAGTCTTTTTTCAGCACGATGGCGATTTCGATTGAGCAGTTTTTGAACAGTTATGACGTCAGGGGGCCTGTTCACACCCTTGAGGCCAACCGATGCGGCTATGCCAAACGATGCATTTGCGACGTCCATCACTTCCTCCTCTGTTTGGTTTCTACGTAAATTCTGCCGCTTTGTGTTGAGGCTTACTTTGCACAATTAGCTGATTGAAGCGCGCTGCCTTCGCAGCCTCGCGATCTGGTGACTTGCGATTCCCCGCTGATTCCTCCTCAGACGCTCTTGAGGTTTCGAACCGACCCACTCGGAATCTGGGCTCGTCCCTGCTCAGTTTGGAGCGGCTGGGTATCGGCTTGATCCAGGATTGCACTCTTGGCTACAGCTCGATTCCTGGGCTGCACACCGGCTTACGCAGGCTTGAGCACGGCTCTCGACCAGGCCCGAGCCGGTGGTAGCAGCGCCAGTCCCGGGGTAACCTGCGATTAACGACGCAGGCGCGGCGTAACTCCCCAGTAGCGAAGCTGCAACGCTACCGACTTGCGCGACGGTCGATCCTGCGCTGGTTTGGGCCTGACAAGCAGAAGCGCAACTGCTGTACGCTTGCTCGCACGCCAGGAGGCAGCAAGGTCCGGCCAGCGTTCCTCCGGTGTCCTCGCTCGAAACTTGCCGAACTGGCGAGCCGATACGACTGCTCTTCGATGCTAGTGCTGAATCAAGTATTATCTGGTTCCTGATACTCACTTCTGGATCATCGAGATAGTTCCGAGCCTTCGATTCGGCGTCCTGCTTGCCCGTTTCAGTGCGCACCCGCCCTGACAGCATAACAGAACTGGGCGCTCCCTTGTCGTCTAGTACCAGAGCGTCTACATAAGGTAGCCGGTGGTGATGCAGGTACTCGGTTAAGCTATGACTTAGTTGCGAATTAGGTAGGGATCTCGGCACCGGACTCTCCAGCGATGCGACCTGCTCTTCGTCTCTCTCTGGAGCTCGGGAGGGCCGGCTGCGAAATGCCGAGGCATGCATTAAGTGCGAATGCCTTTCGGGTTTCTCGATGGCGATTTCGTCTTCCTCGGGCGCTGAGCTGGTGGCGGGCTTCGAGGTACCAAATTCGGCTAGCCGAGCCTGCGCCAGAGCTGCGAACCGTCCGGCGGGATATTGTTTCAGGTAGGCCGCGAAATCACGCGGGTCCTTGCTGCTCACGACAGAATGCCAAAATAGAATTTCCGCATCCTCGAGCACAGGAGTTGGGACTGGCGCTAAAGATGCTCGTGTCCAGAGTGTGACTACGGCTACTGGACCAGGGAACGCAGCAGGAGACCCAGCGAAATAGAAGCAGCCGTCAATCGGTGAGTTGGCTGTCCACGGCTGCTGTGAACCGCCAGTTTCCCTGCTGACCGCCAACGCTACCTGGTTGAACGCCTCGCGGAACTCCATGCCCCGTTTGACCATGACGTGGCCTAGGGCCAAGCTGTAGGCGCTGTCCGAGCCCTTACCATCGCTGGCCACCGCACCCGGTTGAGTGGCGTAGGCGATTAAGGTGCCTTCGGGCGCCTGCATTGGCGCGAGACCGCCGCCGACGGCGCGTAATCCGCGTCCGCCGAACGGATTATTCCGGCACGCGTCGAGAATCAAAATGTTTAGCCGCGACCCCGAATCCTGCATCTCATCGAGAGTTACCTGGGCGTCAATCATCTGGAGCTTCACGTCGGACTGTCGCGCGGGATTGGCAGATGTAGGGACCAGATAATTCTCGCCGCCGACCTGTAAGCCATGGCCCGCGTAATAAAACAATGCCACTGAAGCTCCCTGCAATTGCTGAGAGAAATGCTCCAGAACACGCTCCAGCGCAGACTTGTCCAGGCCGAGCTGCGCGTCACCGCCGACCAACGTAAAGCCCACACGACCCAGATTCCTGGCGACTAGGCGAGCGTCATTGCACGGATTGGCGAGTTGGGACGTGCCGGTATTTGCCGTTGCCTATGACCAGAGCGACACGAGATGCAGCGATCGCGTCAGACGCCAGACCGTCGCGAGGTAGCCGTTTGCTTAGAACCCGAGAATTCGGGCGACTCTCCCCAGCCCGTGGCGCGACCGTTCATCCGCTACCCCGTTTCGGCTGCTATCAGCTCATCATCTCGGGAGCGGGAGCAACTTGCGTACCCTCGATGTTACCGCAGTTAAGCCGAAAAAACGGCTGCCCTAATGCAACGATGCTAAGTGTCTGATCCAGCAGTGCATCGCGAGCGTAGCACCCGATCATGTTGATTAATTCCGAATCAGCCAAGGATGATGGCGACCAGGCGTCGATCCCGTCCTTGGGTTGAGGCGGGTTGAGAGAGAATCTGACGCGTCAGTGCAATAAGGCCTTTCGTTTAATGGACGTTACGCGGCCACCTCGCGTAATGCGCTCACGGATCCGGGCAGTACAGAGCTGGTGGCCGAGTAACCGCCGCTCGTATGCACAGTTTTTCAGAACGGCTATTATAGCGGGCCGCCACGAATAGGGCCGGATAATCAGGAACGTTCCATGCTGTTCAATGTCTCGCCGAAAGGGTTCGACTGACCGGAGGCGGAGTTTGCCAGGTTTATGTGAGTGTTCTACGGAAGAGGAGGGCCACGCTCGGAGATCGTTGCGTGATCAGCCATGTAGCATGAGTCAGAAGCTAATCACCAAAACTGTTGCACTTGCCGTAGGAGTCTTCCTGGCGGCTGCGGGTTGCAAGGGCATCTCATCTCCTAATAGCTCCGCGCCCGCCACCCCCGCCAATACCGCGACCTCCCAGGGCAGCGCGAGCGCTGTGCCGACCTTGCGCGGACGCAGGATCGCATTGGTTATCGGCAATAGCGATTATCGCTACGTCCCCTCTTTGAGGAACCCGCGGCATGACGCCGTTCTGATCGCAAAGGCGTTGAAGAGCGTGGGCTTCGAGCTGGTCGATGGGGGCCCGCAGCTAAACCTCGACAAGCCTACGTTCGATCACGCTGTCGAGGATTTCGGCAACGCTCTCCAGGGTGCCACTGCGGCGCTCTTTTATTACGCGGGCCATGGGATAGCACTCAATGGGTCCAATTACCTGCTTCCAACCTTGGCTAATCCGAGACGTCAGTCAGACGTCGATTTTCAGATGGTTGATATCCAGACCGTTCTGGACGTAATGAACGATGGTGGCGCGCGCTTGAATGTCATAATTCTGGACGCCTGCCACAACAACCCGTTTGGGGGCCACCGATTCCGCGCCGTTAGCAGCGGTCTGGGGCCGATCCAGGAACAGGCCAGAGGAACCCTGATTCAATACGCGGCACAGCCGGGCGCGGTCGCGGCCGACGGCGAAGGTGACGACAGTCCGTATAGCGCAGCCCTGGCTCAGGAGATTCACGATCCGGGAATCGATATAGTTCATGCGCTCAACCGTGTGGCTAATGTGGTTGACGACCAAACGGGCGGAAAGCAGGACCCATGGATTTACATGTCGTCGCTGGAGGGCGACTTTTACTTCGTCAATCCCGCCCCCACCCCAGTCGTAGCATCGGTCGCAACTCCGGCATCGGCGCCGGCAGCGAGGGGCCACGACACAGATGACGACTTTATGTATTGGGTGGCAGTTGAAAACAGCAACGATCCCGAGTCTTTCAAGTTCTACCTGGAGAAGTTCCCCAACGGACGTTTTGCCGAGCTCGCCAAGCGACGGCTACGCGGCTTGCAGCATACTACGACTGCGGCGGCAAACCCGTCAGTACAATCTGCTTTGACGCCGTCCGACATGATGATCAGCACGCCTGCCGCACGGAGTCCGGAGCAGACGTTTACGGCAATAACAACAACACCAGTTGATCGCCAACAGGTTAAAGTTTTGCGCCAGAGATTACGCGAATCCGGCTACAAGCTGCATCTA
>JAMXLL010000014.1 GCA_024281015.1 Candidatus Binataceae bacterium
ACCACGTCTTGCCATTCTGGCTTGGTCAGGTCCTGGCTCTTGCCGTCGGCAGTCAGCCATTCGACCAGCGAGGTCCAGTCGCCCAGCGTGCAATGCATGATGTAGCCGTCACGACATTTACCCACGCGGAAGTAGCGGCTCCAGTGCAGCGTGCCGCGCCTGGGTTCGATTCGTCCCTCGCCGAAGTAGCTGCCTGCAACATGTTCGAGCGCGGCGGTCGCCGCCTCTTGGATGCTGACGTCGACCCATTGGCCCGACCCATCACGGTCGCGTGCGAACAGCGCGCACATTGCACCGATCGAGGCGTAATAGGCAGCACTGTGGTATGCCTGCAAACCGAGCGGCCTCACCGGTCTCTGCTGCGGTGACCCGTTGACATAGAGCATTCCCGATAGCGCTGTCAGCACCGTGTCGTCGGCCTCAAAGTTGCGCCACGGACCAGTTTGGCCGAACGGCGCGATCGACAGCAGAATCAGGGCAGGATTTTCCCGGTGCAGCTTTTCCCAACCGAGTCCAAGCTCCCGCAGGTGATCCGGCTTGAAACTTTCGATTACCAGGTCGGCTGACTTCGCTAGCGCTAACAGAATCTCTGCACCCTGGCTTTGCGTGATGTCGAGCGTTATTGAGCGCTTGTTGAGATTGTAGAACCAGAAAAACAGGCTGCGGTCTGGATGAGGCGCGTCATCGACAAATGGGCCAATCCGGCGAGCAGAGTCACCGCCCGGTGGCTCCACTTTGATAACGTCCGCACCCATATCCGCAAGCAACCGGCCGCATAGCTGGGCGCGAAAATCCGTCAGATCCAGCACCCGCAAGCCGCTCAGTGCGCCCTGGTCATTCATCCTGTGTCACCGCTACGGTTCCAGGCGCTCCATCATGCGCGGAAACGGAATCGCTTCGCGGATGTGATGAATACCGCAGCACCACGCGGTCATGCGTTCAATTCCCATCCCGAAGCCGGCGTGCGGCACTGAGCCGTAACGGCGCAGATCGAGATACCAGTTGAAAGGTTCCAGAGGCAGTCCATTTTCGACGATACGCTGCTTGAGTTGCTCGTAATCGTCTTCGCGCTGGCCGCCACCGATGATCTCGCCGTAACCCTCAGGGGCAAGCATGTCAACACAGAGGGCCAGATCCGGCCGGACCGGATCCCTTTTCATATAGAACGCCTTGCATTGACTGGGATAGCGGTGAACCAAAACCGGAGTTGCGAAATCGGTGGACAAGGCGGTCTCTTCATCGCCGCCCAGATCGTCGCCCCATTTCACCTCCAAGCCCTTTGCCTTGAGCCGCTCAAGCGCCTCCTCATAAGTGATGCGTGGATAAGGTTTAGCTGCAGCGAGCTCCAGCTTGCCAACGTCCCGCTCTAGGGTGATGAGGTCTTCCCGGCGCCGCTCGAGGACGCGGTGGAGAATGTAAGAGACGAAATCCTCCGCCAGTTGCATATCTTCGTCGAGGGTAAAATACGCGACCTCTGGCTCAACCATCCAGAACTCGGTCAGGTGACGCCGGGTCTTGGACTTCTCCGCGCGAAAGGTCGGACCGAAGCAATAGACCTTGCCAAAGGCCAGGGCGCCCGCCTCCGCATAAAGCTGGCCGCTTTGCGTGAGATAGGCCTTGCGCTCGCCGAAATAGTCAATTTCGAACAGGTTGGTGGTGCCTTCACATGAGGTAGGTGTCAGTATTGGAGCGTCAAACAGCACAAAGCCCCGTTCATGAAAGAACTCCCGGCAAGCTGCCTCGACTTCGCTGCGCACCCGCAGAATGGCATGCTGGCGTGCCGAACGTACCCAAAGATGGCGCAAGTCGAGCAGGAAGGCCACCCCGTGCTCTTTGGGTGTGATCGGATAATCCGCGGACGGAGCATGGACACCGAAGCTCTTGATGGTAAGTTCTCGTCCACCCGGTGCGCGCTTGTCCGCGCGCACCGTTCCGGTGACTTCTATCGAAGTTTCCTGGGCGAGGTGATCTGCTTGTGCGAAGGCCTCCGGCCCGATGTCGGCCTGCGAGGCGACGCATTGGCAAATGCCGGTGCCGTCCCGGATCAGCAGAAAATGAACTCGCCCGCTTGAGCGCCGGTTGTATAGCCAGCCCTTAAGCGTGACTTCATCGCCGAGATGGTCGTCTAAATTTTCTATATAAACCCAGGCCATGAATTCGCTCCGCGCGCCTCCCTACGGCATCAGCCGCGCTGTCGTGCAAGATCAGCTTAGCTGATGGCCAACCTGCTGGTACACCTTGCCTATCGTCACCGCTGGGAGACGCCTCTTGACGGCACAAACCCGATGGACGACGCTCATTAAGAGGGATGAAACAACTGCGCAGCCTCGCCCTTTTTAGTATCCAGAACCGGGGCCACGGGGGCCGCACATCAATTATGAATGATCAGTATCCATGGGACCGAAAGCTAGTCGAGTCGATTGCGCACGCCCTCAAGGATCGGCCGGGAGCGCTAATGCCGATACTCCGCCGAATCCAGGACGAACTTGGGTGGGTGCCGCGCGACAGCGTGCCCGTACTCGCTGAAATCCTCAACCTCAGCCGTGCCGAAGTCCATGGCGTCCTCACCTTCTACCATGACTTTCGTCCTGAACCGCCAGGGCGCAACCTAATCAAGGTCTGCCGTGCCGAATCGTGCCAGGCGATGGGTGGCGTGGCGCTGGCAGAGCACATCAAGCGTCGATTGCGATGTGATTTCGGTTCGACCAGTAACGACGGGGTTTTCTCGCTGGAGCCGGTGTACTGCCTCGGTAATTGCGCGTGTTCACCGGCGGTTACCATCAATGGTCAACTGGTGGGCCGAGTCACGCCTGAACGGTTCGACGCGATGGTTACCATGCTGGACGGGGATAATCGATGACAGAGCGCGTTTACGTTCCATCGGATTCCGGGGCACGTTCCCTGGGCGCCGATGAGGTCGCCAAGGCAATTTTCGCCGAGGCACCAAAGCGCCAGCGCTCTCTGACAGTCGTGCGAACCGGGTCGCGGGGCCTCTATTGGCTCGAGCCCATGATCGAGGTCGAGAATTCTGGCCAGCGGCTGGCGTATGGGCCGATTACAGCCAGGGAAGTCCCATCCCTGTTCGATGCGGATTTTCTTGACGGTGGACATCATAGGCTGGCATTGGGCGCTCCAGATCAGATCCCATACCTCAAACGCCAGGAGCGCCTGACGTTCGCTCGACTCGGAATAGTCGATCCAGCTTCACTGGGCGATTATGTCGAACAAGCGGGCTATCGCGGGCTTAGACGCGCATTGGGCCTTTCGCCGGAGCAGATCGTTGAAGAAGTGATGATCTCGGGCTTGCGGGGACGTGGCGGTGCCGGTTTCCCCGCCGGGATTAAATGGCGTACGACACTCCAAACGGAGGCCCCCCAAAAATACGTCGTCGCCAATGCCGACGAAGGCGATTCAGGAACGTTCGCCGACCGCATGATCATGGAAGGCGACCCGTTCATGCTTATCGAGGGCATGACGATAGCCGCGGTGGCCGCAGGCGCGACCCAGGGCTACATCTATCTTCGTTCCGAGTATCCGGATGCGTCGCGCACACTGGAGGCGGCGATCGCCGCGGCCACCTCAGCCGGTTATCTTGGCGAAAACATCCTCGGGAGTGGAAAGAGGTTCTCGATTGAGGTGCGCGTCGGCGCCGGTGCCTACATCTGCGGCGAGGAGACCGCAATGCTCGAAAGCCTCGAGGGGAAGCGCGGAATGGTGCGCTTCAAACCTCCCGTCCCGGCCATTTCGGGCCTGTTCGGCCGCCCAAGCGTGATTAATAATGTAGTTACGTTGGCGGCTGTGCCTCTCATCCTCGAGCGTGGTGGCGGCTTTTACAAGGATTACGGTATGGGGCGCTCGCGCGGTACGATGCCGATTCAGTTGGCCGGCAATGTGAAGCGGCCAGGGTTAATCGAGAAGGCCTTCGGAATTAGCCTGCGCGAGATAATTTATGAATATGGTGGCGGCACCGCCAGCGGACGGCCGCTGCGGGCAGTGCAGGTGGGCGGTCCACTGGGCGCATATTTTCCTGAATCGTTGCTCGATCTCGCCTTCGACTACGAGGCGCTAGCGGCGCAGGGTGGGCTGCTCGGCCATGGCGGGATCGTGGTGTTCGACGATACCGTCGATCTGGCCCGGCAGGCCCGCTATGCAATGGAATTCTGTGCGCTTGAATCCTGCGGGAAGTGCACGCCGTGCCGGATTGGTTCGACACGCGGCATGGAAGTCATCGACCAGATGCTGGCGGCTCGCGATGCTGAAAAGGCCGGGCAATTGGGACTGCTGCGCGACCTGTGCGACACGATGAGCGCCGGGTCATTATGTGCGCTGGGCGGGTTAACACCGCTGCCAGTCGTAAGCGCTTTAAAGCACTTCCCTCAGGATTTTGGCCTTCAACCGGACAGGAGCTGAACGCGTATAAGGGTCAGTGAAAAGCAATGCTCGCAATTGACGACAAGAACTTCGGGACTCCCGAGCGCAAATCCAGCAAGTTGGTCACGCTCGAGGTCGACGGATGCACAGTAACCGTGCCGGAAGGCACTTCGGTGATGCGCGCGGCTGAGCTAGCAGACATCCCGATTCCGAAATTGTGCGCGACTGATTTGCTGGAAGCATTCGGTTCCTGCCGGGTTTGTCTGGTCGAAATCGAAGGCCGCAATGGTGTTCCTGCCTCATGCACCACAGTGGCGGAAGCGGGCATGAAGGTCCGCACCCGCAGCGAACGGCTGTCCAGGCTGCGGCGTAACGTGATCGAATTGTACATGTCCGACCATCCGCTCGACCCATTCGAATGCAAGGCGGGCGGGAAATGCGAATTGCACGAAATGGCGCGGACTGTCGGGCTTGAACATGTCCGCTATAATCATGGCGGGCGGAATCATCTCGCGCTGGAAGCCGACGACTCGAATCCATATTTCAGTTTCGATCCTACCCGCTGCATTCTGTGCTCGAGATGTATCCGCGCTTGCGACGAGCGGCAAGGGACATTTGCCCTCACCATTGACGGGCGCGGCTTCGATTCGCTGATGTCGCCCGGTCAGCATCAGCATTACAGTGACTCGGAATGTGTCTCGTGCGGGGCCTGCGTGCAGAGCTGCCCGACGGACGCGTTGATGGAGAAAACCTTGCTGGAAAAGGGGCCGGCGGAACGCGCGATAATAACTACTTGCGGTTATTGCGGCGTCGGCTGCTCGTTCAAGGCTGAATTAAGGGGTGATGAAGTCGTTCGCATGGTGCCAAACCGCAACGGCCTTCCCAACCATGGGCATTCATGCGTCAAGGGCCGCTTTGCGTGGGGTTACGCGACTCATCCCGACCGGGTGCGCAAGCCGATGATACGCAAGCGTATCACTGACCCGTGGCAGGAAGTCTCCTGGGACGAGGCGCTCAATTACGCTGCCTCCGAATTGAAGCGGGTGCAGGCGAAATATGGCCGAGGATCACTCGGCGGCATAACCTCATCGCGCTGCACCAACGAGGAAGCCTACCTGGTGCAAAAATTGGTGCGCGGCGGTTTCGGCAACAACAACGTCGATACCTGCGCCCGAGTTTGCCATTCGCCCACCGGCTTCGGACTTAAGGCTGCACTGGGTACGCCGGCCGGCACCCAGGATTTCGATTCGGTTCTGGCCAGCGACGTGGTCATGGTGATTGGTGCCAACCCGACCGAGGGTCATCCGGTATTCGCCTCAATCATGAAGCGGCGCTTAAGGGAGGGGGCGCGCCTCATCGTCATTGATCCGCGTCAGATTGACCTGGTGCGAATGCCACACGTTGAAGCCGACTATTTTCTCCAGCTAAAGCCCGGCGCCAATGTTGCCCTGCTTAATGCAATGTCGCACGTCATTGTAACTGAAGGGCTTGCCCAGGAGGCTTTCGTACGCGAACGATGCGAACCGCACGAATATCAGACATGGCGCGATTTTATCGTGCAGGAGCGTAATTCCCCGGAAGCAACCGAGACGCACACCGGGGTTCCGGCTGAAGCGGTTCGGGGCGCCGCACGGCTCTTCGCCAAGGGTCCGAACTCAGCGATCTACTACGGGCTTGGTGTCACCGAGCACAGCCAGGGCAGCACTGCCGTTCTGGCAATGATCAACCTGGCAATGGTCACCGGTAATCTCGGCCGCGCCGGTGTTGGCATCAATCCGCTCCGCGGCCAAAACAACGTTCAGGGCTCCAACGACATCGGCTCCTTCCCCCACGAATTCAGCGGCTATCGCCATGTCTCGGATCCCCAAGTACGTGCTGCGTTTGAGCGGGAATGGGGAGTTGCTCTCGACGCAGAGCCGGGTCTCAGAATTCCGAATATGTTCGATGCGGCGCTGGACGGCAGCTTCAAAGGCATCTACGTGGAGGGCGAGGATATCGCGCAGTCTGATCCGAATTCGCAGCACGTAGCCCAGGCGCTCGCGGCTATGGAAATAGTGATCGTGCACGATATCTTTCTCAATGAGACCTCCAGGTATGCTCATGTGTTTTTGCCGGGCTCATCTTTCCTCGAAAAGAACGGTACCTTCATCAATGCCGAGCGTCGTATCTCGATGGTGCGCAAGGTACTCCCGCCTCTGGCCGGAATGGAAGATTGGGAAGTCACTTGCGCATTGGCGCGAGCGTTCGGCTACCCGATGAATTATTCGCATCCCTCCGAGGTCATGGATGAGTTGGCACGGCTGACGCCGATTTTCGCGGGTGTATCGTACGAAAAGCTTGATCGGCTCGGCAGCGTTCAGTGGCCGTGCAACGATGCTGCTCCTGAAGGCACCCCCGTAATGCATATCGGGGAGTTCGTGCGCGGCAAAGGCCGGTTTCTGCCGACGGAGTATATACCGACGGACGAGCGTACCACGCCGCGCTATCCATTGATTCTGACCACAGGCCGTGTGCTGACACAGTACAATGTGGGTACGCAAACGCGGCGGACCAAGAACGTAACCTGGTATGGAGAGGACCGGCTCGAAATTCATCCCCATGACGCGGAGCAGCGTGGCATTCGTGACAACGATTGGGTTGAACTATCGAGCCGAGCCGGAGCAATCCTGCTGCGCGCGGAGTTGACCGAACGGATGCAGCCTGGCGTGGTCTACACGACTTTTCATTATCCCGAGACCACTGCCAATGTGGTCACGACCGAGAACTCCGATTGGGCGACGAATTGTCCCGAGTATAAGGTCACTGCGGTGCAGGTCCTACCTACTTCACGGCGGCCCGAGCGTAGAGTACCCGAGCATGTTCTTCACCAGACCGGCTGAGACGCGGCGGAGCGCGGCATGAACATTCACCATCTGGTGAAAATGGCCAATGACATTGGCGCGTTTTATGAGACTCTGCCCGATCGCAGTGAGGCGGTCAGTTCAATAGCGACGCATCTCAAAAGTTTTTGGGAGCCACGAATGCGCCGTGAGATTATTGACCATGCGAGGCGCGGCTCAGATCAGGACCCGAAGCTTAAGGACCTGGTCCGCGAGGCGATAATAACGCTCTCCTGAGAAGGAGCAATCGCCGCGATGATGAGCGAGAGTCTCACGAATTGCCGGCCGCTTTGGCTGGCGGCTTCCCTCCCTGTTAGCCAACAGCTTAATGAGTGAATCCGTCAAAGATCACCCCGCTCTCAAGTGGCGGGCTGGAATTATGGCCCGCGAGGATGACCAACTCGCGGTGGAGGAACCGCTCGAAATCCGGCTGGGAGGGCGCCGGTTTACGCTAACCATGCGAACACCCGGGCATGATGAAGAATTGGCCGCCGGCTTTTTGCTCGCCGAGGGCTTTATCAATTCGCGGGCCGACCTGGGTGAAATTCGGCGTCTCCGAGGTTCACCGGCCCGGCCGGACTCCAATGCGCTGGACGTTATCCTCAATGTGCCGGCCGCCGGACTGCGGGAGCGCCTTCAGCGTAATTTCACCATTTCATCCAGCTGTGGTGTTTGCGGCAAGACCAGCATTGAGGCACTTCAACGCCGCATCCCGCCGCTTGGGGACAATACCCGAATCAGCGCGAATGCTTTATTCAAGATGCCGCAGATTATGCGTCGGGCACAGGCTGTCTTCAGTGCCACAGGAGGTCTGCACGCTGCCGCTTTATTTGAGCTGGACGCCGACGCGCCTGCGGAACAGGAGATCGTCATTGACTCTCGTGCCGAAAACCTTCCTCGTACGCTCAGTTGCGAAAAAGGGGAGGGCGATGCTGCTGAAGATGCGGAAGTGGCTAACTTCCAATCCTTCGGGCGAAGCGCTAATGCGCTGGATCTACGGTTGATTGTCTTGCGCGAAGATGTCGGACGCCACAATGCGGTCGATAAAGCCATCGGCTACGCGCTCCTGCGCGATCGCCTCCCGCTAGCTCACAACGCAATGATAGTCAGTGGCCGTTTAAGTTTCGAGATTGTGCAAAAAGCCGCGGCGGCCGGTATTGAGATCTTATGCGCAGTCTCGGCGCCGTCGTCGCTCGCGGTTGAGTTGGCTGGCGAGGCGGGCATGACGCTCGTCGGTTTCCTGCGCGAGCCCAATTTCAATGTTTATACTGCACCCCATCGGGTAGTGTGCTGATCGCCAAAGCTGCTAGTGCAGTAAAACAGTGCTGGTACAGTTACGCTTTTAAGACGAATGTCCAAAGATTCGGGACGAGCGTCTCCGTTACCCGTATCGGCGCCTTAACGGCTGTGTACGTCTTTGCAACGGGCTGTACGTCTTCGCAACGGGCAGTATAGCGCCCAGATAGGGTACGCGCGGGCGCGTCCGCTACGCGCGCGCCCGCCTCTAAGCCTGCATTTTACGCAATTTGCGTGATCCGCTGTGGCTGGCTGGTGAAGGCACAGTTTTGCGGAGTGCCGAACGCGGTTTAAAAATCGGCGAAATCCTCGCTACCGCCGCTATATCGCGATCGGCAGTGATCTCAGTAGATGTTGGCTCTATTGGCCCGGCAGGCTGCTCATCCACCGCTTGTGCTGCGACGGCTTCCGCCGCACGCTGCATGGCTGCGATCTTGCGCTCCTTCCACTGTCTCAATCCGCGGCGCATATAGTCGGGATTGATATCCAGCATGTCGCATACGTTGTCGAACGAGAACACCCAGTGTTTATCTTCGAGGCTGATCCACTCGTCCGCATCGCGGAATAGCCGCTGGCCTTTGCCGGTCGGCGAATCGATGCACTTCATGAAGCATTCGACCGCGTCCTCAAGGACGCTCAAGATCAGACGTTTCTCTCCTTCGAGCAGATGCTTTTTGCGCATCGCCTCGAAATACTGGATGGGCAAAAGCGTATCGGGTTCGAATAAGCCCGGCAGCCTTTCATCCAATGTTTCCTTTTCCTGCATTTTCCCTCCCTCAGCTATCCTCGCTTCCACCGCCACACCTCCTTGGGTAATAATCTGACGCAGCGCGGCAACGATTATTCATTATCGTCGTCGCTCTCCTCGTGCTCCTCGTACAGTTCATTCCACGCCATTTGGATGGCTTCGAGCTTTGCTTCATTGGAACCCGCCGGGTCGTCGTCGAACTCGTCAAGATCGATCACCCATTGGCGCAAATCAGTGAAACGCACGTCGAGCGGGTTAAGGCCAGGATGATTATCCGCGAGCACTTCGGCAATGTCTTCGGGCTGGTCCCACTTCAGTCCCATTACATGTCCTCCCGGTCTTCAAAAACGGAGCGCGGCGCATTTCTCCCGATATATCAATCTAAGGCAATTCCGGCTCAGGACAATTCCTCGATCGATTTTTTTTCGAGTGCCTGGCTGATGGCGTAGTTCATAATCCGTTCGGCGAACGGCGTGGTGAGCTCGTTGAGCTGCTCGACCAGCCGAATTATCGATTCGCGGTCCTCGCCCGACCGGAGGGATTCCAATTGTGCCGCAACTTCTTCGATACGCTTCCGTTCTCCGCTATCTATCAGCTCCCCATAATCTTTAAGCTGCTTTCCGAGCGCTGTCAGGAGCTGTATCGCCTCATTACGCGCGTTTATCAACAGGCGCTGTTCAATATCGGCCTCGCCAAGATCAATGGACTCCTCCAGCATGCGTTCAATCTCATCATCAGTAAGCCCATAGGAGGGCTTAACGTCGACCGAATGTTCACGTCCGGTGCGCTGGTCGCGGGCCGTAACGTTCAGAATCCCGTTCGCATCGATGAGGAATGTGACCTCGATTCTAGGCAAGCCTGCGGGTTGCGGCTCTATCGGACCCAGCTTGAAGCGCGCCAGACTACGGCAATCCCCGGCGAGTTCTCGTTCGCCCTGAAGCACATGAACATCGACATGAGTTTGATTATCAACAGCGGTGGTGAACATCTCGGTGGTACTGGTGGGAATCGTGGTATTCCGATGTACCAGCCTTTCCATTACCCCGCCCATCGTCTCTATCCCCAGCGAGAGCGGCACCACATCGAGCAATAATACGTCGCACTGGGTGCCCATCAGCACCCCAGCTTGGACGGCAGCTCCTAAAGCTACCACTTGATCAGGATCCAGCGAGCACAGCGGTTCCCGGCCGAACAGTTCCCCGATCCGTTTCCTGACGAGCGGTGTTCTTGTCGATCCGCCTACCAATACCACCTCGTCGACTTCGTTCGATCCGAGACCAGCGTCAGCCAGGGCACGCCGGCAACATTCAACCGTTCGTTCGACCAACGGTGCGGCAACTCGTTCCAAGTCAATACGTGTCAGCGTTTTCTGAATAAGGCTCCCCTCGAAATCCAGCCGTACATCAACGGCCTCGATTTCGCTGAGCTGTTTTTTCGCCTCTTCGACCGCGCGCCGAGCAGAATTCCAAATGCGCCGATTATCGAGCACTTCCCGCGATGCTTCGTCGAGCAGCCAATTAACTAACGCACGATCGATATCGTCGCCGCCCAGATGGGTGTCGCCGTTCGTAGCCAGAACTTCAAAGACGCCGCCCTTGATGTTCAGAAGCGAGATGTCGAAGGTGCCGCCTCCAAGATCATATACGGCAATCTTGCCTTCAGCGTTACGTTGCAAGCCGTAGGCGAGTGACGCGGCGGTGGGTTCGTTGACCAGACGCACGATTTCCAGGCCTGCCAGGCGGCCGGCGTCCTTGGTGGCCTGACGCTGGCCGTCATTGAAGTAGGCCGGCACCGTAACGACGACACGCTCGACCTTTTCACCGAGCGCAGACTCGGCTCGATGTTTTAGCGACCGCAAGATCTCAGCGGAAATCTGTGGAGGCGTATACGTCCTGCTACCAACATCAAATCGGACGACCGGTCCGCTTAGGTCCGCAAACGAATAACGATGACGGTCCTCGGGAGCGAGATCGGCGCCGCCTAGCCCCATGTATCGTTTTACTGATCGAATTGCGACTCCCGGCTGTCCACTGGAATTGCCGTCGGTTGCCGACTCGCTGGTGTGCCCACCCTGCAGGTACGGTTCTAATTCAACAGCCTCATCGCCGACCCGAATCGTGCCATCACCAGCAAAGGCGACAACCGAAGGGAGCAGAGGGTTGCCCGTCTCCCGGTCCGGAATCACCCGAGGTTGGGTGCCGTCCATGATGGCGATAAGGCTGTTGGTTGTGCCTAGGTCTATGCCAAAAATACGCATCAGTATGAGACTTGAGGCGAGGTTTATCCCGCCGACAACTCGCGATCAACGTCGCGTATGAGAGTTTTAAGATAGGCAATCTTGGACAGCACCGTTTTCAACTCAGCGAAAAGCTGGTCAGGATCGGGTCCGCCGCCGGCGTCAAACGCGGCGAAATTTTCGACCAGTTCCGCATAAAGTTCGTCGGCCAAACCCTGCAAGCTTGCCCGCTTGGCGTTCAGTTCGAGCCGCAAAGCACGTGCGTCGGCCTGCCCGTTTTCACGGGCCGCGCGGAGTTCGCCTAATTGCTCCTGCACCTCGAACACTAGTTCAGCCAGATCCGGGGGAACCTGGTTGTTATTCTCAGCGAGCTTGTGACCGTGAAGCTCCAGCCAATACAGTCCCCGGCTGATCGGGTCGCGCAAGGTCCGGTAGGCGCGGGTCAGAAGCGCGGTGGCTCGCAGACTGGCATCTCGAATCTCAGCAGAGGCCGACGCGAACCGGTCCGGATGAATCCGCCGGCCGAGGTCATGGTATGCGCTCTCGAGGCTGGCTGTATCGATCTGGAGGAGTCGCGGCAAACCCACTGCCGCGAACAAGTCGAGGTCAGCGGGAAGCGGAGTTCCGCATTGTGAACATATGAGGCGCGGTTCCTGGGTCCGCGCGCATGACGGGCATTCCAGCATCATTGAAAGGTGTGTCGTACACCGCTTTGGTCATACGGTAAACGATTCTCCGCATCCACAACTGCGCTTGGCGTTGGGGTTGACTAGTCTAAATCCCGAAGACATTAGCTCCTCGGCGTAGTCAAGTTCGGAGCCATTAAGGTACAGAAAACTTTTTTTATCGACTATGAGCCGTGCCCCGTCGCGTTCGAATATCTTGTCGCGCTCTTTTGCCGAGTCGATTTCCATCCTGTACTGCAGACCGGAACAACCGCCACCCACTACTTTGACCCGTAGCCCGGCGTCAGGCTTTTCCGCCACTAACTGCCGGATCTTTGTGATCGCGTTATCAGAAAGGGTAACTGTCACTGCCGATTCAGGCCTCCTCGGCCTTTTGTTCCGCCACCGGGGCGCCTTCGCCACGCTGTTTGTGCCAATCCGCGATGGCTGCTTTTATGGCGTCCTCGGCCAAAACCGAGCAATGAATCTTGACGGGTGGCAGATTCAATTCCTTGACGATGGAAGTATTCTTGATTGCGATAGCCTCTTCGATGCGCTTCCCTTTTACCAACTCGGTCACATAGCTTGAGCTGGCGATTGCGCTACCGCAGCCGAAGGTCTTGAAGCGGGCATCTTCAATCACGCCGTTTTCCGGATTGATCTTGAGCTGCAACTTCATTACGTCGCCACATTCAGGTGCACCCACTACGCCGGTGCCAACATTCTCCTCGCCCTTGGCGAAACTGCCAACGTTGCGGGGGTTCGTATAATGGTCAATAACTTTGCTGGAATAAGCCATTTGCCTGCCACTCCATGTCAAACCGAGCATTCAGCCTGACAGTTGTTCGAGCCTGGCCGTGCCCGGCTCCTCCTACTCTGCCTTCCAGTTAACCGACTTCAGGTCGATGCCCTCTCTCGCCATTTCGTAAAGCGGTGACATCTCGCGCAGCCGTTTTACTTCGGCACATACCCTATCGGTGACGAAATCGACTTCTTCCTCGGAGTTGAAGCGCCCTAGTCCAAAGCGAATAGAACTGTGCGCCAGTTCTTCATCCGTGCCCAACGCACGGATGACGTAAGATGGCTCCAGGGTTGCCGAAGTACACGCGGAACCCGAACTCACCGCGACGTCACCGATACCCATCAGCAGCGACTCGCCTTCCACGTAGGCAAAACTCAAGTTGAGGTTGCCCGGCAGACGCTCAGTCGGGTGGCCGTTAAGATATACTTCATCCAGCCGCTCGAAGATGCCGGCCTGCAGCTTATTGCGCAACTCGGTCAACCGGTGGCTTTCATCCGACATCTCAGCTTTGGCGAGTTCGCATGCCTTGCCCAGGCCGACGATGCCGGTGACGTTGAGCGTCCCCGACCGCATCCCGCGCTCATGTCCACCGCCATCCATCTGAGCAGTAATGCGGACCCGCGGGCCTTTTGACCGCACATAAATTGCGCCAACGCCCTTTGGGCCATAGATTTTGTGACCGCTCAGTGAAAGCAGATCGATGCCGTCGCGTTCGACATCTACTGGAATTTTGCCGACTGCCTGCACTGCGTCGCAATGAAAAACAACGCCCTTTTCCTTAGCGAGCCGGCCAATTTCGCGGATCGGATGAATCGTGCCGATCTCGTTATTCGCATACATGACCGTGATAAGCACGGTCTTATCCGTAATCGCCTTGCGCACGTCGTCGGGGTTAACCATCCCGTAGCGGTCGACCGGCAAATACGTCACAGTCGCTTTACCTGCCCGTTCAAGCGCCCGACAACTATCGAGGACCGCCTTGTGCTCCGTTACGCAGGTTACAACGTGGTTGCCTTTGTCCCGATAAAACTCGATCGTTCCCTTAATTGCGAGATTATCGGATTCCGTGGCGCCGCTAGTGAAAATTATCTCCTTGGCCTTGGCATTTATCAGGGCAGCAATTTGATTGCGCGCCTTATCAACCGCCTCTTCTGCTTCCCATCCGAAGCTATGATTGCGGCTGGCCGCATTGCCAAATTTCTCGGTGAAGTATGGCAGCATCGCTTCCAGCACCCGGCGGTCGGTGGGCGTGGTAGCGTGATTGTCCATGTAGATGGGTAGCTTAACCATCGTTTCCTCTCGTTAAATGACCAAAGACCACTACTTGCCCACGGCGGGCAGTTTGCCGAGTCAGCTTATGACGCGGCCGGCAGCCGCCCTCAAGGGAATTTGTGGACCTGATAAGTCTTATATTAGACACATTTCTTTTGCTGTCAAACGCAGACTGTCCGCTCAGTCAATTCTGGACCAAATTGGTCCACTATAGGTATTTGTCCTTTAATGTCAAGCCTTTCTCGCCAAAACACCAACAAATGATCCGGGATTCAAATCAAATATCGACCGCGGCTTTCGGTGTTTGGTTGTGACCCGTAAATCTGTCTGTTATCCGAACCTTCATGAAGATAGCCAGCACGGTGAGACTCAGCGAGCGTCAGCGTCTGACCATTGAGGCGTCGGTCCCGGGGATCAATCTGTTCTTTCCGCAGATCGAGTATGAGACGGGTAGTCCTTATTTTCCGACCGTGATTGACCCTGGCATGGGCGACTGTGAAGTCCTGGTCGGTCACATCAATCCCAAAGGACTCGGCGCGCTGGCGCCGGGGCTTCGATGGATTCACTTGTTCAGCGCAGGTGTTGACCATGTGCTGCGCAGCGACCTGGTGGTGGAGCGCGGGATTGTGCTGACCAACAGTAGCGGCACGACGGCACCCTGGATTGCTGAATTCGTTATTGGCGCGATGTTGCAACATTGCCGCGGCTTCAGCCTCTCGCTACGCGCGCAGCTGAAGCACGAGTGGTCGCATCAGGAAGTTCGGGGAGCTTGCCATTCGCTGCGTGGCAAGTACCTCGGAATTATCGGCTACGGCTCTATTGGGCGAGCGACGGCTCGCCTGGCGCACGCTTTCGGAATGGAAGTGCTGGCGCTCAAGCGAGACCCTTTGACGCATCATGACCCCGGCTGGAGCCTGCCCGGGATGGGCGATCCCGACGGCTCAATACCGAGCCAATGGTTCAGGCCGGAGGAGCGGATCGAGCTAGTTGGGTTGAGCGACTATATCTTGCTGGCACCACCTCTCACACCCGCGACCCGTCATTTTCTCGGTGAGAAGGAATTTGCTGCTGCAAAGCCCATGGCATACCTGATAAACGTTGCGCGCGGCGAAGTTATCGATCAGCCCGCGCTTATCGAGGCAATCAAGCGCGGGCGGCTGAATGGCTGTTGTCTCGACGTGACAACCCCCGAGCCGCTTAATTCTGACAGCCCGCTCTGGGATATGGAAAACGTGACGTTGACGTTTCACACGTCGGCAGCAAGGCCGATAGTATCGTTCTATGATCTGGCCTGTGAACTTTTTGCCGAAAACCTGCGCCGCTTCATCGCCGGACGCGAGCTATTCAACGTGATCGATCCAATTCGAGGGTACTGAAAAGGACGGTTCAAAGTGGGGCGAGGCGGAATACCTGACCGCCGGGCGCCTGAAAGAAGAACCGCGGGTACGGCTCGGCGATTCGGGATGGGTCATCGTACTCAATCTCAGTGACTCCAAAGCTCAGCAGCCGCTCTTTCCAGTGCGCGAGTTGGTCGACCTTGAGTTCGAGCCATGTCGCTTTTTGATAATCCTGCTCCGGGAGGAGGCCAGCCGACTCATCAGAGAAAAACAGGCCCAAAACGAAACCACCGGCAAATTCGTAAAGATCGAGGTTTTCGGCGGGACTGGGAATCGTCTTCAACCCGAGCAGGGTGCCATAAAAGTCGCGCGTCCTCGCCCTCAGGGCGCTTGATACGTTCATCTTCAGATGATTGCCGAACGCCACCATGCCGAACTTTACCTCAAGTATCTGCTATACGCGGCACAGCAGCCCGCCGTCGACGGCCAGCGAGGTGCCGGTTACGAAGCCTGCGGCCGGCGATACCAGGTAGAGCAGGGCACCGGCGATCTCATCTGGTTTCAATAGCCGGCGATAAGGCAGGTACTTAATCAGCCGCTCGCTGAATTCACCCTGCTGAGTTGCCGGATTGTTGGCCGTATCGAGCCAGCCGCATTCGAGCAGGTTGATGCGAATATTGCGGCGGGCCCATTCGAGCGCCAACGCGCGGACCAGGTTGCGCACGGCTCCCTTGGCCGCGCAATAAAGGGTGGCATTCGGTAAGCCGCGTTCGGCTGTCACATTATCAATGGCGACGATTGCGCCACCGCTGCGCTCCAGCATCACGCGCCCGGCTTCCTGGCAGCATAGCCAGACGGATTTAAAGTTTTCCTGCAATACGAGATCGAAGGTCGAGTCGTCAACGTCCTCAATCGGGGCGTAAAGCTGTTTGTCGAGTGCTGTGACGAGGATGTCGAGTCCGCCCAGTTGCCTGACGGTAGATTCGACCGTGGCTCTGACCTGGCTACGCTGCCCTGCGCTTTGGCTTTGCACAGGTGGATTCTGTTGCCCCGCTGACTGCACCGCCTCGACAGTTGCCTTTAGCGCTTTATCCATGCCGGGCTCCTGCGATGCGAGCAAGACTCTGGCGCCTGCCTCGACCAGCGTCACCGCTGCGGTTCGTCCTACTGGATGCTCGGCACCAATGACGAGCGCACACTTGCCGCTCAGTGAAAAATCCTTGACTGCTTCAGGAAGTGGCATTTCAAGTCCCTTGCATTCAGCCGGCTGACCCGCCCTTGGTTCAGGGTAGTTGCGGAATAACCCCGGTTGGTGTGATGCCGCCGGCCAGCCCACCGCCATCGATGATGATTAACTCACCGTTAATGTGGTTCGATGCTTCCGATGAGAGGAACACGGCGAGCGGGCCGAGGTCTTCGTCGTAACCAACGCGTCCAATCGGAATGAATTTGCCGCCTTTGAAGAACTTCATCAGCCGCTCGTTATGAGGAAAAATGCCGGGCACGATACAGTTCGTCTGGATATTGTGCTGGGCATAAGTCAGGGCGAGCGAGCGGGTGAGCTGAATCACGCCGCCTTTGGAGCAAGCATACATGTAATTATGTTTCTCGCCACGCAGCCCATAACCTGATGCGATATTGATGATCTTTCCGCGCCCGCCGCTAACCATGTACGGGATGACAGCGCGAGCGCAGTAGAATTGACTGGAAAGGTTAACATCGATGCCGCGGCGCCATTCGGCGTCCGTGATTTGGTCGAGCGGTTTACCGAGTTGGTCTTCGCCGCCACCGGCGTTATTAATTAGCACGTCGATACGGCCGAATTCGTGAATCGCTCCAACCACCATCGCGTTGACCTGGTCGGAGGCTGCGACGTCGGTGGGTGTGATCAGGCAGCGCCGCCCAGCTTTGCGCACGCCCTCGGCAGTCTCTTCCAGCTGGGTGACGGTGCGTGCCGCGGCGACTACGTCCGCGCCGCAACTTGCCAGCCGCAGAGCCATCGCGCGCCCGAGCCCGCGGCCGGCGCCGGTGACGATCGCCACCTTACCGTGAAGATCAAATTTGTCGAGAATCATCGAATGTTCCCCGCCATGAGCGCATCCCGCTTATCCTGCCTTTGCACCCACGCTTACGCTGCACGCAACCTACCACACATGCAAGCTAATCGACACTTCCGGCTAAATCCTTTGACGCTGCTGCGACGGGCGTCTTACTATGCGAATGAGGTGATGAGAAATGGGCTTTAGCCTGGAGATGTTCTCGGATTTCATTTGTCCGTTTTGTTATATCGGGTTCGAAACGGCGCGCCGGCTGAAGCCTGAGTTCGGCTACGATATCGAATGGAAAGGCTTTCAGATCCATCCTGAATGGCCGGCAAACGGGATGGCTGCTAACGAATATCGACGGGGAATTAGTCCGGAAAGCCGGCGAGCGATGTGGACGCGAATCGCCGCTTTGGGTGAGGTGGTCGGGATCGAAATGAAGTCTCCCGAACTGCTGGCGAACTCACGGCTGGCGCTGCAGGCGGCCGAATTTGCCAAGGAGTGCGGCAGGGGGGAGATATTTGAGGAACGGGTCTTTCGCGCCTATTTTAAAGAGAATCTCAACATCGGCGATGCGGGCGTGCTCACCGGTTTGGCAGCCGATGCTGGTATCGACGTCGATCAACTAAATTTTGCCCTGGAATCCAAGCGCTTCGAGAACCGTCTCCGCGACAACGCAGTCGCCGCTAGCCAACGCGGCGTCGACGGTGTGCCGACTTTCTTCGTCGGGGACTATCCGTTGGTGGGAGCGCAAAGCGAACAGGTAATGCGACAAATTTTGCAGCGCTACGTCCAGAGAATGACCGCTGCTGTGAACACCAAGTCTGGCGAAGCATAACCGCGCTGACGCTTCTGAGCTCGCCGTAAAACGCTCTTCGTTGGCGTTTGGCCGTTGATGACTGGCAGCGAGATTCAGCTTCGCCCGGTGGTCAAGAAACTAAACACCCTCGGAGATCATCGCCGAATTGCTTTCCGCCCCGCAGTCCCCCTCTATGCTAAAGTGAAATTGTGGAAGGCGATGCGGTACAGCTGGACCTGCGCGGAATCAAATGCCCATTGAACTGGGCACACGCCAAAGTTCGGCTCGAACAGATGGCGCGCGGCGAACGGCTTGAAGTCGTGCTTGACGACCCACGCGGCGTGCGTGACCTCCCCCGGGCCGCCGAGGCTGAGGGCTATGCTGTCCTCGCAATCGCTCAGGCTGGCGCCACCTGGCGGATAAGCATCGAGAAATAACCTCGGCTGCCCGGTGAGTTATGAAGCAAGCGCAACACGCGCCGCGAGTCTCTCTGAGCCGTTCGGCGGGTTATGAAGCCGACGCTGAATCCAGTCCGCCGTTGGACGCTACATGACGGAAGTGGCGGATAGTGTTGCGTTCGTTGAAACGGGGAGATTTGAGCGAGAACCGAATAGCGTCGGGATTCAAGCCCAGACTGTCGCAAATATTCTCGAAGGCAAACGGACTTGAGGTCGTTCGGCTGCGAATCCAACCGTCCACTTCGTTGAATTCGGCCCGCTTGCGATGGCCCTTGGCATTGCGCGTCTTTACGTACGTATCGAGCGCATCGACCAGTACCGCAAACATTAAGGCGCGTTCGCCGTCGAGCACATTATGAGTCCGCATTGCGTAATACTCGAAGCGGAGCACGGGGTCGTCGTTAAGCGTCTCAAGGATTTTATCGTGACCGGAATTCATTGCATTCCTCTGTAGTCAGGAAGTTGAGCCAGGGCCTGTTTGAGTCTCACGTGGGTACGAGATGGCTCGCCCAGGTGGTCGGTTGTTTGGTTTGAGCCGAATGCCGGTCTTCAGCGCTATCGGTACACGGGCCGGTTGAACTTGCGCCGCCGGCTGCATCTACAGGACGGCTAACCGCAATGCGCGTGCCATGGTCGGAAGCTTACTTTTATTTACTCTATATTACCGCACTGTAGCGCGCGTGTTCCTTAGGTGATAGTCGGGGTAAACTCTACTACAGCAGTGCGATTGCCCCTGTAAAACTTGCGAGATTGGCTGTGATTTCCCGTAAGATCATTTGCCGCCCCGAGTTGACCCAACTCTTGGTAAGACTGTTTTGGGCGATGCTGGCTGCCCCGACGATCCAGAAAACAAGGTTGAATGAGACTTCTTTGTGACGTTTTAATATTCTTAGGCGCTATCCTGCTTACCTTTGGAACCGACCTGGTGGTCGAGACCGCAGGTCAGAACCTCTCCAGCGTCGGAGGCCTGCTGGGTGTGATAGCATCACTGCTCGGGACTGCCCTGCTGGTAACCGGTCTACTGAGCCATTATCGGCTCTCTCGCGAACAGGCTGGGTTGCCGCGGTCTGAAGCACCAACGGCGGAGCGACGGTGAGCAGGATGAGCTAGCCCAGGGAAGACTCCATAATGGCGAAGGCTTCGTTCAGCTCATCATCCGTGAGCACCCCAGCGGGCAAGAACAGACGCACACATGCGGGTTCATGACCGCCGTAATAGAGTACGAGTCCCGCCTCAAAGCACCGCCGGATGAATTCGCGTGTGCCGTTCAGGGCGCCGTCGCCGACGCGGAAGGCAATCATCGCACCAACGCCATCTACGGCCGAAATCATCCCGGGCTTGGCACGTGACAGGCGCTCCAGGTTATCATGGGTAAGGCGTTCCAGTTGTTTCTCGCGTCCTTCGGAGCCCAGTAAGCCTTCGCCTGTTAACTTCTCGATCATGCGACGTGCAACCGCCATCGGCACAGTGGCGCCTGAATAGGTGCCGGAAATTAGCGCGGGGTCCGGCGCGAACTCTTTTCGAAACAACAACGCGCTGCCCTGGAAAACTTTCCCGACGGTGATGACGTCTGCGTAATCCGCCAAGTCCAGCAGACTGGTAGCGAACAACTCGGTAACCCGCGCAAATGTCTGTACTTCGTCAATCCAGATAGGAATTTCTGAACGGCGGCATTCCTCGAACAGCGGTACGAAGAATTCGCGAGGGGCCGTAACAAATCCAGCCTCGCCTTGAACCAGTTCTACGATCATTGCCGCCGTCTGGTCTCCCACCCGTGCAATCGCTTCGCGCAACAGGTTCAGCGTGGTCATCGCTGAACGGGGATCGTCGCGCTGGTAAAATGGCAGGTAGGTGACAGGAAATGTTTGTGGCTGTCTGATGCGGTAATCGGGTCGATCAGTAATCTCAGCCATCGCGCTGGTACGCCCGTGGAAGCATCCTCGAAACGCAATTATGCCCGGCCGCCCGTTGCGCTTCTGGCGGACCAGCTTAAGCGCATTCTCATTAGCGTCAGCGCCGGACAGCGATAGCCAGCAATGGGCCATGCCGCGCGGTGCATACGCGAGCAAGGTTTTCATCAGTAGATGATATTCCTGATTGAAAATCAGATTACCTTGCATCACGAGGTCCGAAGCTGCAGCCCGGATGGCGGTTTCGACCAGATCCAGATTGCCGTGCCCAAACAGATGGACGCCAATTCCAAGCGCGAGGTCGAGCACCCAGCGTCCATCCGCCAGCATCGCCCGGCTGCCGCAGCCGATTCCTGAACCCAAGTATGGATAAAAGGCAGGACGGCCGCGCATGATGGCAAGCTCGCTGAGCTTGCCATTCATCGCCGCTGGATCGAGAGGGGCGGCGGATGACGTTGCGGTCTCAGCAACCGCCTCCAGCATTAGCCGAAGCCCCTGCTCGAACTTCGGACTGTATTCGATCATGCCCGGGGGGGAGCCTACTTCAGGGCACGCATTGAGAAGCCGCGCTCGTTGTAGCACAACAAGGAGCGCTTGCTTTGCAGGATGGTCTCCAGCACGCATTCGCGACCCCATAGTCGATATGCGAAAGCCAGGCTTTTTTCCGCATACTCGAGCAACAGGTCGCGTCCATCATGGTAGTGCTTTAAGTAGAGCGTACGATTGTGACCAAAATCGGCATCTTCGACCTTGATTACCGGAATCGACCCGGTGCCGACGTTCTTGATCAGGGTTTCCTTGATCTGTTTCCAGCCCTCTTCGTCCGAGACCTTGTCGATCACCAATTCGTCGCCGCGCGGCTCGTACTGGAACATGTCCATCTCGCGCATCAGTTCTTCGGTCAGATAGCGGCGCAAAAACGAAGAATCGCGTTCGACTTCACGCACTTCGAACAGCTTGTCCGAGCCGGTTTTTTCAGGTGCCCCATATTTTTTAATTTCCTCGGGTGTCGGTTCGGTATGGCGCCGATAGATGTCCTCCCAGATCTTGAAGCCGACGTGGTAGGGATTGATTGAGCCTGGCATCGGACGCAGCACCTGGTTGTGCCGGATGAGAAATTCGATATGCAATCCTTGGTCAAGATCGAGCGCTTCGAGGATCTTCTTGTGCCAATAACTCGCCCATCCCTCGTTCATGATCTTGGTCTCCATCATCGGCAGGAAAAACTTCGTTTCCTCGTCCACGATGGTGAGCAAGTCTTTTTCCCATTCTGCCAGGAATGGATTGTGGTCACGGACAAACAGTAAGACGTCCTCGTCAGGCTCCAGGGGAACCTTGCGTGTTTCGGGTTCCTTGAATTCGGGACGGCCGTGCAACCGCTGGAAAGGATCGGAACGCGGTTGCGCTGCCTCTATCGCCCGTTCGATTTGCTCCGCGCGGCTCAGTTTGCGGATGGCGAGGTTGCGCCGGCACTGCCACGACAGCGCATGGGCGGCGTCGAGAATTCGCTCGACCTTATCGATCCCGATCGACGGGTCCTCCATGTAGCGCCGCACCCGCATCGCATGGGCCTTGAACAATTCGATAGTCAACTCGGCTCGCGACGCCGACTTGAAGGTAAAGTTGTTCTTGAAGAAGTCGTTATGCCCATAGACGTGGGCCATGGTCAGGATTTGCAGCAGCAGCGTATTGTCGCGCATCAGATAAGCGATGGCGGGATCCGAATTGATCACCATCTCATACGGCAAGCCGTTGACGCCGTAATCATAGAGGGTTTTGAGCTTTTCGTAGGCTTTGCCGAATGACCAGTGCGGGTAGTGGGACGGCATGCCCGAGTAGGCCATATAGCCCAGCATGCCATTGTGATCGCAAATTTCGAATTCCTGCGCGAACCAGTCGAGGCCGAATTCCGCCGCTTTGTCGCGGATCCGTTTATCCCAGCCGACCAGGTCGCTGATCTCGTAATTGGCCATTTTTCACCGATCCAGCTTGTGCGGCAGGAACAGCGCGGCTTATTCTTTCACGCGGTCTTTGGATAGGAATGCCTTGAAGGACGGCCAGATGTCCTCCTTGCGCTCAATCAGTACCGCTTGAAAATTAGGCTCGTCCAGCCGCCGAAACACATTGAGCATTGAGGATTCGTAATACCGCGAACCCAGCGGCTTGATTTCTCCATAACCGAACAGATTGCAGACTTCCGCCAGTTCCTTGGCAGTTCTCAATGCGGCAGGGTTATCCGAGTCAAAATTGTCGCCGTCTGAACAGTGGAAGGCGTAGATGTTCCACAGCGATGGATGATAACGCTCCGTTATTATGTCGAGTGCTTTTTGATAGCCCGAGGAAATGAATGTACCGCCCGATTCGCCCTTATGAAAGAATTCCTCTTCGGTCACTTCATTGGCCTCGGTGTGATGGCCGATGAAAACAATTTCGACATTACGGTAACGAGTGGAGATGAATTGGTAAAGAAGGAAGAAGAAGCTGCGTGCCAAATACTTCTTCATCGTGTCCATCGAACCGGAGGTGTCCATGATGCAGATGACAACTGCATTGGAGTCCTCGCGGGTGTCTTGTTCGAGATGCTTGTAGCGCAAGTCATCCTGATGAAACGGAAAGCGCCGCTTAATCCGGGTCTGTAGGGCGGGGGTTGGAACGAACTGGGGCTCGGCCGGTTCGTAGCCGTTTTCCTCGCTCCCGTCGCTGGCCTGGACCTGTGCAAGGTCTTGCTTGCGCCCGGTGGCCAGAGCTCTCATCACGCGCTGGCGCGCGGTGCGCCGCTTGTCGAGGCGCACGCGGATGCCGACGTGGCGGTAGCCTTTGCGTTTTGCTGAGCGGTCCGACGGAATTTCGCGCAAAGCACGCCGTTCGAGGTTAGGGAGTTCGAGATCCTCGAACATAATATCGATCAATTCTTCGAGCGAGACGTCGGTTTCGTAGTAATCGACTCCAGGACGATCCCCTGCCCGGCCGTCCCCTTTACCTTGACCTTCCTTACCGGTCTTGCCGACGACTTGGCCCGGGCGGGCCTCACCGTCGCCCTGGCCGACCCCCGGGGTATTTTCGCCGTAAACGAAGCGGTATTCCTTGATCCCGCGCAGTGGGACCTTGATTACCTTGTCCTTGTTTTTGCCGATGATAGATTCTTCGGCGATGATATCAGCGATATTCTCTCGAATTGACTCGCGAACTTTCTCGCGATGACGCAGCCGGTCGCCGGCGGAACGATCGGAACGCTCGGCGTCTGAAGGCCGGTACTCCCGGAAAATAGTATCGTTGTTCATAGCCAATACCAGTCGAATTCCCGACTATACTCTCCTGGTTAACCGCAACCGCTACGGGCACCCACGAGTTCCGTCTCAGTCCTTCCACAGGTTATTGGCGGCATATTTAAGCACGACGTCGACGCACGATTCGCAGTAGCCATTTTCGAGCAGGTTCTTCACCATTGAGCTGTACTTTTCACTCTGCTCCTCGTCGCGTGTACGCGCCTTGGTGATGATGCGCGAGATATCCCGCACGGAGGTCATCAGCTTCTTTTCGATGGCTTCCTTGAGCGGTTCGTAGCTGCGATAGCTGACCTTTTCGCCGCGCCGCGATGACGCCCACAGGTAGGCGATCACCTCCTGGCGAAAGCCGTCGGCAGCCGAACCGATGATGGCGATTTGTTCCTCGATAGACTTCAGGAAGCCCTCGTCCGGCGGCAACTCCTCTTTGGTATTGCGATCGCGCACCTTGGTTTTGTTTACGTAAGCCTCGGCGTGGTCCAGATAATTCTGGAACAGCGACTCGGCTTGCTCCTGATAGGAGTAGACGAAGGCGCGGGTGATCTCCTTCTCCAGCAAGTCGAGGTATTCCTTATGGAGCGTATCCTGCAGGAATTCGAGGTACTGTTTGCGGGTATCGTCGGGCAGATCTGCCTCCTTGCTCATCGAAATCAATGCTTCGCGCACGTTGATCGGGTTGATACAGTTGCCCGAGACGTTATCGGAAAGGGCATTGTCGAGCGCCTTCATGATGAAGCGTGTAGAAATCCCGCTCATTCCCTCGCGCTTGGCGTCTTCCTTGAGTTCCTGCACATCGATTTTTTTGGTGCGCCCCTTTTCGACCACTTCCTCACCGTTGTAGAGCCGCAATTTAGTCATCAGGTCGCATTTTGAGGTTGGCTCCAGGCGCGACAGAATCGCGAACATTGAGGCCAGTTCAAGTGTATGCGGAGCCACATGAGCGCGGAAATCGGAGTTGCGGATTATCTTCTGGTAGATCTTTACCTCTTCCGAAAGCCGCAGATTGTACGGCACCTTGACCACGACGATACGGTCGAGAATTGCTTCATTGGTGTGGTCTGCTTTGAATTTCTGCCATTCGGCTTCATTCGAATGGGCCAGGATGCAGGTGTCGACGTAGACCATACCGTGGCGGCCCGGCGCGGGCATCACCTTCTCCTGGGTCGCCGTTATCATCGCGTGCAGATACTCGGTTTCGTTCTTGAACACCTCAATGAACTCGACCAGACCGCGATTACCTACGTTCAGCGCGCCGTTCAGTTCCAGGACGCGAGGGTCGCCCTCTGAATACTGGTCGAGTTTGGAAATGTCCTCCGAGCCGATTAGTACCGAGGTGTCCTGATTATTCGGATCAACCGGCGGCACCACGCCGATGCCGACGCGGTTGCGCTTCGAGAAGTTCCTGGTTTCGACCTGCACCTCCTCGTAGCGCAAGCCATAGCTTTCCTTAAGCCGAAACCGGCAAACCGGGCATAGGTCCCCTTCGATATGGACGCCAAGCATCTTTTCGAACTCCCGGCGGAGATGGCGTGGGATAAGATGCAGGGGTTCCTCGTGCATCGGGCAACCTTCGATCGCATAGACCGGTTCGAGTTGCTCGAGGCCGCGCTGAATTCGTTCGACCAGGGAGCTCTTGCCGGACCCGACCGGACCCATCAAATACAGGACTTGGCGGCTTTCTTCGCCCTTGAGGGAGGCGGAATGGAAATACCGGACGATCTGCGCAATTGTTCGTTCGATGCCGAAAAATTCATCGGCGAAAAAGTTGTAGACCTTGATTGGCTCGTCTTTGTATAGACGCTTGGTGCGCGGATCGTCTGTTTCATGGATGCTGCGCAGCGCGCTACTAATGATCATGTCGTAGATGCGAGCATGCGACATCTTGGTAACGGTGGGGTCGTTCTTTACCAGTTCCAGGTAATCGAGCAGTGTGCCGCGCCATTGCTTGGATTCCCGTGCCGCGCGGTCCGCCTTGATTACTTGTTCAAACGTGTTGGGTTCGGCCATCAGCTAACTCCTTGGTTAGACTAGCCTGTTTCACTTTTATGTGAACGTGGGAGAGAAATCTGGGTGGACGGACGTGCTATCGTTTAAGCGCATCCCGCACGCAGTATAACGCGTTTTCCCTCAATAAAGCAACTTAGGTTCTTCGAAGTCAAACCAGGGTCAGCCCTGGCCCGAGGCCGGCCATGCAACTTGCTCCCGCCACGAGGGACGACCTCGCCACCGGCAATTACTGGCGATGAAGCGTTTCCGACACCGGGAGCGAATCGCCAAGTATCAATTTTCCTTGGTCATTCACGATCCGTGCCGCATATACGGACGGGTCGTGCGCGAACGAAACCCACCACTTCCCCGTGACCGCGTCAGCCAGATAGTGGGCCTTCTGCTCCATCGTGCGCAGTGCGTCGAGATCGTAGGCCTGATTCCAGGGGCCCCGCATATGTGAACTGGTCGGGACTATGTCTGCCAAATGCATGAAAGATTCACCCAAGGAGTGCACAAGCGCGACCTGATGGCGGTCAGTATGGCCGCCCGTAACGACCGCACGGACACCCGGCACAAGCTCTACGTCACCATCGATCAACTCGACCAAACTCATCACCGGTTCGAGGCACTCGCCGACATGCCGATATGCAGCGCGCAGGCGCTCGTTGGTTGAGTTCTGTGCAACTTCGTATTCGCCTCTTTGTAGAAATAACCGCGCTCCCGGAAACGAACTGACCAGAGCGCCGCTCTTTTGCCGGCGAACCATTCCGCCGCAATGGTCGAAATGAAGGTGCGACAACAGCAGATGCGTGATATCGCCCGGTTCCATCCCGAGTTGCTGAAGACCGTCAATCAGCCAGCCGTCTCCGTGATCGAAAATCTTGCGCTCGACTTCACTCAAGCGGTTGCCGATCCCGGTATCGACCAAAATCGCCTCGCGTCCTTTCAGAATAAGCGGGCATACCAGATTCAGCCGAATGCGATTGTACTCGTCCGCCGGATGATTGCGCTGCCACAGCTCCTTCGGGACCACCCCGAACATGCATCCACCATCGTTACGCCAGATGCCGTCGGTGAGAAATGCGACCGTAAACTCCCCGACCTGGATCTTCGGTGCTTGTTCCATGCGCTCTATTCTGGCGATCTGCCGGGTGCGATCCCACGGAACATACTTCAGCCAATCGTCTGAACTACGTTTAGGTTCCCGAGAGCCACAACCCCAAACCTAACGCTACGATTCCTGCCGCGACGATGATTCCGTAGGACGCAACTACCGCCCGGACCGCCGCCCCAATCTCTTTTTCAGAGGTCTCGGGCAATGCTAATCCATGAAATTTACGCGAATTATGTGAGGCAGCAACCAACGCCACCACCATCAAGGTCAGCAGGCCGAGTTTTCCGCCTATGATAAGGATGAATTCAGACGGCAAAGCCGAGCGGTGCATCTGTACAGCGAAGAACAGGTTCCCGATCCCGGTGATGGGTATTGCAACTGCCAATGGGATACAAAGCCGGTTAATTTGTGGGACCGTCCTGGTAATAAAACCATACGAGTCGTCAGCGTGGCCGGCTGAGGCTGCCGCCGCCAGGATAAATGTCGCGCAGGCGCCTACCCAAATGACCCCGCAGAGCACGTGCACCCATAGACAGACGGCCCTGAGTGTCACCAAGCCACCAACCCGAATGCAAGCGCCAGACGTCGAGCGCAGCTGAGGTTGAGGTGATCGCTATTAGCGCGGCTGCCGACAGGCGCTCCCGCGGCAGGCAAGCATCCTAGCCAGATTTGGACTTGGCTTGCTGGGGAAAGCTTATTGGGTGTCGAAGGCATCCGCCCCCGGCATTGCACCGCCTACCAGCAAGCGCTGGACGCCTAGAGGTTCGCCCGGTATGCAATCGACCTGCAGCACCCAACCAGCTTCTGAACTGGCGTAAAGAGGCGCCGGGGTGCCGCAATACAATGCGCGCGTGCGCCCCTGAGAGACATCACCGAAAACGTGAATATGGCCAAGCGCTATGTAGTCATAGCCGCTTGCCGCGATTTCTTCCGGTGTTATTGGCGAGGAGCGATTCGTTTCCGACTCGGTGAAAAAACCGTGCGCCAGCCCGATATTCCACAGATGAGGGGCCGGTTCGGGCATGCCGGACAACGGTCGGTATTCCGGCGAGTGCTCGACAAGAGCGCGCCCCCAGACCCGGGCCGCGAGCTTGGGAAAATCCAGTGAGACCCCCTCCGGGTCAAGGATCAAGTGCAGATTTCCAGGCAGCGCGCCGGGGGAAATGGCCGCGTAAATCGAACGCTCATCATGCGCATCATGGTTCCCGGGAATCATCACGACCGGCATCTGCGCCCGGGCGATCTGGTTCATGGCAAACTCGAGTGCATCATCCGCGATACGGTTCGAATCGAACAGATCGCCTACAATCAGCATCAGGTCGGCCCGCTTACTGTTCGCGACATCTATGACCCCAGCGAACGCGCGCCGCACGCTGTGGCGGAACATATCACCCCTCGGACCCGAGCCGAAGGTGTCGCTTTCGAGATGCACGTCCGAGGTGTGTATTAGCCTAAGCTGCCGCTCAAGAATACGAGACACAGTCATCTCCGTCTGGGTAGATGCCGCCTGGATGGGTCGAACCCGTCATGAACCGGATTGCTATAGCCACAATAGTAGGTCGAATAAATCTGTTCAACCAAACGGAGCTTGTGAGCTGCGCCGGATGGCAATCGAGGCTTGCTGCCGCCGCAGGTGCTGCTACAACTGCGGGCTCAGCCGGCAGTTGTCCGCGAGTTGCAGTCCAGCTTACCTGTGGGTTTTCGGTTCGGCCGCGGCTCCGGCCCACAACTCATCCCGGGTGAATCGGCAAGGTTCCGTCTCGGTGCTGACACGCGAAAAGCGGAACTAGCCGCCGGAATCTGTCATACGGCCAAAAACAAACCGGCGCACCAGTTTAAAGCTGCTCGGCAGGATCCAGCGCCATCCATGCGCCATCTTGCCGGCCCATACCGCAATTGACTGCGATGCCAACGAGATTGGAGGAACTTTAAAGAAACTGAAGTTTTGCCTCGAGCCGTGAGCCATCGGCACGAATTACGACGTAACCGCCGCCCTTGAAAGGTCCCGCATTGATGATCGTAGTCGCACCAATCACATCGGTCGCTGCAGATTCGTGAATATGGCCGGAAATGCAAAGGTCTGGTTTAATCTCCTCTATAAACCGCCGGGCCGCGATGCTACCGACCGGCTTGCCACCGATAATCCGGTCGCACTTGGTCTGGAACGGCGGCGTGTGACAGACCATGAGCAACGGCCGGCAACCCTGTACGGCGGCGTGCCCCTCTTTTAGTGTCTCATAAATTTCATCCTCGGTTAGCTCGGTGGGGGTGTTAAACGGAGTAATATTGGAGCCGCCGCAGCCGAAAATGCCGACACCGTCGACAACAATTCCTTTGCCGTGGAGCGCGACTCCCTCGCTTTCCAGGAATGGGGTTACTTCGCGGTGGTCGAGATTACCCGGTAGCGCAAGCACCCGTGAACACGCCCCTCTTACGTCGTCGAGCACCTTGCGGGCGTCCCTGACGCCGCCAAAGTTGGTCAGGTCGCCCGAAACGATGATCAGGTCCGTATCGCGAAAGACCTCGCCCATCCGCGTCAGGTTACCCGTTGCCATGTGCACATCACCAAACGAAATTATTTTCATCTGCCCACCCTAAGTTGAACGGTGCCTTTGCCAGCCGGTGGCGTCATGTCCAGGGCTCTCCCACAATCACGATTAAAATGAGTGTGAAGCGTTCAATCAAATGTAAGGCCATCCCGAATGGGGCTTGATAACTTCGCATTTGTTCTGTTCAAGCCGAAATCTCCCGGCAATGTCGGGGCAAGCGCCCGTGCGCTCAAAAACATGGGACTCTACGATCTACGAATCGTAAATGGCACTATGTCCGCCACGGGCATTGCGGATGAGCTTGCGCTGCTTGCCCCCGGCAGTCGCGCAGCGCAGATGGCGGTCCACGGTCGCGACGTACTGCATGCCGCCAGCATCCATGAGGCATTGGACTCGGCCTTGGCCGATCGCCAGGTCGTGGTAGGAACCACCGCGCGAGCAGGCCCGTATCGCAGCGAAGCCAAGCCGGTTCGCGAGGCTGCGGCTGAATTGACCAGGTTGAGTGAGGCAAATCAGATTGCCCTTCTCTTCGGTCCGGAAGACTGCGGTCTCACTAACCAGGAGCTCAAGCTGTGCCATCGTCTGATCACGATTCCTACAGCGCCGTCTTATCCATCACTTAACCTCGCGCAGGCGGTGATGATTGTTGCTTACGAACTGATGATGGCGGCTGGAGCCGCCCGCCCGATCTTGGCGCCGCAGCAATGGGCCGCGAGTCGTGATATTGACGCGATGCTGGTGCGGATGGCTCAGGTTTTGGTTGCGATAGGTTTTCTACCTGAAGATAATCCGGACCACATTATGTTTGCCCTACGTGCTATTGTCGGGCGGGCGGGGCTCCAGCCGCGTGAGCTTGATATCCTGAACGGAATTGCCAGCCAGATTCGATGGTTTGCTGACGGCGGCTACGAAACGCTCGAGATGAAGCGCCGCGCCGGCAAGAAAATTCGCTAAACGGGCTGGCCGATAGTGGCCGAAGGGCTGAAGAATACGGAATAATGGTGGTGAATGGGTGAGATTATTCAAATACGTGATCTGCAGGCTGCGCGCGAACGTTCGCATCGCCGTGCCGCCGATCATCAGAGTATCGAACGGGCGCTCGAATTGATGCGGGAGAATCTGGTCTGGACCGCCGAACAGTTGCAGACGGCTCCAATTGATGCTCATCCTGAGCTTCTCGATCGGATAGAGAAGCTCGCTGCCACCATTCGGTATGGGATGCTGATGCTGGGGGAACCGGGCAGCGGAGGCCAGACCGGCACCTCAGACCGACATGGCTGAGCGATCAGGATTCTTGCTTATGTCGCGCAGGACGGATACGAAATAGCTTCGGCTTCGTGGCCGGCAGAGCCGCCCGCGAGATGCACACAAAAGAGATTGCTCCCCGGTAGCTCAGTCGGTAGAGCAGACGGCTGTTAACCGTCGGGTCGCTGGTTCGAATCCGGCCCGGGGAGCCAAATCAAGCTTCATCGTGAAATCAACCCTCGATAGCTGATCTTCAGTTACA
>JAMXLL010000015.1 GCA_024281015.1 Candidatus Binataceae bacterium
AGTGCTGGGCGCGCGGAGCTGTAACGCCAAACTGTTCGTGCTGTTCGTTTGGGATTGCTATGCATTTGCGGTATGTCGGGCGGCTGGTACAGAAAACCCAGGCAACCGCAGCAAACGCGGTCAGCTGTCGCCTTGAACAGCGATTCTCATCCAGTCGAGCAGCGATTGCGAGAAAACTCAAATCAACTCTGCCGTACTCTTCGGAGTAAACATGAAAATCAAACGAATGGGCCGTACCGGCCTCAAGGTATCCGAAATTTGCCTCGGCACGATGACTTTCGGGCAGCAATGCGACGAGCGCAACAGCTTTGCGATAATGAACGCCGCGCTGGAACATGGCGTGAATTTTGTCGATACCGCTGACGGATATCCGATGGGAGGCAATCTGCAGACCGTCGGCCGCACCGAAACTATCGTCGGCGAATGGCTGAAGGGCCGGCGCGACAAGATCGTGCTGGCGACCAAGTGCTGGGTGCCAATGGGACCGGATCCTAATGATGGCGGGCTATCGCGCAAACATATTTTTGATGCCGTTGAGGGCAGTTTGCGCCGGCTGCAAACCGACTATATCGATTTGTACCAGGCCCACGCACCTGACCCGGACACCCCGCTGGATGAAACAATGCGCGCCTTCGACGATCTCGTCCGTCAGGGCAAGGTCCGGTATCTCGGATGCTCGAACTTCAAGGCCTGGCTGTTGGCAACTGCCTTGGGGATCAGCGACCGGTACGGTCTGGCTCGCTTTGATTGTGTGCAGCCGCGCTACAATCTGTTGTTTAGGGAAATAGAAAATGAACTATTGCCGCTCTGCCATCATTTTGGCGTTGGCGTAATTGCCTATAATCCACTGGCTGGCGGCTTCTTGACGGGCAAGTACAAGCCGGATACCCAACCATCGCGCGACACCCGGTTCGGATTCCTATCAGGGCGAACGCGATCGATTTATCACAAACGCTATTGGCAGGATGAACAATTCGAGGCGGTCGAACATATGCAGAATTTGTTCGCGAACCGCAATAAGTCCCTCACGCAAGTAGCTATCGCATGGGTGCTCGCCCAGCCGGACGTGACCTCGGCGATCGTCGGTGCGACGTCGCCTGAGCAGATTCATCAGTCAATGCCTGCGGCCGATATAACGCTGGAGAGCGATGAAATGGAAGCCTGCAACGACGTATGGTTCAGACTGCCACGATTGCGCGATCCGGCAGTAGCGACGCGCTAGTTGCGTGTCTCACAAGACTTCACCACCGCCGTGACTCTGTGTCATCCTTGCGCGAGTGAGTAACGCGAAAGTCCTGGCAGGTTCTCGGCCGGCGTCACGCCAATGCGCGAGGCCGGCCCCGGAGTCTGGATCCGCAAAAGGGCACATTTGTAATGGTGCTTGCGGATAAAAAAAGGCTGCTTGGCTGCAGCACTCATAATGTCAGTGAAACAACTTGCGTTGTAGCGATCGTACTGTCACTAGAGCACCATGGCGAATTCCTGCTTCTCACCACATTATAATTGTGCCTTACTGACCAGTGCGGCCTTCTCGCTCCTCATGATCACTCTCATTTCAGGCTGGCCGACTTCTTCAGCGGGCGCCGAAAGCCACCACGAAATGGTCGCGGCGGAGAGTGATGTGGCCGCGCGGGCCGGGCTCGAGGTTATGAAGGCAGGCGGCAACGCAGTTGATGCTGCCGTCGCGACGTCGCTGGTGCTGGGCGTCACGAATGCCGGCTCATGCGGCATTGGCGGCGGCGGCTTCATGCTGATCTATTGGGCCAAATCGCATCGATTCTACGGCCTCGATTATCGTGAACGAGCACCCCTCGCAGCGACTCCGGCGATGTACCTGCGCGACGGCAAGCCGGTCGAGGAGCTGGCCCGCAGCGGCCCGCTCGCGGTCGCGGTTCCTGGCGAGCTTGCCGGACTCGAGGCGGCGCGGCGCCGCTTCGGTACCATGAGCTTCTCCGCCTTAGCCGCCCCTGCTATAGAGCTGGCGCGCAACGGATTTCCAATAACGCCGCACATGGCTGAAGATATTGATTTGACTGCCGGCAAGATATCGCAGGATGCCGGATTCCGTGAGCTTTACTTTGACGATTCCGGCGCGCCGTTGAAGGCGGGCGCGATTGCTCATAATCGTAAACTGGCCGCACTGATCACTGACCTCGACAATAATCCTGTCGGTCAATTTTATCGCGGTAAGATCGCTCACCAATTAGTTGATTACATGCACCGGCGTGGCGGTGTGCTGACCCTGGACGACCTCGCCGAGTACCGTCCGGTCTGGCGGGAGCCGATCAGCATCGGCTATCGCGGATACCAGGTTTATACGATGCCGCCGCCATCGTCGGGCGGCGTCGTGCTTGAGATTCTGGCCATGCTCGCAGCGGGGCCGATCGACAGGTCACCCGCTGGTTCCCCACTATACTTTGCCGAATTGATCCCGCTGATGCGCCAAGGATTCATTGATCGTGCTGATTACGCCGATCCGGCCTATGTGAAGGTGCCGCTCACGCGTTTACTATCGGCCAAGCATATCGCCGAGGCCCGTGCGATTGCTCTGCATCATACTGGTGGCCCCGGCATTACAGTCGCCCACGATCACGGAACGTCTAATTTCTGTGTCGTCGATCGCGAGGGCAATGTCGTCGTGGTCACAACTACAATCAACACGATTTTCGGCGCCAAAATGACGATTCCGGAATTGGGTTTGATTCTCAATGATGAGATGGACGACTTCACGGTCGCGCCCGGCGTTCCCAATGCCTTCAAGCTGGTGCAGGCAGCCGCCAACCAGGTGGCCCCGGGCAAACGTCCGCTGTCGAGTATGTCGCCAATTATCGTGATGAGGAACGGCCGACCGGTTCTGGCGGCCGGCGGTTCGGGAGGACCCACCATAATCAGCGGTGTGGTGCAGGTGGTATTGGATGAATTGGATTTTCATCTCGACCCGCAACGCGCCGTGGCACAGGGGCGCGTGCACGATCAGGCAGCACCCGACCTCGTGCTGGTTGAATCAAATCTGCCGGCTGAAACTAGTGAGGCAATCAGCCGGATGGGCTATCACGTCAAGAGAGTCCCGGAACTGGGTGCAGTGAATACGATAGCGATCTCTCCCGACCAACTACAGGGGGCATTCGATAGACGCAAAGGGGGCGGCGTCGCGGGCGATTGAGGCGCCCTTTCGCACGTCCGTATCCATGTCTAATTTAGTCCTCACCGCGGGGCCGGTTTGCACGTAACAACTCATCAACCCTGGCCGCATTCTCGATCCCGGGATCGAATTCGAAGTCCAATTCCGGCGTATAGCGCAATTGCAATGCGCGTCCGATTCGTCTGCGAATGAAGCCGGCGGCGCTGTGGAATCCCTTGATAGATTCGGCTGCATGCGCATGGCCCTCGAGATGGGAGAAAAAGACACGGCCATGGCGCAAATCGTCGCTCATCTTCACCTGGGTCAGCGTCACGCCGCGCAAGCGCGGATCTTTTAGATCGCGCACCAGAAGTTGCGAGAGTTCCCGCAGAACCATTTCGGCAACCCGCTCCGGCCGCCTGCCATCCCCTTCCGCCATATCCTGATCATAGCGCTGCTGCCCAGTGTATCGAAACACTAACGGAGTTCGCCGCCTTCAAACTACCCAAAGACGACCAGCTCGACTACCGTGGCTGGGACGGAGAGGAACATGGCCTACATGAGAAGCTTTTAGTAAGGACAAGGCGGATCTACCCACGCCACGGACGGGGGAGGGGAGCCGGAGACTGACGGTCGTCGTCAGACTAAGGTGGTTACCAGGGAGTGCGCCGTTGCGGAGGTGACTCGTGCGCGAACAATATCGCCGGGACGGATTGACGGTGTGGCCGGAAACACCGCCGTTTTGAATTGAGGGGTCTTGCCCACCAGCCTGCCTTCCCCGCGTCGAGCTGGACCCTCAACGAGTACGGGATATTCGCTCCCCAGTAGAGCGCGATTTCGTTCGAGAGAAATCGTCTCCTGCAGCGAGATCACCTCTCGCAACCGGCGGCCTTTTTCCGCATCGCTCACAGTGTCCCCCAGTTGGGAGGCCCGCGTATGCTCCCGCACCGAATACTTGAACATGAAGGCCGAATCGTAGCCAACTGTGCGCATAAGTCCGAGCGTCGCGGCGAAATCCTGCTCCTCCTCGCCATGAAAACCAACGATAATGTCAGTGGAGAGCGCGAGGTCCGGAATCGCCGAGCGCAGCCGTCCGACCAGGCCGAGGTACTGACTTATCGTGTACCCCCGTCCCATAGCGCACAATATTCGGTCCGAACCCGATTGGACCGGCAGATGAAGATACGGCTGAACTTTCGGCTCTTCCGCCATGGTCTCGATCAGGTCCGACGTCATGTCACTCGGGTGCGGCGAGGTAAACCGCACGCGTTCGATGCCGTCGACTGCCGCCACCATTCTAAGCAATTGCCCGAACCGGATTTGCTCGTAGCGATAGGCATTCACGGTTTGCCCAAGCAGCACTACCTCTTTGACCTCGCGCGCAGCCAATTGCTGTACTTCGCGGACGATATCGGCAGCCGGAATGCTGCGCTCCCGTCCACGGACGTAGGGAACGACGCAGAAGGCGCAAAACTTGTCGCATCCGCGCATCGCTGTCACATAAGCGCGAACGCTGTTCTCGTACGCAGGCGAGATATCAGCGTAGGTTTCTGTTCGATCCAGGCGCACATCAACAGTGGGGTCCAAAGCGGCATCGGCCAGGAGTTGAGGGAGGCGTCGGTAGCTATCGGGGCCGGCGACGAGGTCCAACCAGGGTGCCTTTTTCATCAACGCGGCGCGATTATGTTGGGCCATGCAACCCAGGAGACCCAGCTTCCGTTCAGCACGTGTATCCTTCAGACGCGCGAGATCGCTTAAGCGGCCCAGGACACGATCTTCCGCATGCTCCCGGATAGCGCAGGTGTTGAGCAGAATAACATCCGCCTGGGCGGCATCTTCAGTCGTCGCATAGCCTGCACGCCGCAGTATGGCAATTACCGTCTGCGAATCCGCAATATTCATCTGGCATCCATAGGTCTCCAGATAAACCCGCGGCTGTGACGAGGAACTGGTCTCGGCAACCATGGTAGTGATCATCGATCTTATGGCATCGCGGACCGGCCGCACAACTTCTCACCCACCTAGCAGGTTTCGTCCAGCACCAGATGGAATCGAAATTTACAAAATCACCAAATTTACAAAGTCGTGGTATTCGGCGAGATCTTGTGTCCAGATCCGGCGAATTGCTTCGACCCGTTCGGCAACCACGCGCCAGCGTCTTTTAGATGCGACGCGATGGTCCATTTCTCCGCATTCCAGCCGGCTAGAATTCCAAGCATCAGGCGGCCATTGGACAGGGCATCGACCGAGGCGGCCTGCTTGGGGCGTTCTGCAGCTCGCTAAAATATGAGTATGCTCGGGGAAAATACGAGTCGAAGCCGCGCTCTTCGGCCGCACGAGCGAACTCGCCGAACGGATTGAATAATCAATCGCAAAGAGAGAAAGCCGAAACTCATAACTTCACCTCGTTTGGCATCTAACCCTCTACGGTTTGGCCGCTTCGGAAAGCAGCAAAAGCGCTGATGTGCCCGGCTGTATGCTTCTCGCGCTTCCGACGCCGCCATCGCATTGGCGGACACCTAGGCCAGTTAACAAAGCGGCGCACGGGGTGTTGAATTCTTGTATGGCGCAATCTGAACTTTGCGGGGTCGCTGAACGCATCGCCCGATTGGACTGGCCGCAAGTCCGACAGACAATTGACGCCGACGGCTTCGCCACGCTGCCCGCGATTCTCTCGCCCGAAGAATGCGCACAACTGAGCGCGATGTATGATGTTCGCGAACGCTTCCGTAGCAGAATTGAAATGGCACGATTCCGCTTCGGAGTCGGCGAGTACAAGTATTTCGCCGCGCCACTACCTCCCATTGTCGCTGAATTGCGTTCCGCCCTCTATCCCCACGTCGTGCAGCTTGCCAATGCCTGGATGGCGGCATTACGCATGCCCGTCACCTTCCCCCAGCACCTTGATCAGTACCTTGCGCAGTGTCATCGGGGCGGACAGACGAAGCCGACCCCGCTGCTCCTGCGCTACGAGGCGGGTGGCTACAACTGCATGCACCAAGACCTCTATGGCGACCTCACCTTTCCGCTCCAATTCACGTTTATGCTGAGCCGATATGGGACCGATTACACCGGGGGAGAATTTCTTCTCCTCGAGCAGCGCCCGCGCTCGCAGTCAAGATGCGATGCCATCCTGGTCGAGCAGGGCGCCGCTATCCTGTTCGCCACTCGTTATCGGCCAGTACAAGGTGCTCGCGGATGCTACCGTGTCAACGTACGACATGGAATCAGCCGGATCCGCAATGGCCACCGCTTCGCCCTGGGAATCATCTTCCACGATGCGAAGTGATTTCGGAGTTCTCCTCTCGGCGGTTTGTCGCTGGTTTCAGTTTGTCTTGCCGCGTCACGGGCTGCTGATGTACGGCAGCAATGGCGGTGATGACGCAAACTCGGCGCAAAGCCGTTCGTAAGCCTGGATATCGTCGACGGTTGCGAAGAAACCATTGTGCACGTATCCGAATAGCGACGCGCCCTCGGATATCATAGGTGCAAGCACATCGGCTATAAGACTAAAGGGTCGAGCGGTCGGCATTTGCTCGAACACGGCCGGCTCGCAAATCATAACCCCGCAATACATCAACGGTTTCAAAGCGGCTGCCGTTTCCGCTCGAGGCACGTCCGGGTAGTCCTTGAATCTGCCATGCGCCCGATCACGCAAGAGACGCATCCGCCTGATGTGACCATTCGAATCAATTTCAATCTGGCTGTAGGCTTCCGGAGAGGTGGTTTGGCGCAACGCCATTGACACCAATGCGCGCCGTTGGCGATGCTTCGCGATCATGGTTGATAAGTCCAGGTCGATGATAGTGTCGCCATTCAGAATGAGAAAGGATTCGCCGCCAAAATAGCTTCGCAATGGAAGCAGCGGGCCGCCGGTGCCCAGGAGGACGGGCTCGGGCGAATACGTAATAGCAAGTCCCAGTTGCTCGCCGCGGCCGAGCGTCGCCTCGATTTTGCGGGCGAGATGATGCACATTCACAGCCACTTCGCGAATACCCGCATACCGAAGCAGTAGCAGCGGGTAATGAATCAGCGGCCGGCCGCTGATTTCGAGCAACGGTTTCGGAACAGTATCGGTCAGAGGCCGCAATCGCTCGCCCAGGCCCGCCGCCAGCACCAACGCCTTCATCTCTTCGATGCCCCCTGCGTGACTGGCCTAGGCTCCCACTGGGCTCGGCCGTATTGACTAGTGGGATAGCGCCGCCCCGATTCCAGGGAACTCGCCTGAAATCAGATTGCGCCTCGCCTGCTCCAGCGCATATGGAATGTACTCCCGATAACCCCCTTTACCCTGACGGTCAAGCATGATGAAGCGGCCGATGACCTTAAGCGCATGCTGGAGGACGCACAACCGGTAGCTCTCGAGGAATTCATCGAACTGGAGCTGGGGAATTTTCCGCCGAATCAGGGCTGCATAGTAGTAGTCAAGGATGCGGCGCTCAATCTTCGGCGTAATCACTCGGGCCGTGTCGCGAGTTGTGAGCAGGACCGCAAGATCCTGCGCGGCCGGCGCCATCAGTGCGTCCTGGAAATCAATCACGCGAATCCTGGACCGGCCTTGGCAGTCATGTTGCACGAACAGATTGCGCCCGTGATAGTCGCGATGAGAGAAGACGCGCGGAAGCCGATCCAGACGCGTAGCAAGCTCGTCAAGTTCATGAGCGATCTCATTACGATTTGCGCCCGGGGCGACTTCGCCGAGGCCGGCGTCCAGAAACTGCTCCAGCTCCCAGCGAAATAACCGCCGGTCATAGGCGATTTTCGATGCAATACAATCAGCGTCGAGCTTCTCGGTGCCACGCCCATGAAGAATCAGCAATTCGTCGACGGCGAGACGATAAAGATCGCCGGCATGGCCACTCTCAGCAGCCTCGAATAATGCCATGGCACCAACATCTTCGACCAGCAACATCCGAGCAGAGATATCCGCCGCATAAATGTGGGGTACGGCTGCGCCAATGCCGGCAAGAAAGCGCTGGAGGTTGAGCCAGGGGGGCTCAGGTACTGGTTCCGGCAACAGCTTTAAAGCCTTGGCGTAGACAGGGACGTCATCCGGTCCCAAGTCGATGGCAACTGCCGAACAGGGGACATCCCCCAGCGCGTCTACACGAACCCGCCAGAAGCGGCGTGCCGAAGCGTCGCCCTTGAGTGGCACTATCTCTGGAAGTCCAACATCCGGCCACAAGCGCGCCACAGTATTGGCAATCCAGGCTTCAGGTCCGGTTTCGTCGATGAGCGCCACGGCTGAGATTCTATGCGCCGCGTACCTACAGCGCTATCCGCTGCGGCTCGAACTATGCGTTGCGAAATCACAAAGAGAGTTCCGAAAGAACTACTGTTTCCTTGGCGGTTCTGGCGCCGCTATGCTGGACTTTTACGAGCCTGGAAATGGCTGTTTCGTAATGGGCGAGGGAATAATTACAGACGGGCCGATCAGCGCACCCTTTGCCGACCCACCGCAACTTCGTTCGCGGGACATCTTTCGCTTGCTCAGCCGGGCTTGGCCGTTCATCAAGCCATACCGTCGTGATGTCGTCAAATTGTTCGTGCTGCTGTTGCCCGGTGCGGCTGCCGGGCTGTTTGGGTTGGTGCTAATCCGGATCTTTTTCGATGTCATCGGCAATGGCCAACCACTAACTGATTATGAAGCGTGGTTGCTACGCCTGCCATTAAACGCCACGCGGCATACTGTTCTGGCGCGAACCTGCCTGGTGGGCGGCGCGGCTGCGCTGGCCGGCCTGCCGTACGCACTATTCATGTTCGGTTATGCAGTTTGGATACTACAGAAGATCAGCAATCTGTTTCGAGTCAATCTTTACGCGCAGCTCCAGGAACTCAGCCTGAGCTTTCACTCGAAGCACAAGATTGGCGACGCCATCTTCAGGATGTTCCAGGACTCGGCCGGCATCCCCCAAGTGATCAACGGTTTACTCATACAACCGCTGCATGCACTCCCAGTAGCGGTTGCCAATTTCATATGGCTGATCATTTTCAACGATGCGATGGCATTAATCGCGTTTATCCTGATTCCCGCTGAATTCGTTTTGGCATGGATTTTCAGCTCGCCGCTGCGAGCTGCCTTTCTCAGGGCGCGCGAAGCTACGGCACTGGCCACGACGCGTGTGGAAGAGACTCTGGCGTCGATCAAGGCGGTCAAGGCCTTCGGCCGTGAACAGCATGAGGCTGCGGCTTACGCCGCTGATAACTGGGCGGCCCTGCTGGCCGAACGAAAGGCACGGATGCGGTTGGTGTTTTATCAGCTGCTGTCGACTTTGCTGCGAGGACTGGGATACCTCGCGGTCGTATACATCGGAGCCCGTCAGCTGGTGACTGGCCACGGTGGGGGACTTACAGGCTCCGCAATTTCACTAGGCCTGTTTCAGGGCACCGTGCTCGCGTTCAGCCGCATCACGGGCAGCTCACACGGACTCGCGAGGGCGTGGGGTAGTCTGCAAGATGTGGGGGTAGGTTTCGCACGAGTATTCCAAATATTACGGCAGCATCGCGACGGCAGGCCCGAGACGCTGGATAGGCGCAAAGGCGCACCTCGGCCATTGTTGCGGCGCACGCTAGCGTTCGATGCCGTTAGCTTTGGTTATATGCCGGGCGTGACAGTCCTGTCCGGCATCGCTTTTGAGGCCCACATCGGTGAGCTAACTGCGATTCTCGGTCCGAGCGGTACCGGCAAGAGCACGCTATTTGGCCTGTTGTTACGCTTCTTCGATCCACTGGGGGGCCGTATTTTAATCGATGGCCGCGATATCCGTGACTTTGACATGGATACGTGGCGACGGATGATCGCCGTCGGACTGCAGGATAACCCACTAATGACCGGAACTCTTCGCACGAATCTCACTTACGGCCGTCCCGATGCCTCAAGTGAAGACATCCGCATAGCTTTGGAGCAGGCGGGACTCAGCGAATTCGTTGAATCACTCCCCTCGGGTTTGGATACATTGCTCGGTGAAAAAGGTGCCAGGCTTTCGACGGGCCAGGCGCAACGAATAGGCGTCGCACGTGCTCTGCTCCGGGACGCGCCGATTCTTTTGCTCGATGAGCCAAGCTCTGCGCTGGATATTGCTAATGAAGCTCGGCTGATGCGCGGCCTGCAATCCTGGCTCGCTGAACGGCCTGAACAGCGCCTGGCGATAATGACAACTCATCGGCGCTCCGCCGCACGCTGGGCTGACCGGGTATACATGATTTCTCGCGACGGGCTTGCCGAGCAAACATGTCGCCGAAGTAATAGGGCGGTGATGGGCACGGAAAGTGTCTAAGCCTGTGCACGCAAAAGCTCCCGATGGTCGCGACGATCCCAGATGCGACTCGCGCACCGGCGGCCTTTACCTCGACGAACAGCATTCGCTCAAAGCGGCAGAGGCCTTACGGGTGCTGGTCAGGAGTTGGCGCTTCATCCGCCCCCATCGCACGCTTGTGGCAGTAAAGCTGTTAATTGCGCTTGCGTCGTTGCCAATCTTCCTTGCGACTCCGTGGCCGCTGAAAATAATCATCGATAACGTGATCGATGGTCGCCCGTTGGAGGGCGCGCTGCGCCGGTTGCTGTTCCCGCTGGCCGGCGACGATCGCTTGTTGCTGCTCGCGCTAGTGGTGGGCTTGCTATTCCTGAGCGCGCTGCTGGTAGGGACTCTCGGCTCCCGTCCGGAAGGCGTTGACACCCAGGTAACCAGCAGCGGGTTGGATCAGGCCGGAATCACCAGCAACCAGGTAAACAACGGTTGGAGCCTGTTCAGCGGCTTGTTAGGGTTAGTCGAAGTCTGGGTCACTCTCGTTCTAACCCAGCGGCTCAATCAAACTGTACGAACCACAGTATACGAGCGCTTTCTCCATACGCCGCTTCGGCTCTTCGCTGATCAGAAAATCGGCGACGCAGTCTTCAGGGTGATGTACGACAGTGCGGCGATCGGCGAGGTTCTCTACTCCGGAGTTATCTCGCCTGCCATGTCGATCACCATGATCTGCTTGGTAATAGCGGTGCTGTGGAGGCAGTTCGAGAGCGAGCCGCTGATTCCAGTTCTAGCCTGTTCGGCGCTGCCCGCCGTAGCTATAACCAGCATCGTATTCGGCCGCAGACTGCGCGATCAGAGCCAACTGATGCGCGAGCAGGGCAGTGCGGTGATGGCCGCCTTCGAGGAGCGCGTGGCTCAGGTTCAATTGATTAAAGCCTTCGGGCAGGAGGCGCGTGAAATCGGCACTGTGGATACCGAGAGCCGCGGCTCGTTTCACGCCACACTTAAGATACTGGTAGTTGTGCTCGCGATGCTGCTGCTGGTGATACCTGCCCTGGGGCTGCTCGCAGGAGTCGGTGTTTATCACCTGATGTCGCAGGTCATCGCCAACCGGATCACGCTGGGCGACGTCACCTTACTGGCAGCCTACGGGATGATGCTGGCGCGGCCCATGATTGCCCTCGGATGGGTTTGGACGTGGCTGCAGGCTCCCATCGCGGGAATGCGCCGTATCAATAGCGTACTCGATAATCTGCCAGAGGAGTCGGAATCGAAACAGGACCGGCAGCTTGCAGAACGTGTCCGCGAGATCGAATTCAAAGATGTCAGTGTTGCCTATGTCGCAGATGCACCAGTCCTCGATCACATTAGCCTACGATTTGTTACCGGTGAGTTGGCAGGCATCGCGGGGCCTAGCGGGGCCGGCAAAAGCACGTTAGTTAACTGCATCCCGCAGTTTGTCGAGCCGAGGACGGGAGAGATTTTGATCAATGGCATCGATCTCCGTGCCCTCTCGCTGCTGGAACTCAGAAAGCGAATAGCGCCCGTCTTTCAGGAGGAAGCGCTCTTCGCGGACACCATCGCTGAAAATATACGGTATGGGTTTCCAGATGCGACGGCCGCCGCCATTCAAAGAGCTGCCGAGATGGCCGGGGCAGCCGAATTCATCGAACGGCTGCCCGAGAGATATCTCACTATGCTCGGCCGGCGCGGAACACGCCTCTCTGCGGGCCAGAAGCAACGTGTGGCGATTGCCCGCGCCCTGCTGCGCAACCCCGACGTGCTCATTCTTGACGAGCCGATGGCGCCGCTGGATCCCGCTGCGGAGAACTCGCTGTTGAGGGTGCTTCGCCAACTCGCCAATAAATGCATCGTGATCGTGGTGGCGCATCGGGCAGAGACGCTGAACGCCTGTGACCGGGTACACTTAATCAATGAGGGCAAGCTGTCGGCGAGCGGCACTCACGCAGAGTTGCGCGAAGGTTGTCCAGCCTATCGATCCTATCTTGCCGATGAGGGCGTCGTTTAGCGGTTTAACTTCAACTGGCGCTCACACTCGCTTGTGCACCTCAAGTAGCTTCAAGCGCTTGCGCTAATCAGTACACCATCCCGCAACCAGCCGCTGAGCATTTGGTTGATGATTACCGCCAAATCAGCAACCCCCGGACCAGCCTGCGCATCGCTAGCGAGTGTTTCGCAAATTGAGGCAAAGTCGATGCCGCAAACCGCTGCCTTCAGTGCAGCGCGCTCTCCCGGCTGAACCGTCCGGTAGCACACCTGCCAATTATGCCTCCAGACCAGAATCGTAGCGGAGGCTTGCGTCACACGGTTCCACTGTAGCCCCTGCCTGATGGCAGTCATTACCTCGTGGATCGGCCATCCGACGTCCAGAATTCGTGCTGCCGGATGCAGTTGAATCCGAAGCGATGGCCAGGATTGGGGCGTGAGGTTGCGCAGCAGGGATTCCTGCAAGGGCTCGGCATCGGGGCCATGGAACACTTCGGTGCAGGCTCGCTCAAGCCGGGCAAGGTCGGCCAGAAACGGCCACTTCGATATCGACATCGATATCGCTGGTGCCTTGTTGGTGGTCTGCAGGTACTGCGGCAGATAGCGTCCGGCATGCAGAACGGATGGTTCGTTTGGAGGATACTCAATCAAATAGCCAGTGATCAGATTATGAAAGTTGACATCGCCCAGCACCGCGAAAGTACCTGGAAAGTCGTCTTTCAATATATCGTGCAAGCGGTAGAAGTAAGCATTAGCGTATATGCTAAGACGTTCGCCGGCCGAGAGCCGCTGATCGCCGACGATCACGGCGTCGAGTGCGGATTTTCGCAACGCCGGGTCCTGACCGGCGGCCTCTTCGACCCCTCCTGGAGCAGTTACGAGTCGATACAACATGGCCTGCAGATCAGAGAGGCTGGAAGTCATCAAGAGAACGCCTCAGCGGGATGCGGTTCAAATGTGCTCCGGTTTGCCGCCGCGCTGCTCGCATTGCTGGGCGCTGGAGGTAGTAATCCAGCCCTTCCCTTTGCACGCATTCTGGCCCTTACACGAGTTCGCTTTGCTCGCGCATTCGCTCTGGCCTTTGCAACTATTTGCGCCTACACACTTCACATTAGCTGCTTGACCAGTCTGGGAATTCTCGGCGAGAATTGGCTGAGTAGTGAACAACACGCCCACGGCGGTCGCGAGCAGCGCGCCTGTTATCTTCAGCTTGTCCATGAGAAGTCTCCCTGTATGAAGCGACAACCAACGCACTTCGATTTGCCGGTTAGCATAGCATGGAACGCTGAGGAATTAGCCAGATTCCGCATCTTCGTGTTCAAGCGACATGAACATCTGACGATTTCTTCCAGGTAGGCGATTTCCAGAGCAGCTTCCCAACCGTTGACGATCGCCGAGTTGCGTATAGGAAAGGATTTATGATGCCACTGGCGGACCCGGCATCCAACTGTCGGGGATCCGCCGACGCTTTCGACGTGATCGTACCGTCACTGCCGGGCTTCTGCTTTTCCGCACCGCTCACTACACCGCGGATTAGTTGGTGGCGTACGGCGGATGGGGGGCCACTCTGATGCATGACGTGCCAGGCTATTCGAAGTTTGTTGCAGTAGACATTCACGATGGAAGGAGCAGGCTTACGATAATCCAGAGGGCGCCAGCCGCCGCTGTGAAACCGAGCGCCGAATAAAGCAGGAAGTCGTTGCCCTTCTTCCTGCGCGACACTCCCGCGACGATGCCTAGCAGCCCAACGAGGGTTAGGAACTTCAGTACGAGTTCTATAATTTCCAGGGGGGTCATGCTTCTGCCTCCGCATGCGGTAACTTCCGATCTGCATATCCACGCGTGTTGACGACCGCCTGAGCAGGGGCATCAATGTTACGCCTGCTAACCGTCGGTCTAACTATTCACATCGCCCGAGAGCTTGGGCTATTTAGCTGACCGGTTGCTATAATCGCGGCTTCAGCGGTAAGTCTCGGAATTCCTGCGAATCAGGAAATCATAGGCTACGAACTGAGAGTTTTACGATCAGCGAGCAGGCCCTTGCTATCCACCATGATGTCTGAACCTTGAACGACTGAGCAGCTTTCTCGGAGGGTGACTATGGAACCAGGCAAGTACCATGTTGCACTGAATTCGCGGGATGGCACCAAAATTATAATTCGCGCCATCCGTCCCGAGGACGGCGACTCTTTGCGGGAACAATTTGCCCTCCTGAGTCGGGAATCTGTTCGTTTTCGATTTCATGGCCTCAGAGGATCCCCAAGTGAGCGCGAGGCCATCTATTTCAGCGAGATCGATTTCGTCCAGCACGTGGCTCTCGTTGCAACGTTATCGACGGGCCCAGAACAAATAGTCGGTGGGTGTCGGTATATCATCCTGGACGCCTCTAAAGGCGAGCGCGCCGACATCGCTTTCCTCGTTCTCGATGAGTACCAAGGGAGGGGCATTGGCTCACTCTTACTGCAACACCTTGCGAGAATTGGAAAAAGCCAGGGTGTCCGTGAATTTCAGGCCGACGTGCTTATCGATAATAATCGGATGCTCGGAGTTTTCGAACGGAGCGGTTTCCCGATCAGGCGCTCGACCGAACTCGGCGTGGTGCGGTTGCTGCTCACAATCACGTAGCCACATCAGGGTCGCAGACAGTTCTGGATGCGATTTTAAAAATGTGCGGCTATCTGCGGCTATGTGAATCTATGTGCGGTGAACTGCGTTGGCAGACAACCTATGCAGTGACGCATTTGCGTTACCAGCCTCTGAGACATCTTTCTCCCGAACCACTGCGCGCTACGCAAGGCGATCTGGTAACCTGCGGTCGGAGCCAGTCCCCCACTTCCTCGTATCCGCCTAAAGGCGCGCTCGCGGATTTCGCGCTCCAGATAGTCGCGGACCTCCTTTCGCCAGTATCGCAATTGATGGCGAATTGGCATGCGCATCGCTCGGGGGAATTGTAGCTCCGCGCCCAAAGGTTATGACGAGCGGTGCGTTCTGCGGTACGGATGACGCCGTCACCTGTACCGCCCGGCTTACGCCTTAAATGATTAGCATGATCTCCAGCCACGAGTTCCCTAGGCAGCGGTGGCTAGGCCATATAATGCAGTTTCAAGCCGGGCCGCGGCCAGTCCATTGCCGCCAACTTACCTTGCCCGGTCAACGTGATATA
>JAMXLL010000016.1 GCA_024281015.1 Candidatus Binataceae bacterium
GAATCGCGACGCGACCCCCTCGCGGTTTACGAGCGCAAACTGCTTGCGGAAAAGATCCTGAATGACGCTCAGGTCGAGAAGATCAACACCGACGCGAGGGCGCAGATTGATCGGGCCGTGGCCACGATGCAAGCGGCGCAACCTCCGGCTCCGGAGTCCGCTTTAGAGGATGTATTCACTAACTAGGTAAGACCGGTCGGCGGGGATGTTCAAAATGCCCACGATAACCTACGCACGAGCGATCAAGGAAGCGATGGCCGAGGAGATGAGGCGCGATCCGTCGGTCATCTTATACGGCGAGGACGTTGCCAACTTCGGTGGAATCTTCAAGATCACCGCCGGACTCAAGGAAGAGTTCGGCGAAGACCGCGTCTTCGACACACCAATTTCGGAAAACGCGATCGTTGGTGCGGGAGTCGGTGCCGCGATTACGGGTCTCCGCCCGATCGTCGAACTGCAATTCGCTGACTTCTTGTTTACCGCCGCCGACGAAATCGTGCTCAAGGCGGGCATGTGGCGCTACGTCCATGGCGGCGCATTTAAGGTGCCGATGGTGGTGCGATGCCCATCCGGGGCGGCAGGCGTCGGACCCGAACACGGCCAGTGCCCGGAAGCATTCTTCATGCACACTCCCGGCTTACGCATCGTCTCACCGGCCACTCCCGCCGATGCCAAGGGACTGCTTAAGAGCGCCATCCGGAGCGATGATCCCGTTTTATACTTCGAACACAAACTGCTGTACGGAACAAAGGGTGAAGTGTCCGAGGATCCAGACTTGTTGGTACCGATGGGTAAGGCTGCGATCCGTCGTGAAGGCGATGCGCTGACCCTGGTCGCCATCTCGGCAATGGTTCCGAAGTCGCTGAAGGTGGCCGAGCGTCTGGCCGAGGAGGGTTACAACATCGAGGTAATCGATCCACGCTCGCTCAACCCGTTCGACCGTCCAGCGATAGTAGAGTCCGTAAAGAAGACCGGAAGAATTGTCGTCGCGGAGGAGGCTTACAAGACTCTCGGGGTGGGGGCGGAGATCGGAGCGATGTTGATGGAACAAGCTCTGGAATATCTCGACCGGCCTCTCCGCCGTGTCGCTCTTCCCGATGTACCGATTCCCACCGCCGCGGTTCTGGAGAAGTTTGTGCTGCCGAACGAGCAGAAGATTTACGACGCATGCCGCGAACTGCTGGGCTAACCTTTATGTATCAGTCCCGTCCGCTTCGGCTCGGATCGCAACGTTATCTCTGACAGGACGCCCCGGTTAATGACTCCGATCCAAATGCCCAAACTTGGGCACACGATGACCGAGGGCAAAGTCATTCGCTGGCACAGGCAGCCCGGCGAGCCAGTCCGCCAGGGCGAGTCGATCCTGACTATCGAGACCGACAAGACCGAAGTCGAAATTGAGTCGCCGGTTGACGGCATCATGGGAGCCCACGCGGTGCGCGAGGGCGATACGGTGGCAGTCGGCGGCATCCTGGCAACCTTAATGGCACCGGGCGAGAAGCAACCGGCAAACGAACCGTCAGCAGCAACTTCGAGCACCGTCTCAGAGCCCCGACCTACAATTCCCGCGACGCATTCGAACCTTGTTTCGGGACGAATACTCGCATCCCCGCGCGCCCGGCGCCTGGCTGCTGAGCATGGGATCGATCTCTCAGGAATCGCTGGTCACGGCATCGACGGAGCAGTGACCGAGGATGACGTGCGTGCGGCGATTGGCGCTATGCGCCCAGGAGCGGCAGCTCGACAGACGGACCTAATCAGGGCGCCCGCTGTCGCTGAGCTCATCCCGGCACGCCGCGAAAAGCTCACGCGGATCCAGCAGATCGGGGCTCTCAACCTCGTTGCAAGCTGGCAGAGCGTACCGCATTTCGTGCAAATGGTGCGCGTGGACATGAGCCGGGCGCTCGCGGCACGGAATGCCCTCAATGCTGCAGGTGCCAATATCTCTGTGACGGATCTGCTGCTGCAAGCTGCGGCGAAGGCATTGACCGAGAACCCGCGGATCAATGCCGCCTTCGCGGATGGCGAGATGTTGATTTACGATCAGGTAAACCTCGGCGTGGCGGTTGATACTGCCGAGGGTTTGGTCGTGCCGGTGGTGCATGATGCACACCGGATGACGCTCGGAGACTTGAGCGAACGCGTTAAGCAGCTCGCGCAGAAAGCGCGCGCGAAGAAGCTTGCACCAGCCGAGCTGGAGGGGGCGACCTTCACCGTTTCAAATCTTGGCGCGTCCGGCATCGAGAACGGTACTCCGGTGATTTTCGCGCCCCAGGCGGCGCTGATGTTCGCCGGGGTCGTCCATGACGACGTGCTCGCCATTGAGGGCCGGGCGAAGGTGCGGCCGGTCATGCAAATCGCGATAGCCTATGATCATCGCGGTATCGACGGTGCGACAGCCGCCCGCTTCACCATGAGAATCAGGCAATTGCTTGAAGCACCGGAATTCCCCGGTGAATCCGCAATTGCTCCTGCACCGGCATTTGCGGCGCGCCAGGTTGCGGTCGAGTTCAACGGCGAAGGACTTCGGACCCGGGTACGCCACGGCCCTATCGAGTGGACCAGTTCGGCCGAGCCGGATGAGGGACCCGACCCGGTCACATCGTTCATGGGCTCGCTGTGCTCGTGTCTGCTGATGTCGCTGCGGGTCGCAGCCCGCGCGCGAAAATTTGATCTGGCTGCAGCTTCGCTTTCGGGCCACTGTACCGAGAAAGGTCATGTTAAAGCGATCGACCTGGAACTGCGGGTTTCAACCTCCGAACCTGAGGACAAGCTCAAGCGATTAGTAGAGGTCGCCGAACGCGGATGCCATATTCGGGCTTTGCTGCGCGATGACCTGCCGGTAACTTTGCGTGTCTTGCGATCCTGAGCGCGTACATTAGATACAGCGTGACGAGCGCTAGTGCTACATGCGGGCGCTCGCGCGGCGAAGCTCGACGAGTTCGAACACCGACGGTGCTTCGGCAAAAAACCAGACCGCGATTATTACGTCAGTGATCCCGCATCCAGCGGACGACATCGGCGCGAACGGAACGATCGGGTTGCCGTAGAACTGATGAAGCACGTCCCAGCCGGAGTGCAGCAGCCAGCCGATCCCTATGTAACGATACGAGTGAAGTCCGCGGTAAGCGCAGTAGGTAACGACAACACAGAAGACGAACTCCCACACCCCAAACCCGCCGTTCAGGTACGCCGCGCCAGCACCGGCGATCATGATCGCGTTGAAGTTCCGCCGGCTCGGCTCGTGCAGCAGAGACGTTGCCAGGATGTAGATAAACGCGATTAGGATCGGCGGGATCGCATCGGCCGGGTGGAAGGCCGAAACTTGGTGAAGGTTCATATCCTCATCCTTGGTCAGCACGTGAGCGGCTTCTGCTCTTGGTTGATGAGCGTCCACTTTTCGGGGCTTTCGTCCTGGGGCGTTTCGGACGAGGGCGGTGGACGGCGGCGCTGTACCTGCGAGACGGCGTCGCGCGGTCGATCAGCGCTGTGAACGCGGCTTGCGCACGCGAATCGGCATCCGCAGAACGCAGGAAGCGGTGCGCCGCGTGGTGAGCGAGATAGATTCCGCACAGTTCCCAGACGAACTGTTCGACCTCAAGGTCAAAACGGAGATGCCCGAGCTCGATTGCCCGCTGAACAAGGCCTGTCAGCATCGAGCGGAACGACAACTCCATCTCGAGGATCTTGCTCCGCACTGCGCCCTCGACATCGTCGAACTCAAACAGGCCGGCCGCGACCGGACACCCTCCGGGCAGGCCGGCGCGTTGCGCCCAGCCGAACCAGTTGCCAACCAGCGCCCGTAGCCGCGGCAATCCCTCGTCGGCGGTCAGCGACGGGCGGAGAACGTGCTCGGCGGCGAACTCTCTCATGTGAGTAAGCAGCTCGATCTGAACCGCTTCCTTGGAACGGAAGTGCGCGAACAGCCCACTCTTCGACATGCCGACCTGCTCGGCCAGCACGCCGAGCGTCACGGAGTTGAGCCCGGAGTGACTCATCAGGGCGAGCCCGGTCTGCAGGATTCGCTCGCGTGTGGACTGTTGTGCGTGGGCTATCATCGCGAGACCCCAAATATCCGCACGACCGGTCGTCTTTGTCAAGCACGACCGGTCGTGCCGAAGATCCGCATCGCTATCTTAAGCGCGAAGAGATCCAGCAGTTGATTGAATCAGCTCGAACCGATGACGGCATCGATGGTGGAACTATGCGATGTGTTGTTGATGGCGCGGCTGACCGTTCGGGGCGGTCATCGCCATCCAGCTTGGTCGATTGGCGCCCCGGCGAGATATCTTCATCCGGGGGCACGGGCATGATGCACGATCGTATGCCGGCTCCCGCCCAGGTGGCGCCGGTTCAATCGGCGATTTGTACCCAGGTCGGGGCGTGATCGCTCGCTTTTTCCCAGCCGCGAACCTCGCGATCGACGCCTGCGGCGGCCAGCCGCGACGCCAGCGGGGGGCTGAGCAGCAAATGATCGATACGGAGGCCCCGATCGCGCTCGAAGTGATTTCGGAAATAATCCCAAAAGGTATAAACGCGCGCTTCGGGGTGCATCCTGCGGAGTGCATCGGTCCAACCGCGCGCCACCAAGCGAGCAAAGGCTTCACGCGACTCGGGCCGAAACAGGGCGTCATTGACCCAGCGCTCCGGCGCGAAGACATCGAGTTCGGTGGGAATCAGGTTGTAGTCGCCGGCCAGCACGACCGGCGCATTCAGGGCGAGCAGCGCCTCGGCATGGAGTGCGAGGCGCTCAACCCAGCGCAGCTTGTAGTCGAACTTCGGGCCGGGGGCGGGATTTCCATTCGGAAGGTAAAGAGAGGCGACGAGCACGCCATTGACTTGCGCTTCGAGATAGCGGCTATGCAGATCGTCGGGGTCTCCCGGCAATATGTGGCGAACCTCGACCGGCTCGGCGCCGCGAACGAGGATCGCGACGCCATTGAAGCTCTTCTGGCCGTGCCAGATCACACCATAACCCGCCTCGCGAACCGCCGCTTCGGGAAACTTGTCGTGCGGAATCTTCAATTCTTGCAGGCAGGCGATGTCAGGCCGGCTCTCGACGAGCCAGCGCAACAGGTTAGGCAAGCGCGCGCTGATGCCGTTCACATTGAAGGTCGCGATCTTCAAGCGCCCGACGCCTCGCTCCTGCCGCGATTAGTTGCGGCCACGGCCTCTGTCCTCGTATCCGCCTCGCCAGATATGTCGTCATTCAGCTGCTGCCGAAACAGCCGCATCTTCGCCTTCTAGGACGTATGGTTCCAGGGTCGTCTGCGCCGCGATGCGGTGCTTATGCCACTGACCGCCGCCATAGTAGGCGAGGCTCCCCGGTTCTGCGGTGCCTTCGCCGTTATAGTACGAAATGCAATCGCGCAGGGGCGCAGTAGCGATATCGACAACCCGGCAATGCTCCGCATATTTTTCTTCATACTCTTTGCGGACATCGACGATGCGCGCGCCGCGCTCCCGCATGGTCTTCAGCATCCACACCAGATAGTCGGCGTGGGCTTCGATCGCATCGGTGAAGTTGAAACTGCCACCGCCGCCCTGCGGACCAGTGACGATAAACAGGTTAGGGAAGCCACAGCTATGCAGCCCGAGAAACGTCCTGGTCCCCTCAGTCTCCCACTTCTCCTTGAGAGTGCGGCCGCCGCGCCCGGTGACCATGTTGAAGGTGGAGGTGCCCATCCACTGAAAGCCGGTGGCGTAGATGAGTACATCAAGCGGATATTCGACCCCTTCATGGACGACTCCGCGCTCGTTGATCTCGCTTACGCCGCGCGGCGCCGTGTCGACCAGGTGGACGTGGGGGAGATTGAACGTCGGCAGGTATTCGTCATGGAAGGTCGGCCGCTTACAGCCATATGGATAATACGGCTTCAGCGCCGCCGCCGTCTTCGGATCCTTGACTATCGCATCCACGCGCGCGCGGATCTGTTCCATTATGCGGAAGTTGGCATCGAGTTGCTTCTGGGTCAGCTCCTCGGGGGTCAGTTCGCGGTCGCGTTTCCTGGGCTTTTTGATCTCCAGAATCTTGCCCGCGAGATAATCGTCGTTGGCCTGAATTGCGGTGCGCCCGGCCGATATCTTCGCGAACCTCGCGCGCCGCGCCCGAGCCCATCCGGGCTCATTGGCCCAGGTCGCCCGTTCCTCGTCTGTCGTCGCGCGTTGGTCGCGCACATCGATGGAGGACGGCGTGCGTTGGAACACGTAGAGCTGCCCGACAATTTTGGCGAGTTCCGGGATTGCCTGTACGGCCGTCGCGCCCGTGCCGATGATGCCGACGGTTTTGCCGCGCAGGTCGATGTTGTAGTTCCAGCGCGAGGTGTGGAAGGCCTCGCCCTGAAACTTCTCCATACCGGCGATTCGCGCCAGCTTCGGGGTCGTCAGGATGCCGTTGGCCAGGATCACGAAACGCGCCCGCATTTTGTCGCCGCGATCCGTCTCGACGAGCCAGCGACCCGATGCTTCATCCCAGGTGGTCGCCTCGACCGTCGTGTGGAACAGGCAGTGATCGTAGAAGCCAAACTTTTGGGCCATGTTCTGGCAGTACTCAAGAATTTCAAAGCCCGAGGCGAACTTCATCGAAGGAACGTATCCCATCTCCTCTAGTAGCGGGAGGTAGCTATAGGATTCGACATCGCAGGCGATGCCGGGATAGCGGTTCCAGTACCAGGTGCCGCCGACGTCGCCACCCTTCTCGCAGAAACGCACGTCCGTAAAGCCAGCTTGGCTCAGCTTGTGCCACAGCAGCAGTCCGCCGAAGCCGCCGCCGACCACGAGGATTTCGCATTCGTCAGTCAGCGCTTCGCGTGGAATCGGCGGCTCCGAATAGACGTCGTCCAGATATTTTTTAAACTCGCCTTCCATGGCGACGTAATCGGCAGCGCCGCGGCGGGCTTCCTTGAATGCTCGGTACTTGGCTTGTTCCTCCGCACTAAAGGTCGCGCCGGCCGGCATTTCCGGCAGCTCCTTCAGCTTGTGATCAGTGAGGACCGAATACCCTTTGCCGGTAATTTTTTCGGACGCCTTTGCCGCTCGCGTGTTGAAGACTTTAAGGCCTGTTTCCGGGTCGATACGGACTGCTGCGCTCATTTGAGTTCCTTATGGGTTCCTCATTGGGTAAAAGGCTTCTACTGCCAGGATCTGCTTCTACGGCCGCAGCTTAATACGGCGTGCCGTGCTTGGGCGGCCCTGACGATCGAAAACGGTTCAGCAAATACTCAGCATCTGCCGAATATCCTGAACAATATCGCACTATCAGGCTAGCCCGTAGGGGCTCTCTGCATCAAGACCGGCCGGGGCCAAACCCCTCTCTCCTACGCGATGACTGTTTGGCCTTGACCTCGGTTCAGTTTTTCGGCAGTACGAGGATTGATCACGCATCCTGATTACTTATCCTGACAAAGGCGCGAGTGTTGAAAATGGCCAACTCATCCGAATACGTCCCCCCGAAAGTATGGACCTGGAACAAGCCAAGCGGCGGCCGGTTCGCCAACATTAACCGTCCCGTCGCGGGACCAACCCACGACAAGGAGCTGCCGGTCGGACGGCATCCGCTCCAACTTTACTCGCTCGGCACCCCGAACGGTGTGAAAGTGACGGTCATGTTGGAGGAACTGCTGGCGCTCGGACATAGCGGTGCGGAGTACGACGCCTGGTTAATCAACATCGGAGAAGGAGAACAGTTCGGCAGCGGCTTCGTCGCGGTCAACCCTAATTCCAAGATCCCTGCGTTCGTGGACCGCAGCGGGCCCACCCCGATCCGGGTATTTGAGTCTGGTGCCATCCTCGTCTATCTCGCCGAGAAATTCCACGAGTTCCTGCCAACCGAACCAGGCCCGCGGGCCGAATGCCTGTCATGGCTGTTCTGGCAAATGGGAAGTACGCCCTATCTCGGTGGTGGCTTTGGTCATTTCTATGCTTACGCCCCAGAGAAGATCGAATATGCAATCGATCGATATGCGATGGAAGCGAAGCGCCAACTCGATGTGCTCGATCGCCGCTTAGCCGAGAGCGAGTACGTCGCGGGCAGCGCCTATACGATTGCGGATATGGCTATCTTTCCGTGGTATGGTTGGCTGGCGAAAGGTTCGCTCTATGGAGCCGCCGAGTTCCTGAGCGTAGAAGATTACAAGCAGGTCCAACGGTGGGCTGACATGGTCCTTGCGCGGCCGGCCGTAAAGCGAGGCCGTATGGTCAACCGTACTTACGGCGAGCCCTCAAGCCAGTTGCACGAGCGTCACGACGCTCGCGACTTCGACACTAAGACACAGGATCGTATTGGCTCCAGTTGAGACGGCGCCGAGCTAGTGTGGTGTCCAGCAAATAAATGAAGTGGCACAGGCTTTAGCCTGTGCTCTTTTGCAAAGGGCCTTGTCGGATCAGAACCAACTTGCCAGGAGCAACCTTCAGGCTGTCGCGCGCAATGATATTCGCTTGAACAGCTCGCGGATAATGGTGGAATGAAAAGCGCGAATTGGTGCCGAAACCATCCCCCGCTGGCGCCTTTTGCCGAGCAAGCCTGAAGCAGGCTATCGTCATGAAATGGCGAATCTCCAGGTGAAAAACGTACCGGAGGATCTTCATCGCCGGCTTCGGGACTCTACCCGCCAGCGGGGAAAGTCACTGCGCGGAGTTGTGCTGGAGGCGAAAAGAGCTGGCCCACGATGATTTCGCGAGGCGGCTTCAACAGAGGTGCGAGTGCGGCTCTCCTACCCGGCTGGGGAGGTGCTGGCCGAGGTACGCGCCGAACGAGAGCCGTGACTATCGTTCCGGACTCTTCAGTGGCGGTTGAATTACTCCTGCGGGCTCTATTAGGAAGCTGCTGCTAGATCGTGCGCAAGGCGCAACGCTGGTGGCTCGTGCTTTGAAGACACTGGTAAACTCCCCAGGGACGTTATTCGCCTGCTAGATTAACTACAATAGTCAAGCCTGAATGATGCTCGATCCGGAGGGCGACAAGCCTGCTATGCGTCCCAGGATGCGGAAAGTCGATTCCTCCTCTAGATCTGTCCAACAGCCTAAACCGGTTCCGGTTTTCGCTGAAAGTCTCGATGCTACTTGCGGACTTGCGAGTGACCCGGCACTTGCGCCTGCTCCAGGTTTATACGCCGCGCGATGCCCTGGCAGTAGCGTTGGGGCCACGGCGCTGGCGAATCCACGTTAACATCTGCTTGTGACAATCTGCTAACGTATAGTCAATCGTAAGACGGTCTAATGACTATCGTCCGGCCGCTTTTTCATTGTGCTGCGAGCAGCGATAGTGCCAAGTTTCGCCAGGGGAAAGTCAATGAATGCTGCATCGAATGGTGCCACGGGGTCTGATGGCGGGACACTTCCGTCGATCGAAGCCGAAGCGATCAGCCGGCTGCGGTTGCTGACCGCGGTTAGCGTGTTAACAGAGATAGCCCTTCCTGCTGCTGAAGCTGTCTTTTCAACTCGACCCGATTGGACCGCCATTAAAGTTGAGAGCATTTGGTGCGCCGTCACACTGGTGTTGTTTGGCGCCACTTGGCACCAATCGTTTATCCGAATCTGGAAGCCCGCATCCTTATTGTTTGCTACGGTGCTAATCGTCAGCACTGGAATCTTATCCACCAAGGGCGACTCTCCAGCACCGTTCATGTTTCTGCTGGTTCTTCTTCCGGTAGGTGGAGCTATTCTGCCCTGGAAAACTCGCTGGCACTGCGGACTGTGCGCCCTCTGTCTGTTATCTGGGTTGACCTTTGCTACTCGGTTCCATTGGCAAGACCATTTGGTCATTTCTGGTTTGCCGGCAATGATTGCTTCGATGCTGGGATGCCACTTCATCAGCGTCGCACTCACAAGACAGCGGAACAGGATAAATGCCTACCTGCAGGCACTTGAGCAAAGCGAGGGCAAATTCCGCAAAATTTTTGAAACCAGTGGTTCACTGATCGCCATCTACTCGATTTCCGATTCTCATATCGTGGATGTGAATCCCGCTTGGGAAAAGACGCTCGGTTACAGTCGAGACGAGGTCCTGGGAAGATTGCCGGGTGATTTGGAGCTGATCCCGGCTGGTGATCATTTTGTTCGCTGGGTTAGTTCTTTGAAAACTGGGGACGCCGGCATCGAGCAAGTCCCGGTCGTGTTTCGAGGCCGCCAAGGCACTCTGGTGCATTGCATCTACTCGTGGAGCACGCTGGAGCTGAATCACCAGGACTGCGTTTTGGTAATCGGACAGGATGTTACTACACGGGTACAGGCAGAGGAGGAGCTCCGCCATAACCGCGAACTCCTGGTAAATCAGGAAAGGCTGAAGGCAGTGGGCGAATTGGCTTCGGGCATCGCACACGATCTCAACAATAGCCTCAATGCTCTTCGGCTCTGGCTGGAGGTCCTATGCGCCGACCCGAGTGTGACTTCACGACATGAGAATGCGCTTCAGCTAATCTCTCGTATCGTTCGCGACGCAAGCGCCACCATTGGCCGCCTGCAGGATTTTGCACGCCGTCGGCATGATCGGCCGGTCGAGAGCGTTGACCTGAATGCGATAATCGGTGAATCGGTACAGATGGCCAAGAGCACCTTGGAAGAGAAGAATCTCCTGTTGGGCAAATCGATTCAAGTTGAGCTCGAGTTGCCGAGATTGCCGCTCGTCGTTGGTGACCCTTCTGAGCTCCGTCAGCTAATTCTAAATCTCCTGTTGAATGCCCAAGATGCGATGCCTGGCGGCGGGACAATTCGAATCAGTGGGCATGTCGAACAGGAAGTCATTGCGGTCAGGGTCGAAGACGAGGGCTATGGGATCCCTCAAGAGCACCTGAGTCGTATTTTTGAACCCTTCTTCAGCACCAAAGGAGAGCACGGGACCGGTTTAGGACTATCAATCGCATATGCCGCGATGGCGCGAATCGGTGGAAGTATCTCGGCCGTCAACCGAGCTGAACGCGGCGCAATGTTCACCCTGAACTTTCCAATCGCTTATCCGGTGCCAATCCGAAACACGCAACAAGATGCCGATGAGATTCAGCCGCTCCGAGTGATGGTGACGGATGACGATGCGAACAACCGTGAAGCCTTCAAAACTTTCCTGGAATCGAGAGGACATACCGTCATAGCCACAAGTTCCGGAGCCCAAACCCTCGAGAAGTTGATAGACGAGAAATTGCTCGTTGACGTGGTTCTCTGTGATCTAGGAATGCCCCTTATGAACGGGTGGGAAGTCGCTAGACGAGTGAAATCCCTCCAAATGCCACCTTTTTTTCTTCTAGTTACCGGCTGGGCGGCAGAAATTCCGCCCAATCACCCTGATCGAGATTTGGTCGATGCTGTCATTGCCAAGCCCGTCGACCTACAAGCGCTGAATCAACTTTTGGCCGACATAAGCCTGGCAAAATTTACGCCGGGCAAGCGAACAGAACAGAGCGGGTTTCGTTCTTGGCAAAGACCTCGATGAGCAGTAAAAGTTCTGCGACCCAATGAGACGGAGCAATGGCACGCGGCCAGATTGGAGACACACAGCGCGATCGATGAGAAAATCACCCGGGCTTTTGCCCAAACAGAGCATCGCGAGCCGCGACTAAAGACCACTACGGTCAGCAATAGACAATGATGCAAGAAAATGATGGGCCCCGAGTTGCCTTCGATATCGGCGGAACGTTTACCGACATTGTGGCTGTTACAGGTGACCGTCGCGTGCGGACTTACAAGGTCCTCTCGATTCCTGAAAAGGTGGCGCGGGAAGTTCGAGAGCCCATTGAAGCGGTACTCAAGGACACCGGGCATAAGCAGCTCACCAGCTTGGTACACGGAACCACGATTGCCTCGAACGCAGTGCTCGAGGGCAAGGGTGCGGTCACAGGCCTGATTACCACTCGCGGCTTTCGGGACGAAATTGAGATGCGGCGGCTGGCCCGTCCGCCAGTTTACGATTTCCTGTGGGAGCGCAATCCACCTCTAATTCCGCGCCGACGCCGGCGCGAGGTGACGGAGCGGATCACCGCTCAAGGAGCAGTTTTTACGCCGCTAGACTCTGAAGAGACCAGGCAGGCGTTGCGCGAACTGCAGCATCAGAAAGTCGAGGCGATCGCCATCAGTTTCATCAACTCTTACGCGAATCCGGCTCACGAAAAGCAAGCAGCCGCATTGGCGCACGAACTGGTACCGGAAGCCGCGCTATGTACTTCTTTTGACGTATTGCCTGAAATCCGCGAGTACGAGCGGAGTAGCACCACTTGCATAAATGCCTATCTGATGCCGGTGGTCAATCGCTATCTGGATTCACTTGAGGGTGAGCTCGGAAGCTATTGCAACTCGATAAGGGTGATGCAGTCCAATGGAGGCGTAATGACCTCCCATCACGCGCGGCAGCGGCCAATCTATATTATCGAATCTGGTCCTGCCGCGGGAGCGCTCGCCGCTGCTGCGCTCACGCGTGAACTGGGGATCAATCGCGCCGTTTCCTTCGACATGGGTGGTACCACGGTCAAAGCTTGCCTCATTGAAGGCAGCACCCCGATTGAGAAGAACGGAATGGAGGTTGGTGCCGACGCTAATGTCAGTGCGCGTTATAGCCGCGGTGGCGGCTACGCGCTTTCGATTCCAACGCTTGACATAGTCGAGGCCGGCGCCGGTGGTGGCAGTATCGCCTGGATCGATGAGAGCGGAGCGTTGCGAGTGGGGCCGACCAGTGCAGGTGCAGTGCCGGGACCGGTCTGTTACAAGCGCGGCGGAGTCAATCCGACGATTACCGACGCTAACGTCGTATTGGGATATATGAATCCGCACGCAATCGCGGGCGGCACGGTGGCGATTGACCGGGCGGCGGCGATCCAGGTTATCGAGCGCGAACTTTGTCCAAGGTTGAGTCTATCGCCCTTGGATGCTGCTCATGGCGTTTATCGGGTGGCCAACGCGGCTATGACGCGAGCGATAAGGGCAGTGACCACGGAGCGCGGGCGCGATCCGCGCGAGTATGTGCTGATTGCTTTCGGTGGTGCGGGCCCAATTCATGCGGCCGACGTCGCCTCCGAATTAGGTATGGAAAAGGTCTACATCCCGCTGTTTCCAGGACTATTCAGTGCGCTCGGCTTGTTAATGGCTGACGTGCGCTATGATTACGTCCAAAGTATTCCCGGCCGACTTGAGGCGGCTGGTTTAGGGGAGCTTCTGCAGAAATTCGAAACCCTGGCCGCCCGGGCTCGGGAGGAATTCGCCCGCGAAAACATCGACTCTGCGACCGCGAAGTTGGAACGCTATCTGGACCTCAGATATCAAAGACAAATGTCGGAGATCACCGTAAAAGTACCTGATGGGGGCGCACCATTGGGACTGCTGAAGACTTTGAGCGATTCATTTCACGCCGAACATGAACGTACTTATGGGTATCGCCGGGAGCACGAGCCGATCGCAGTGGTTAATCTGCGGATGAAAGCGGTCGCTCCTGCAAACAGTATAAGTTTCGCTGAACTAGCCCAGGCCTTCGTAACATCCTCAGCGGCCAGTGAGCCGGCGACGGAGATGCGAATGGCGTACTATGGGCCACAAGTTGGCGAATGCTTGACCAGGATCGTCCGGCGAGAATCACTGCTCAGAGGCTCCCTCGCAGGTCCATTGGTGATCGAGGAATTCGACACGACAATTGTAGTGCCTCCGCAATGGAGCGCCTCGCTGGATAAATACGGCAACATCACTCTGAAATCGGATGGGTAGCTACCCACTGCGTTCTGTCCGCGCAACTCCGTGAGTAATCTCGAGACGCTGGTATGGAAAAAGCATTCGACCCGATCCTGATCGAAGTTATGCGACATCAGCTTGTGTCGGTTTCCGAAGAAATGAATATAACGATGAAACAGACCACCCGCTCGATTGTTGCAAAAGAAGGCGGAGATTATTCCGCCGGACTGCTGGATCCAGCCGGCCGCGTAATCGTGCAGGCGGTACCTTATGGGTTGGCATACTTCAACGCGTTAATGCCGTACATCATGAAAAAATATCAGGGCAAGTTCCGCCCCGGCGATATCATAATTTCGAACGATCCGTATGGTGGTCTATCGCATCTGCCCGATATAGCCCTGGTGATGCCGGTCTTCTGGCGAGGCCAGCTTTGCGCCTTTACCTCCGTAGTGGAACACCATACTGACATTGGTGGACGCTTCCCCGGTGGCATGGGACTGCCCTGCGCGGAGATTTATGAAGAGGGGCTCCGGCTGCCGGCGGTCAGACTCTACGAAAACGGCCAACCGATAGAGTCGGTCCGCGAGATCATCGCGGCCGGGGTGCGGGCACCCGATGACGTCCTGGGTGACTTGGACGCCGGGGTAGCGGCATGCCGTCGCGGCGAGAAGGGCTTGATAGCCCTGTTCGAGCGCTACGGCTCTGACCAGGTGGTCCAATGTTATCGTCACTTGCAGGCACGCAGCGAAAGTCTGATGCGGGCGATGATTCGCTCGATGCCGGATGGACACTATACCTGCTCGGAAGTGTTTGACGACGGCGGAGGCACCAAGGTCGAAGTTGTAGTTACTCTCATCGTGGCGGGGGATGACTTGGTAGTGGACTTTACCGGGACTGGAGCACAAGTCAGTAACGCTCTCAATTGTCCCCCTGACATGATAGGCAACTTTACCGCGAATATGATTTTCCTCGCCCTGCTGGGAGCTGCCGAGATTCCTATCAACTCCGGTCTGTTCGTCCCTATTAAGACCATTGCTCCCGAAGGAACTGTGCTCAATCCGCGCTTCCCGGCTGCGGTCGGCTCTCGGGGACAGCTCCTCTGGCGCGTTTACGATCTCGTTTGCAGCGCGCTGGCCAAGGCCATTCCGGACCGCATGCCGGCGGCTGGAGAGGGTGGAGTAAGCATGATGGTCTTCACGACCTCGGATGGCACCGGGAGGCCAACGATGATGACCGAAATGTATGCCAGTGGATGGGGTGGCCGGCCGATTGGCGATGGGATCGAAGGTGTGATGCCGTCATTTATGACCGGCTTTCGCGCCAATTCAGGGGAGGCGTTCGAATCCGAGTTGCCGGTGATGCTCGACGGCTTTGGTTTCGTGCCGGATACCGGCGGGGCGGGTGAATTTCGTGGATCATTAGCCGTTTATCGACGTTGGCGGTTTCTCGCCAACGGCCGGGTGATGCTGCGCACATGCAGGGTCGACTCGGCACCTAAAGGACTTGCCGGAGGCAAGGATGGCACGCCCGCGAAGGTGCTGCTTACCTCAGGTGAGCAGCAAACTGAGCTACCGGCAAAGATCATGCTCGATATTCCCGTCAAGGCTGGCGATGTGTTGACCCATATCCAGCCCGGAGCCGCGGGTTATGGGCCACCAGCCAGACGCGACCCCGAGCGAATCCTGGC
>JAMXLL010000017.1 GCA_024281015.1 Candidatus Binataceae bacterium
GAATGGCAAGACGTGGTCTACCGCGCTAAGCACGCTGAACATCTTTTCGACGTACTTGATGACTGGGTAAAGGATTACAAACGCGACGACCTGCTGGCACGCGCACAGATGCTGCGCCTTCCTTACGCAACAGTGCGCCCGCCTGAGGCGCTGTTCGACGATGAACAGCTTCAAGCGCGCAGCTATTTCCGCTGTGTGGAACACTCCGAACTCGGCCGTAGCTTCCGTTACCCCGGCGCCCCCTACCTGTTTAGTGCGACTCCATCGCGAGTGTATCGCCGGCCTCCACTACTTGGTGAGCACACCACCGAAATTTTTCGACAGGAACTCGGCTACTCGCCGGACTATCTTTCGGCGCTGGCGGCGGAAGGGATCATCTGAGTTGCCGGCGCTACCTCTTACCGGAATTCGCGTGCTCGATTTCACCTGGGTTGTAGCCGGTCCGGTGGCAACGAGGATCCTGGCTGATCACGGGGCCGAGGTCATCAAGCTCGAGCGGAAGCCCGGCCCACCCGGCGAACGCCAGCGAGGTCTGCAGGGCGATCTCCATCGCAACAAACTCTCAATCGCTATCAACATGGCAAACGCTCAAGGGCTGGAAATTGCCCGTGCGCTTGCGGCCAAAAGTGACCTGGTGATGGACAACTTTTCGGCCCGGGTGATGCGCAATTGGGGCATGGATTACCTCACTCTCAGCAAAATCAAATCCGATATCATTTGCATCAGCATGTCAGGCTTGGGTCACACCGGACCGCGCGCCAGCTACGTCAGCTATGGGCCAACTCTCCAGGCATTAGCGGGTTTTACGTGTCTGATGGCTGGAGAGAACGACGAACCAGCAGGTTACGGCTATTCGTATGCTGATATGGCGGGCGGCTACACGGGAGCCCTCGCCGCGTTAATTGCGCTATGGCATCGACGCCAAACTGGCCAGGGACAATTCGTCGACCTGTCGCAATTCGAAGCGCTGGTGAGTGTCGTAGGCCCATCGTTGCTGGACATCGCAGTCAATGGCCGGGTCCAATCCCCACCCCATTACCACTCGCAGGAAGCGGCAGCGGCACCGCATGGCATCTACCGATGCCAGCCTCGCGATGATGACAATGATCGATGGCTCGCGATCAGCGTACCCGGGCCGCAATGGGAGCGCTTCGTTGCAGCCATCGGGGCACCGGAGTGGGCTCGAAGTGCGGAATTCCGCACTCTTTTTATGCGGATGAGAAAATGGGAACAACTCGACAAATACGTTGAGACGTGGACAAGAACGCAGATCGCCGAGCATGCAATGGAGCTTCTCCAAAAGGCCGGAATCGCCGCAGGTATTGTTGCGAACGGTGCGGATATTTGCGATCGGGATCCTCAATTGCAGGCTCGCAGTTTCTGGGCATCGGTCGCACTAGCGGACGGCCGCCGCACTAATGTCACAGGTATTCCGATTAAAATGACTGGCACGCCAGGCTCGATCCGAACGCCATCGCCGGTGATCGGCTCTTCCAATGACTACGTGCTCGGGGAGTTGCTGGGCTATAGCACTGAGGAACGTCATCGACTGATCGCGGCCGGCGCAGTCTGGCCGTAGCTGACGAGGAGCCCGATGATGGTGATCTAATGGGCGCGACCATTCGCATTGGGGCTTCCGGGTTCAGCTACAAAGAATGGCTTGGCCATTTTTACCCGCTGAAACTGGCCGGCAGCAAAATGCTTGAGTTCTACGCTGCACGGTTGCCCACGGTCGAGATTAACTACACGTTTCGAGCAATGCCCCGGCGCGCGATGCTGGAAGGTTGGGCCACCAAAACACCGTCGGATTTCCGCTTTGCACTCAAAGCGCCGCAACGCATCACTCACTTCGCTCGCTTGCGAGGAACCAAAGAAACGCTTGACTTTTTCATCGAAACTGCACGGGCACTAGGCGAACGCCTCGGCCCTGTGCTGTTTCAATTGCCGCCTGACCTGCCGCGCGATGATGCTCTGTTACGGGATTTTATTGCCCAGGTAGATCGGCGTGTTCAGGCAGCTTTCGAATTCCGCCATTCTTCATGGTTCGCGCCGCCTGTGTTGGAGATCATGCGCTGCGGGGATGCCGCCCTATGCATCGCCGAGACCGAGAATTTGGTTTCGCCTATCGAAGCTACTTCATCGTACGTTTATCTGCGGTTACGCAGGGAAAACTACGACGATCCCTCCTTGAGCGAATGGGCGAAGCGGGTTAGCGTCCTGGCCGGCCCGGCGAGCGAGATTTTCATTTATTTCAAGCACGAAGCAGCCGCGCCCGAACTCGCAATGCGGCTTAAAGCGCTTATCGAGCAATGCTGATCGACTGAGTGGCCTGATGTTGCCCACCGGAAATTACTCGTATGAAATCCGGCAGGACGGTAAGCTCGTTGCCTACGAGGAGACCAGTTGTTCTCCGGTCACGATCATTGCGGCGCGTCGATCGGCAGACGGGCTCAATCGGCATGCGGCCGACGTCACGCTCGATGCCGAGCACCGCATCAGTCGCATCAGCCTTTCCTATTCGAGTAGTCTGTTCATTCGCAAAGCGAGCTACGAAGCGGCCGAAGACAATCTCCGTGGCAGGATCAGCGGCGTAGCCGGCGGCCGAAGTGAAGTTGTAACTCAGTTGGGCCGGTTTCGTGAAGTCGATGTGGCCGGATTTCTCGTATTCCGGGCATTGATAATCAGCCACCTACGTCAGCGTGGCGGCGAACGCTGGACGGGGAGGGTAGCTGTCATCGACGCGAATACTCTCGCCGCTGCTTCAATCAAACAAACCTGCGCGCAGAAAAATGACTCGCAATACTGCTGGATTTACGAACCTCGGATGGGCGAGGTGGAGCGAATTGAGCTTGATCAAGCAGGCCGTATTATCCGCCGACGCGATAATCGTGGCATTACGGCAGAGCTGATGGTTGCTGGTGGGACCGGATGCTAGCTGCGTTCCAGAACCCACTCGCTGCCCGATTGGCGGGGGCAGTCTGGAGTCGCCGTCAATCGCGACACGTTGCTATTCTTTATATGACGGGGGTGCAAAATTGATACGCGAGACGATCATCGCCCTGCTTGCAGTACCTGCGGTGCTAGTCGTGCTCGGCGGGAGTCAAGCGCAGACGCCGGAAAAACCAGTGACCAACCGCAACGGTGCGTCTGAACCGCCCGTTCAATCAGGTGTCTACGGGTTCTCGGGCGGCAAAGCTCAGGGCGCCGATTTCCCGGAAGGTGTCGTCGGCGAGTGTATCTGGATTTATGACCAGGCCAATAAAAATCAGATCGCTAAAGGAG
>JAMXLL010000018.1 GCA_024281015.1 Candidatus Binataceae bacterium
GTTCGTGACCCGGAGTTTATGGCATGGCTTGTGGATAATCTTTCGAGACTTACGTCCTGAACCTGGGACAATACCAGTCGGATTAGGATGGACAGCCTTTCTTCGAGTCTCGAAGCTGGGATGAGACTCGTTATGCGGAATGTGTCCCGCAAACAAGTTAACAGACTGAGGGGCCCTGTCTGTCATCGTGAGCGAAGTGAGCAGCGCGAACGAAGTCGAATGATCTCGGACAGCTTCACGCTTCAGCGTGAAGCAGGCACCGGTTTCTGAATCCGCGTAGCGCTCCATTATCGATATAAAGTTATTTGCGGGACAGGATACTACGACACTTCCGCGACGCCAGCCAAAAACGGTCCGATATCCGCTTCGTGCTCGCCGCTGCTCCGCGAATACGGCTGGGAGATTCTCGGTCCTCCTCCACTTTAGTCAAGACTGACACGGCGCATCATTAACAGAGGACGCCACCGCCCCGACCAGTAGTTAGCTCCTTTGGCCCTCACTGTTCGCGGCGAGCTGAGATTACATAGCGACCGGTCAAATTATGGCTGCCTCACTCGAATCGCGGCATTACCTCTTGCGCGAACATTTCCAGCGACTTCATCGTTTCCTTGTGCGGGAAGCCGCCGAAATTCACCTCGAAAATCGGGTAAGTCAGACCGAAGTCGTCAGCGGCCCGGCGCAGCCGGCGAGCGCAACGTTCCGGAGTGCCGAATATAATACAGTCGCCCTGATCCAGATCTTCATAGGTGGCGCTACCGAACAGCTTCGACAATCCACCCTTGTATTCCTTGTAATCGGCCGACTGCCAGGCGATCTTTTGATCCAATTCGGTGAAAAATCGCCAATACTGAGTAAAATGTTTGCGCGCCAGCGTATGGGCTTCATCGTCGCTAGCCGCGACGTATAAATGATAGACGCCCAGAATATCGCGCGAATTGGCATCGTGACCCGCCTTCTTCAAAGCGGACCAGTAGAGGTTGAGCTTATCTTTCAAATCCTGATGTTTGGGATAGGCAAACGGCACCAGCATCGGATGTAAGCCCTTCTGCCCGGCCCAGATGAAACTCTCCGGTGTTACCGCGCAAGCGCTCCAGATGGGCGGATATGGAGTTTGCACCGGCTTGGGCAAAGCGGCAACGCCGCGCACCTTATAGTATTTGCCCTCGTACGAAACATTGGGCTGCGTCCAGGCCTGCAGGATCACTTCCAACGCTTCGTGAAACCTTCCTTGGCTTTCCGCCTCATCGATCTCGAACAGCTCATATTCGGCCTTCAACACGCCGCGGCCAATCCCGAAATCGAGGCGGCCCTCGCTGAGCACATCCAGCATCGCGTATTCCTCGGCCGTGCGGACGGGATTGCTCAGCGGCAGAAGCGTCACTCCCGTGCCCAACCGGATGCGTTTGGTGCGCTGTGCCACTGCCGCAGCGAACACCGGCGGTGACGGAAAAGCGTAGCCGCCGACATAATGCTCGGCAAAGAACACACCGTTGAAGCCCAGCTCCTCCGCATGCTGGATTTGCTCCATCATCTCACCATAGTAATGGCTGGCGGATTTGTAGCGATCGGGATAGTAATCCGGAATATACAGTAACCCGAATTTCATGAGCCGGTCTCCGTTTTGGGTATTGGTTGAGAGTGTAGGCATGTGCGGCCAGATTTGCCAACGCAGCCTACATCATCCCTAATTTGGCAGTCTTCGGCCGCTATCCCGAGCGACGCGCAATCCACAGACTGGCTGTTGGAGCGGGGTGGATTTCAAACGTCGAGACTTCGTTTCGTGCTGTTTGCGCCAGTGCACTGCGGAATTGGATTCAGCAGAAAAGCCATATCGATGCACATCCACGCCAACGACAGGCAATTGAAGAGATGGTTCGCACCACCGTTCCGTTTAACATCTTTCATGGCTTGGCCAGCAACATTCCGGGCGTTTAACTATATACCTTTCGAAATGCAGGTGGATGGTATCCGCAGTCGCGTCACCATCCCTCAAACGCTCGAACTGGCGGTAACGGCAATGATCAATCCGGTTACAGGAAGATGAGCCCGCGCGACTGATAAAGCCCCAGGGGTTCACGTCACAGGAACAAAAGCTTTGCGCGACGGCGACGCTGCGGTTCAGCAAAGGGCGCTCGCCTTTGACCACAGCGGGAAATATGGAGAGTTCTCTGCGTTCGAGTACGGCAGCTTCGCGTTGCAGTTGCTCATCCTGGCGCGCGGCATTTTCCCTGGGTTGGCAAGCCTCGGCGATTTGCTTCTCCAGTTCTGCGGCGCGCCAGATCTTTCCTGAAGTTCACTGGTGTCGCGCTGTTTCGCAGCAATTTCCTGCTCTAACTGCTAGATCTGCTGCTCCAGCTCTGCCTCTTCGGGCCTGCTATCAGCAGCTGCAGGTTGTGGCGAGTCGGCGAACTCCTCATCAAGTGCTTCGTCGTCAATGAGGAGTGATTATTGCTGAACAGTTTTGGCGGTGCATGGCATGGTTGATCATCTCAGCAATTGTCATGAATCGCCGGACGTTAGGCATTATTTGCTAAGCGGGTCAGCTGTGATAGAGGGCAGTTAACCATGCCGGATCTCGCTTGAAATGGCCGCACAGGTGCGGCATTGTTCCTTCAAACGAGACGAGGATCGCGAGGCTGAGCAGAGCGCGGATGTAACCATAAAGGCATGGCAAGGGAAGAGCGAGAGAACGTCGATGGACAACAAGGGTTTGGTCGTGTTGCCCGGGCAGGATGTCGTCTGGAACCTCGAGGCCGACAGGACTGCCAGCTTTAAGCTTCTGAGTGAACAGACCAGGAACAGTGTTGCCGTCTTCGAAGAGTCGATTCCTGCCGGTTTCGGGACTGCACTTCATCTCCATCACAACAGTGACGAAGCGATGTGTGTCCTGAGCGGCGAATTCGAGTTCAAGATTGGGGACACTGTGACTCGCGGCGGGCCAGGCACGTGGGCATTTATGCCAAGGGAGATTGCTCACGCCTGGAAAAAGACCGCGTCTGAACCCGGACGCGCGTTGGTGGTGGCCTAATTAGGCCAGTTTCTCGTGAAAGTGGGCCACCCTCGGCTCCTGCCAAGGAGTGACTCCAACCGTTCAGCTCTCACAGCGCATTTAGCGCACCGCATCTTCTTGCTTTAGCAGCTCAGTTCGTCGAGCAGCGCCTTTGCCTCCTTCAGGTCGGCGGTATCGAAGCCCTCGGTGAACCAGTTATAGATTTCAGTGAGCACAGTGAGCGCCTCATCGCGACGATACTGGCTGGCGAGCAGTCGCGCGAGACTGGTCGTCGCGCGCAATTCCCACGCTTTGGCTTGTTGAGCGCGTGCTACATCTATGGCGGTTCGGAACTGTCGCTCGGCTTCTTCCGAATTCGATTGTGTTTGCTGCAACAACAGCTGTCCCTTGAGGCGATGAACCTCGGCTTTCATCTGATACTCAGAATTCTGCTCGATGCCGGTCAGGACCTCATCTACTAGATTCAGCCCCTGCTCGGGTTCCCCGATATCGCCATAACCTTTGGCGAGAGCCACCCAATGCGTCGGAAGTGAGAGCCTGGCCCCATATTCGGCGAGACGACGGATCAAAGCGGGCAAGTCCATCAAGACGTTGAGATCTGCTCGTTGATGAAGAATCGCTATATCTCGGAAACTTCTGCCCATCGTTTCCTGAAAGCGGAACCCATGCTGTACCGAGAGCTCAATCATCGTTTCTGCCTGTTGCAGGCTCAGGCGAGGGTCAATGCGTATTAGGGTTTCTGTTACACTCAGTCGAATCGTGGCGGCGGAGAACGGATGGTTGAGCGAGTCGCCACGTGTAATCGCTTGAGTGCACATCTTGAATGCCTGGTCGGGAAAACCCAAGTGCCAGAGGCAGTGAGCCTGATAGCCCAAGGCAAACCCTGGGGTGTCGACTCCAACTATGTTCACGGGAGATAGACCGGGGCGCACTACGGAGCCCAACCTCAAATGCTCCAGCGACTCGGCAAAACGGGCGAGCCAGAAAAGACTGGCGCCTAGCGCGAAGTGGGCCTCCATTGAGAGGGTTTCGTTTTTTTCCGAAGCGGCTATCTCTAGCATTTCGTTTGCGAGTTGGTTCGCCCTGCGAATATCGGCGCGCGATATATAGAAGGCGTACAAGCCACCAATAACAGCAAAGGCGGCTTGCCCGGGCCGGTTTTGGCGTGCCAGCACTGCCGCTCGTTCCAACGCCTCTCCAACCTCGGGAGCCGAGTAACCCAGGACAGGCATCAACGCCATCCCAAGATTAAATTGCAAGCTGAACTCCGCGCTCTTGCGGTCGGAATCAGAGCCAAGCTTGGGCAACAATTCCAGCGCCGCCCTTGCGCGTGCGATTGCTTCTCGGTGATGCGACCGCTTTATTGCCTGCGCGCTTGCCAAACCCAAATATTCCACCGCCTTACGGACGTTGTCACTGCGACTGTAATGATGGGCTAGTTCTTCCAGGTACTCATCGAGCCGCGATGCGTACAATGATTCAATGGCAGCGCCAGCGCGGTCGTGCAGCATTTTCCGGCGGTCAATCAGGACTGAGTTGTACGTTACCTCCTGCGTGAGTGCATGTTTGAAGACGTACTCAGGATCTGGGAATGCCGGTAGTTCGTAAATGAACTCGCCCGACTGTAAAACCATCATCGCCCGGTCGAGGTCGCTTTGCGGCTTCTCTGTTACCTGTTGGATGAGCTGAAGCGGAAACTCGCGGCCAATAACTGCCAAGGTTTGTAGCAGTTCCTTTTCGCTGGGTGGTAGGCGGTCGATACGCGAGGCGAGTACTGCCTGCACGGTCGCCGGGACCTTGATGTTGACCAGCGGACGGGCGAGTTTGACCGCGCCGTTACGAGCCAATGCACCCTGTTCGAACAGCGCCTGTACAATTTCTTCAATGAAGAACGGGTTACCCTCCGTCCGTTCCAAGATCAGCCTTTTCAGTGGATCGAGTTCGGGCGCAGCACCAAGTAGCTCAACCAGCATCTCACCAGCAACCTGCCCTTCCAACGGGTCGAGCCGCAGTTGCATGTAATGCGTACGGTTACTCCATCCGTGGCGATACTCGGGGCGGTAGTTCACCAATAGAAGAATGCGCGCATGTGCAATCGAATCAGCGAGGTAATCGAGAAGGCTCTGAGTCTCGCCGTCGATCCAATGCAGGTCTTCGAAGATGACGATCAGTGGCTGATTGAGGCTTTCGCGCAAGAGAATGCGTTTGATTGCCTCCTCGGTCCGCCGACGCCTGATCAGTGGGTCCATCTGAGCCAGCGAATCGATCGACTCTGCTATATCGAACAAGGCAGATATATACGACAACGTATCTTCGAGCGCACGATCTAGTCCGAGCACCTTGCCTAAAATCCGCTCCATGCGCTTACGTTCGTCATCGTTCGCCGTCATTTCAAAATATGAGCGCAACATTTCGATTACGGGAAGATACGCGGACGCTTTACCATGAGAGACGGAGTACGCTTCCAAGACGAGATTCCCGGATTCGGCGCCAGCTTTGAATTCGAGAAATAGCCGCGACTTGCCAACCCCAGGGTCACCCATTACCGCGACGATCTGGCCGTGTCCTTGCTGGACGAAGTCGAGCGCGCGACGCATCTGATCCAGTTCGCCGTGACGCCCGACGAACCTGGTTAATCCTCTACGCTCCGCGAGCTGTAGCCTTGTACGCAAGGGTCCCAGGCCCGCCACCTCGAACATCACGACCGGTTCTGTGACGCCCTTGATCCGCGCGGGGCCTAGCGATTTCAATTGAAAATAGCCCTCTACCAACTTCGCTGTCTGCTCACTTATGGCTATCGCTCCCGGACTAGCCAGGGCCTGCAAACGTGCAGCGAGGGCAGTCGAATGGCCGATGGGAGTGTACTCCGCGTGGGTGCTATCGGTTTGCAGCGAACGCACCACCACCTCTCCACAATTCGCGCCGACTCGAACCTCAAGGTTGAGACCCTTTTCGGCACGCAACCGTTCGGCGTAGCGCCTCATTTCCTGTTGCATCCGCACGGCGGCATAGAGAGCGCGCTGCGGGTGGTCTTCGTGAGCAACCGGGGCTCCGAACAGAGCGAAGATGCCATCGCCGGTCGACTGTACGAGGTACCCGTCATAATGGCGTACAGCAGCGATCATTACTTGCAGCGCGGGATCGATTATGGCGCGGGCTTCTTCCGGGTCGAGGTCCTCCATCAGCTCCATCGAGCCCTTGATATCGGCGAACAGAGCGGTCACGGTCTTGCGCTCACCGTCGATATTCTCGGCAAGCGCACTATCGACTACTCGAACCGATGGATCCTTCGGCTTGTTTGGCGATCCCGAAGCGGACGAGCGTAGCGACGTGCCACATTCGTCGCAGAATTTTGCGCCCGGTTTATTTTTGGAGCCGCACTTTGGGCATGAAACCTCAATCGGCGCAGCGCATTCGTTGCAAAACTTTGCGCCCTCGCGATTCTGGGCTCCACACTTGGCGCACTTCATGTCAGGTGCTCAGCTCATCGAGCAGGGCTTTGGCGTCCTTCAGATCGGCGGTGTCAAAGCCTTCGGTGAACCAATTGTAAATGTCAGTCAGCATCGCGCGGGCTTCGTCGCGGTGACCCCGGTTCGCTAGCAATCGGGCGAGGCTCACGGTTGCGCGGAGCTCGAAAAGCTTGGCGCTCTGCCGGCGGGCAACCTCAATCGCGGTGCGTAAAGAGCGCTCGGCCTCCGCCGCGTTGCCCGGGTCCTTTATCATCAACTCTCCTTTGACCCGATAGAGCTCCGGTTCGGCCACTCTCAGGCCGGTTTGATCGGCAATCTCAAGCCCCCGAGCTACCAGATCAAGACCCTCTTCGACACGCGAATGTTGGCCACAAGTCTCCGCCAAGACGATGCGCATAAAATTGGGTCCCATCGCGCCGGCAAGCCTTGGATCCGACAAACTCTGGCGCATCTCGGCGATTCCCTCCGCGGCGTGTCCCGCAACAGCCATAGCCCAGCCTCGAAAGAAAGTTGCTGCGATCGAATTGGTAGCCATCGCGTACGAGCTTGCAATGGAAAATATTTCGTCAGCTCGTTCCGCAACCATGGTGGAATCGCGAAGCATGAGATGGCGCAGTCCATTCAGGAACAAGGTAGTGGCGATCCAATAGGGGTCGGCACTCCGGCGCGCCGCAGAGATCGTTTCATCTGATCTCAAGCGCGCCGCTGAAGGATAGCCATCGCACCATAAACGTTAACAGCTGCTTGAGCGAGGTAGGCCTCAAAGTTGCGCGTCCGACCGCGGCCAAACAGCTCAATGGCGCGTCCGACGTGAACAGCGCGGGGGCAGGGACTCAGCGCATTCATTGCAGAACTTTGCACCGTTGGGATTAGGGTGTCCGCAGGCCGGGCAGTTCATGAGACAGT
>JAMXLL010000019.1 GCA_024281015.1 Candidatus Binataceae bacterium
CGCTGCCGCTCACCGCTGCCGACACCACTCCCGCGCCATTCCCCTTGAGAATGCCGGCGACCGTGCCTGCGCCTCCATTATTTGCAGCAACCGGGACCGCAAGACTCATGGTGCGGCCTCTTTGCACCAGTCCACGCCCTGCGGTCATGCGGGATACCGCACGCTGATCGGGCATCTGGCTTTGGGCGTAAGCAGCGCAGATGGGTAAGAAGAGATTGGCCAAGCCTATGGCGATAAGCAGCCGTCGCGCTCTCATCGGCATATATTTCACCTCCATGGTTCTGCTGACGTATCATCTGAGGATTTGCTGAGCTGCGGCCTGCCCTGGCGGATGCTTTCCTGCTCTCCAGCTGACAAGGAAACAGCAAGAGAAAACACGAGGGGAACTAACTTGCCGGGTATCAACCAGGTATTCGGTACTTCAAAGCTACACAGTGAGAGTAGCTTGGTCGCGTCATTTAGTAGCTCAACTCTGGGATGCGAGTGGTAGACACGTCTCAGTAGAAACCAGGGCGCATATCCGCCTCAACGGGTGACATCGTCATCCGTCGCAGTTGCAGCTCGACGGTCGCGCTGAATAACTAGATACGTGGAATCTGAAGCGGTCCACGTCCTGCCGTCTGTCATCTTGGGCCCCGAGCCAACGTAAAGGAGTACCCAAGTAGGGCTATTACTGTTCTATCCTCAGCGCGGCGAAGGAGCTCAATGGCAAAGAGCATCGACTTACTTATTCAGGGCGCCTGCGGTGCAGACGTCTCGCGGCGCATTCTTTCGCACCGCGATTCTTCGACGCCCTAAATCACGAGGAATAAAATGCCGCGAATAGTCCTTCGATGCGGGCCCGCGACTTCCTTCGTCACAGTCGCTACTCAGGATCCCTCGCTTGTCCGCTCGTGGGCTTGGAATTAGGGAGAGCGCCGAATAACCAAAGTGGTCTTAAGCGATACTATTGCCGAGACCGCCTTGCTAATTAGCCGGCACGAGCAAGTGCGCGAGAAATGGGACGGCACTGGTCACCGGCGGGTACAATGCCGGTGACTCACGAGCGGCTGGACAGCCAAGGCGGGTTTGAAGATTAACTGCCGAGTAAATAGCTCGAAATCCGCTCATCAGCCATGGCTAATTGATCTCTGCAGCCCAGCAACGTCCGCCAAAAGAGGGTCAATAGTCAATTGAGCATGGTAGCAACTCAGCGGTGTTGTTGCTGATCCATTAATCCAACGACAGATCGACACGCGTGGTCTTGGCTTTGCCTTCGGCGCCCTGCGCGTTTAGTTGAGGCGCGACTATGAGCAGGCGTGCCGGATCGACCTGTTTACCCAGCTGTTGACGCACCACCTCGGCCCGTTTGTCAGCCAGATGTTTGAGATCGGTATCGGTGACCTTTATGTGGGCAATCAGGAGCTTCTGCATTTCAGCCGGGGGTAGCGACTTGTCCAGCCCGAGAAAGTCGCGCGGCTTTTCGAACTTCGCCGCCTTGTAAACGCGCCCGAGATATTTGGTGTAATCGGCTTGCGTTACCTCCACATCCGCCGCATTGACATTTGCTCCCTTATTCTCCAGATCCGTGATCTTTTGCTCCTTAACGAGACGGTCCAGCATTGCGTAATGCAAACCGCCGCGGTCAGACTCCGGATCGACGCGGCCGGCAATATCAAGCCGCAAGGCCGGTCGCGCATTCAAGGCCTTGGCGAGAGTTTCCAGCTTTTTGGTGGCCTCCGGCGAGAGCACGGCGTACCCGGGCTTGAACTCTACGTATTGAAGCTGCTGATTACCGGCGATTCCGCCTGCCACGGAAGCAAGCAAAGTGAATGGCGACGTTGCGGCCTTGAGGATCACATTTTTGACTACGCCCAGAATAACGCCGGCAATGCTGAACTGGGGATCAGATAAAGAACCGGAGACCGGAATATCAAGGTTGATTTGACCCTGCGGGTTCTTGAGTAGTGCGACAGCCAGACGTATTGGGAGATTGAGCACGCTTTTGGCTTGCGCTTTGGGACCAAAGGTGAGTTGGTCAAGACGTATATGATTCTGGGCAGTCAACTGTTGCTCTTTCAGTAAGTAGTGAACGTTGACCGTCAGCGTTCCCTTGGTGATTGGGTAACCGGTGTACTTCGAGGAATATGGGCTAAAGCCCGGCAAGTCGACGCCGTCGGCGTTCGCCGTTATATCCACCAACGCCATCGGGGTCAGTGGATTGATCGAACCGCTGATTTCAAGCGGGGCCGTTTCGCTCACCCGACCGCGCAAATCCACTTCTGCGGGCTTGGTCGAGGCGCTGCCAAAGGCTCCTACTTTTCCGGTCACCTCGGTCAGGTTGGCCTTGTAATTGGGCTTGACGAAGTAATCACTGTAATTAATGTGACCTCCTCGCAAGATCACACCATCGATGCCAATATCGGCGTTTAGTGGTTTGCTCGGAGCGGTGGGCTTTGCCCCCGGCTTTCCGGAGGGAGCGGCCCTGGTAGCCGCAGGCGGCTGTCCAGCAGAGGTGGTGCCGGGGTTCGCTCTGGTGAGCGAGGTCGGCGGCGCTTGAGGACTGCCCATGATGTCGCTGAGGTTCAAACGTCCGTTGGAATTGAGAATTACGTCACCATAGAAATTTGTGAGCGCGAGCGCGCCAACACGAATGTGGGGTTTGCGCTCTCCTAGCCGGAAATCGATACGCCTGGCGCTGAAAGCGCCCCATCCCACGAAGCTCTGCGACGTTAATTTGTCGAGCATTCGCACGTTGCTCAGCGTGGTGTCTCCCCTATAGGCGATGAGCTGGTGTCCTCGCTGGTCGGTCATGCTGAACGCACCATCCATTGTCAGCAAGGCTCGCGCGATCGTCGTATTGAGATGGCTCGAGACGTATGGATTTGCGACTGCCAGATCCAAATTGTGTGTGTTGATGCGCAATTGGCCAGCAAGAGGCTTCGGGGTAGCATTACCACTGATCTTGAAGTTACCACGACGACTTACAACGCCATCCATTTCAAGCCCTACTGGCTTACTAAGATCGCTTGATGCACCTGTCACCTGCAAATTCAGCGGAGCGACAGTGAGGTCCATCGGCGGCTTCATGACATCGTCCGCCAAGTGTATATCGTTATTAGCCAGTACAATCGAAGTGATGCGGAATTGCCAAGGTACTGGCGTGGGTGTCTTTTTCACGCCGGCATTCGAATCGAGGCTCGTGCCAGCTTGAGCTGCCGGTGGCGAGGGAGGCGAAAGTAGCGACGCCAGGCTCAATTCACCGTTGGTTTGGCGCCGAACCAGCAGATGAAGTCGATCGGCGCGGATCTGATCTATGGTCGCCTCCCGCCTGGCCAGGTTGACCTCTCCGACCGAGGTACTGAGCTTTGACCATGAGATCGGGTTTTCGCCACTGTCGGAGCCGCGTACTTGCATCTGGTCGATCACCACGGTTGCCGGCTTCAGCTCTACGTTGAAATGGCCGCTGGCTAGATCCATGCGGACGTTTCCACGCGCACTGAGCTGGCCGGAGGCGATATCGGCTGTGAGCACCGATTGCGCAAACCCTTGCAGAGCCGGCAAATTCACCTGATCGAGCTTGATGTCCGCCGTGGCGTTCGATTGAGGCAAGTCAACTGTGCCCTTGGCCGTGAGCAATCCACCGCCACTCAGATCCGCGCCCAGCTCGACCGTGGCCGACTTATTGCCCAACGTATGCAGGTCCTGAATGGACATTTGGATCTTTTGTATGGCCAGCTTAGCCGGCTTGGCGCCGGTGTCGTCTGTTATGTTGATTGTGCTGTTCGTGACGGTGACAGACTGCACCGCCACGTTGGCTTCGCTTCCTTGCGCAGTGTGCGCTGGTTGTTGCGGGCCTGATTTCGGAGCGGCGGAATTGGCCAGTGCCGGAGCCGTCATGGCAGCTGAACCCGCCGGTGCGCCTGCTGCCGCTGATGGAGTTGCCTGCGGCGCCCCAGTCACGTGGATTGGAGCGGCCGGTGCGGACGGCTCGGTTGGGGGATTGCGTACCGGAGATGCCCGTGCGATAGCCGTCGAATGGGCCGGGTTTCCGGCCATAGCAGTTGCACTGGTATTTGGCGTAAATGCTCCCTGATCTGTTGGCGTAGAGGCGGGCCCGAGCGGGAATGGCGTGGATGTTGGCTTCGGTGCTGAGGACGATTCGGTGAGCGGTGCCGCAGAAGCAGATGATGAGGCAGCAGGACTTGGCTTTCCGGTGACGCCACTAGGATGCGAGTTCGGTACTGGCTTATATGGCTGCTGAAGAACGGGTTGCGACTGTTTGCCAGCGCCTTGAGCGCGGGTCTCGGGCGCCGCGCCTTTGGTAAGCGATGTTATGTTGAGAATGCCATGATGATTTCGCACAAGGTACGTTGTCAGCCCATCGACGCGGATAGCGCCAAAAGCCGCAATGCCACGCAACGGCTCGACCCCGTTCAGTTCCATTGAGGCATGCTCGAGCGAAAGCAGCGGCGCCCCGGCTCCATCACGCAGATTAATCTGATCGAGGGCAATTCCTCCCGCCACCCGGATCTGCGGCTCAGCGGATGCTGCGATAAAACGAATCTGCAGTGCGCATGACAATTCACCCTGAGGCAGCTCGATCGCGATGGTTCGTGGTAGGTAGGGCGCATAGCGCGACAGATCCAGGCGACGCAGGTTGAAATTAAGCAGCGATTCGGGCGGAGTGCTGAACGGTTTAGCGTTGCCGGCAATTCGAAACGGGCTGCCGTCGATTACCATCGTTAACAGCGGCTGAACATAGATGTTGGTGTCAGCGGGGAGATTAGCAATAAATGGAATACCGATGTTGACGTGCGTCAGGGCGTGGTGCTGGCCGAGCATCCTGTCGTCGAACCGGATCTCGCCCTCACTTACCCTTATGTTCGATACGGCAAAACGTTGGGGTTTGCTTGGCTGAGTCGGCTGCCTGGATTCGAGAAGATCGGAAAAATTGAAGCGCCGCTGGTCTATCCGGACGATGTGAATCGTCGGCCGTTCGACGGTGAAAAGGCTGACGATCGGCGCGAGATGAAACAGCGAAGTCCATGATAGCTTCACATGCATGCGCGCGATGTTGACAAACAGTTCCGGACGCGCCTGTTCGCCGATTTGCAGGCCGTAGAGATTGAGATTGAGTGTGTAAGGATTGAGAACAGCTCTTCCTATGGTCACCGGCCGTTCCAGACCCTTCGCCACGGAGCCACTGGCAAGATGCCGGATCAGTATCGGCCCGCCGAAGTACCCTAATAAGCCGTACAATGCGACTACGGCAAAAATAATCAGGGCGATTTTCCGCGTTCGGCGCGCCCGACCGAAATCTACGGCGCGCCGAACCCAGATGTTCGCGACTTTACGACTTCCCATGATCGAGTATGGCCTGACCGATAGGAGATGTTTTTTCGGATGGTGCGCACCAGCTAGTTTGGCCTCGTAAGAGAGCAGTTAAACACAAACTGAATAGTTAAACCTAGCTGAACTTGTCGGTCCGTTCATTCAGCGCCTGGCCTCCACGCGGCGCAACAACAAACGAGGATTACTGCCAGGGACAACCAACCCTCCAGGTCCAAGACAAGTTATATCTGTGACCCAGCCGCGGTCGGGGGTGCGCATGGTAAACTGCCGGTTCGGCAGATTTTGCTTAATCACCAGGCGGTGCCTGGAATCAGTGATACAGAGGATGCGACGACGTCCGCGCGCACGCAGTCATGCAGTTCGCGCTTACCGAGGTTCGATACAGGAACATACCCGCGTGGAAATGTTTGAGTAACTTGCCTTGTCTTTCGTCCGCGGCACCCTCGTTATTACCCGCACTCCGAGAAGAGCTTGCTCTGCTTCGTAATGGATGTCCCATCGCCGTAACGCCATTTGTACGGGACCGCGCCGATCCTCCAGCCTTACCACGCGATCGCTCAGCCGCTATGGTTTGCGAGAACCAAAGACTCCAGGCAGCGAGCGAACGATCGATATGCTGCCCTTGGTCTGCGCCGCGCCGCCTCTACTTTCTTTCGGAATCGAGTAACCACTACGGGTCTGGCCCGATGCAACTACGCTTTACGCTGGCCTTGGCCTCAACACTCCGGAAGGACAAGCGCGCCGGGATCAGCAAGTCCGCGCGCTAATACCTCGCCTTTTGAAACGCGGACTGTTGCAGCACGAAGCGGTGATGATATTCGTCCATACGGAGGAATAAGGAACCATCCGCGTCGCGTCCGTTGGCTTGCAAGCCCAGTACCTGCCCTGCAAACTGCTCCCACTGCTCGACTTCGCTTACGCTCAGGCCCAGGTATCCCAGCTGGGTAACACTCGCCATCGCATTTCCTCCGCCTTTGAGCAGTTCGAAAGCGAGTACGTTAAAAGCGTCGCAATCACAATCTCAGGCCATGAATTACCGTCTTTGATTAACGGCTTAGGTAACAGAAGAGTTTCTAACTGGTTTGATTAAGGAGCCGGTCAACCATCGCCTTGTAATTATTGACCGCAGGCGAATGGTAGAAACGGGAGCGGGTAAAGATCGGGTCCCCCGCATAGAACCATTCGTATTGCAGTTGGCGGCTGCCGAATTGTTCGCCCAGTAGATCCCAGGCAAGCTTGAACAGTTGTACGCGCTGACGCGCGCCGATCGCTTTGCCCTGAAGATATTTTTCCAAATACGGTGCGACCTCTGGATTGTCAAAATCCTGCTCAGTGGGAGTCATGATCAGCCCACTGCCGCTCAATTGTCTAATCACTTCTGCGGCACGCATCTGCGCTTCAGGAATGAATACCCAAAGCGCGGCGGCTAATGCACGCAGCGAAATTCCTTCGCGGCGCGCTGTCACGACGTCTTGAGCCGCAGCCCGCAGCAGCCCATTGCCCAATTCCACCTTGGCGATCAGTTCTCCCAACTGTGCCTGTACATGGGGCGCAGCGGTTCTCCCTATCGCTTCGGCAAGATGGCAGGCGAGACCGGCCAAAAACCTAAGTTTCACTACACCCCGAACCGTGGCCTGCAGCAAGGCGAATCCCGGTCCATGCACCAGAAAGGAATTTGACGCTTCAATGTCGCCGTTGATAAAGACGCGCTCCCACGGCACAAGTACGTCGTCAAAGATCGCCAGGGCGTCCTCTTCGTCAAATCGGGAAGAGACCGGGCGATCAAACCTGCTGCGGCCGCGGTCATAGGGTTCGCGGCAAACAAACTTCAATCCCGGCGTGTCCATCGGGATTGCAAAACACAACGCGTACGCTTCCTCACCGGGCTTGCGCGGATAGAACGGCCCAACCCAGATCTCGTCAGAAAACGGAGCCAGCGTGGACAGCATCCGCGCACCACGGACTACGATGCCGCGGTCCGTCTCCCGCACCCGGTGCAGAGCTGCTTCAGGGTCGGCCTGCTGAGCTGGACCTTTCGAACGATCAATTTGCGGATCTACTAATGTGTGGGTGAGACAGCAGTCATCGTCCCGGCAATTTTCGTAATAGCGCACCAGGTTTTCGGCAAACCCAGGCTCCCGCCTGGTAATGAATCGGGCCGCAACCGCCGCATCGGTGACCAGCGCGTTCATAAAATCCGGCAAACGGCCCATCAAGCCGAAAGTTGCCTCTGCGCGAAGCTCTTCTCCGCAGATGCGCTGAGCGACATCTTCGGCCGTTTCCGCCATCAGGAATGAAACGCTGACGGGATTGCCGGTGGTGGGTGAGCTGTAAGTTAACCGCGCCTGATGAACCGGATCATGTTGGAGGTCATAAAGTGCCGCCAGCGTCGCAATGATCCGCCGAAACGGCGGGTAGGCGGTAACGTCCTTGATGCGTTCGCCATTGACGTAGACGGTGCGGCCGTCTTTAAGTCTCTCCTGATACTCTGCACCGGTGCGAATACTCACGAAGAACTCCTGTTACGAAAATGCGGCATCACCTGATGGGCGAAGAGTTCCATCGACTTCACGGTGAGCTCGTGCTCCATGCCGCCGAAATTCACAAACGGTACAAACTCGTCGATTCCCAGAATGCGATTCATGTCTTCGATTCTCCCGATTACCTGATCGGGATCGCCAATAACCGTTGGACGTTCTGAGTACAGCACCTTCGGCCACCCTACTTTCTGGCCCACAGGTCTGCATAACCGGCGATTTCGACACGTTGGGCCTCGCTAGTCATCGTCAGCGGTTCTTCGGTGTCAAGATTGATCGCGACAAAATCGAGACGCGCGTCTTTCTGCCAGTTCTTGATGCTGTTCTCCATGACTCCAGGCTGCGGACCGTGGTGCAAGCCCTGCGGATTCAGCGACAGTACACCGAATGGTGTCGAGCCGCTCCTGCGGCTTAAGCTGAATTCGCCGCTATGGACAAAGAAGACCTCATCATAATCGATATTGCGGTGATACCACGGCACACGCAGCGCCTGGGGGTCGCCCTCCAGTGGACGGGGGGCAAAAGTGCAAACCACAAACCCGTCGGCCTCAAAGGTGCCATGTGCACTTGGAGGGAGATGAATCCCTTCGCTCATCAAGGGCCGAAAATCTTTCACATTCAGTTTCAGGACTGTATGGGTCCCTTTCCACCCGGCAACATCGAGGGGGCAGAAATCGTAGAACACCGAGGTATATTCACCTCGGCGCCGTACGCGCAGCTCCCATTCCGGTTTCTCCTCCGTTATCGCTTCGGGCTCTGGCGTCTCGATGACGTCGTAGTCAAATGGTGCGTAATGACCAATTCCAGCACGCTCCGGAAAGTGAACCCGGGTGCGTGACTGAATGATTAATGTGAAGTTATCTTTGCTCTCGGGAACTACCCTGTAGTTCGTGCCCTTGGGCACGACCAGGTAATCTCCCTCACTATAATTGAGCGGACCAAAATCACTCTGAAGTACACCGCGGCCCTTGTGGACAAAATGGATTTCGTCTCCGTCAGCATTGCGAAAGCAGAACGGCATCGGCTCCGCACGGCGCGAGACAAACAGGGCTACATCATTGTTGTACAAGACCTTGACCGGCTCTCCGCGCGGGTCTGCGAGATCAGTTGGTGTGAGCCCATAGGTCCTGAATGCCCGAGGCTGTAGCGGCCCCTCGATGCGGTTCCAGTCGGTCGGCGGATGAAGGTGATAAAGTTGGGTAGCCGGACCGAAGAAGCCGTGGCGGCCGTGCTCTTCTTCATAGAGACCCGAAGGAATCGCGACGTGCGCCTGCTTCGGGACTCGTCCCTTTGAGTACTGGATCTTCATCTCGGCGCTCCCTTACTTAAGTCCTAGTCAAATATCGCTCTTTCGATAAACGTTGAGGTGTCGCAAGCACTGCGGCCGAATACAATGCGGCACGTAAAATTCCCTTTAGACGTCATTTAGTTTTCATCCGGTAAATTCAGGCATTACCCTAATCGCAAACATTTCAGTCTGGCGCTTCACCTCATCGAGGGGGAGATAGCCTTGGTCGCACACCCAGAGAAAGTATTCCGGGTGTAGCTTTTGCTGCACTTCGGCCATCCGGCGGCGAACATCGTCAACCGTCCCGGCGAAGACCATGCCGGCCTCGACCAGCGGTTCGACCGTTTCCGGAATCTGTGGATAAAATTTCGAGTGAAAATTACGAAAGAGAAAGATGGAACCGTTGCGCGCACTCTCCATCGCCTCCGCATAGCTCTGGCCGAGATACATCAGGCGAGCCAAGCCGATGCTTTGGCCTAATTCGAGCGTGCGCCCCGCGCTCGCTGCTTCATCGCGATAGAACTGCGCGCCTTTGATCGCCATATCGGGAAACGGCAAGAAGATAATTGGGGTGACTGCTTCGCGAGCCGCCCAGCGAATCGTCTCTTCGGTCGTGGTCAGCGCCTGGAACAGCGGCGGATGCGGTTTCTGAAAGGGTTTCGGGACCGGGGAGATGCGGCGCAACCGGCCCTTATCGTCCAGTTCCCCCGGTGCCCCATAGCGCGCAGTTGCCCGATGCGGCAACCATTCGATTCCCTCCGCCGGATTCGGCACCCGATAATACTTGCCGTTGAAGGAGAAGGGCTCGTCGGCCCACGCCAACTTGACGACCTCGAAGAGCTCCTCGAACACCTCGCGATTGTGTAGTTCGGCTTCGGGGCCGAGCACGCCGGGACGAGTTTCATATTTCTGTCCCAACACGTTGACCCAGCGCGGGAAAACTCCTCGCGCGAGTCCGACGACCACGCGGCCTTGGCTGATTTGGTCCGCCCAGGCCACATCCTCCGCGAGTCGAATCGGGTCCCAGGTAGGGAGGACGAAACCCAGCGGGCCGATTTTTATGCGTTTGGTCTTGGCAAGCAGATTAAGCAGATGCGGCGTAGGGGTGGCTCCGGCTTCCATCCCTTCGGTGTAAAAATGGTGCTCGGAGTAGGTCACAACGTCAAAGCCCAAGTCCTCCGCCATTTGTGCGAGTTCGACCATTTCTCGCAGCATTTGCTGGATCTTTTCAGTACGATGAGCGATTGGCCGCAAGCGCTCGCGCTCGTCGGGCGAGGCCGGAACGACAGGATTGAGATGTAGCATGAATTTCATTGACGTCTCCTTTAGGGAAGACCGCGTTCTCAGGGAGTCGGTGACGCCCGCAGAGCGATCGGTTTGCGTCCATAGCGAATGGCGCCGGCTAGTAATCCTTGCACTTATGCTCGATAGCGGACAAGAAACGGGACAGGGAGCAGTAGGCGCCACGTGACGGCTCTCTACTCCCCGCACCCCGCAGAAAACCACGACGCGCAGGGTGTGCCGCGAGGCGCCTTCGCCTTGGCTCCGGGGGGTCAGAGAGGCTGTGAATTTTGATGCTCGCCTGTTTCAGCCAAAGGAGAGCTTACCCTAATTACCCGAAACGGGTACCGGCTTCGTTCGCGACGCGCGTTCGCGCTTCAACGCTCGCGAAGGTATCCGAGATCCTTTCCTTCGCTCGCGTTGCTCCCTCGTCAGGATGACAAGAACGAGCGCTGCTTAAGAATTCACAGTCTCTCAGGTTGACGAAGAGTGCATTGCGACTGTCCTGGTTGGCCAGCGGTGCGAATACAATCGATTGTTTTGTGCTTCGACTCGGTTTATAAGGTAGGGCGTCGCCTGTGCTCTCACTCCGTGTCGCACAAAGGCACGGACGAGAGGCAAGCTATATGTACCGAGTGTTCTTTTAAATACCGCGAGGTGAACGTGATGGAATATAACGTCATCGACGCAGACGGCCACATCCTGGAACCGCCCGATCTGTGGGAGAACTACATCGACCCGAAATTCCGCGAGATCTGCCCGAAGGTGTTAATCGCCGAAAATGGCGGCGAGATCCTCCGGATCGAAGGCGATGATGCCATCGACCTGGGTCGCGGTAAGAAACCGCTAAAGCTCGGCGGGCTGGGAACCTTCGGTGCTCGCGCCGGCGGAGTCAACTCGTTCCGGGTCGCCTATCTCGAGGGTAAGCGCGGGGGGTTCGACCCACACGCCCGTATCCCGGATATGGACGCGGAAGGAATCGACGCGGCCTTTCTTTATCCCAGCTTGGGTCTGTTCCTCGGAGCGACCAAGGATCCGAAATTTTCCGCCGCTGCCTGCCGCGCATACAACCGCTGGCTGGCGGACTATTGTAAGCCTTATCCTGATCGGCTGTTTGGCGCAGCGATGCTGCCGATGCAGTCGGTCGATTACCTGGTGGACGAAATGATGTTCGCGGCGAAGGAACTGGGTTTCCGCTGCGGATTCATCCGTCCCAATCCTTATAACGGCCGCGTGCTGCATGATCCCGCCTACGATCCACTCTGGGCCGCAGCCCAGGAAATGAATTTTTCGATTGGCATTCACGGCGGTTCGGAGAGCGGGCAACCGACACTCGGCTTTGACCGCTTCACGAATGGGTTCGCCGTTCGCCACCTGGTGGCACATACCTTCGAGATGATGGCGGCTGCGGCCAGCCTGATAATGTGCGGCGTCTGCGATCGTTTTCCCGAGCTTCGTATTGCATTTCTCGAATCGGGCGGTGGGTGGATGGCCGGATGGCTGGATCGAATGGACCGCCACTTCGACGATGTAGGCATGAATGATACTGGGCTGAAAACGCGGCCGAGCGAGATTTTCCGCCGCCAATGTTTTATTTCGTTCGAGCCGGTCGAGGGATCACTCAGGCACCTCGCCGACTACGTGGGCTCCGATAACATCCTGTGGGCGACAGATTATCCGCATGCCGACGGGTTCCCCGATGCGCCCAACATGATCAAACGAATGGGCTTGCCGCCGAACACGCTGGCCAACATTCTAAGCGGTGGCGCTAAACGCTACTATAATTTGCACTGAAAACAGCTGGTAAGTGCCGGCGGACAAGGGGCGAGCGTACCGCTCGCCCCTTTTTTTACTCCACACGTGCTTCCCGTAGCATTTCAGACTCTGGGTTCAATCATCAACGGCGCTGACGGGCAAGCCGGGGATCCCTCAGCCGCCGCAGTTTCCGGGTCTTGCCGAACACGGCCCCTGGATGACGTATGGCTGGCGGGTTAGCGGGAATCTGGTGCTGCAGTCAATTGCAACGGTTCGGCGTGCCGCGAACCAATGCCTCCCCGCCAACGGTATGCGAGCGCTGGCCCGAGCAGCCAGCTCGAGCCGGCGCATTTGAAGCTGTCAATTCAGCATCCGACGGCTGAATAGTGCGACCCGGTCAGAGAACGGGCTCGGACAGCGGGAGCGGGCATGCGCACAATTGGAGACCGTATAATCTTCCGTCGATTGTCGCTGCTCCCTCGCGCCTCGTTCTTTTTCGCCGCACTTGGCGGGCTGGTGGGCAGGTTGAGGCGCTCGATTGCCGCTGACTCCATGTTACTACCGCGCGGTTTCCGTCCACTCCTTCGGAACCGGCTGGGCGCGTTGATGGGTGAGCAGTTTTGCGCGGCGCTCGCGTTCGTCGGCTGAGATGGTCGCAGGATCTTCTCGATATTCGGGACCGGCCGCCATCGCTTTCTTGACCGCCGGCCGCGCGCCGAGCTCGTCCATCCAGCGTTTGACATTGGGGAATTCATCAATATTGATATTCCGCCCTTGCAGCGTTACGGCCCATGGATAGCAGATCATGTCCGCGATGGTATATTCGCCGGCCGCCAGGTAGCGCTTGTTGAACAAGCCGAGGTTCATCACACCATAGAGCCGATGGACTTCGCTGTCGAAGCGAAGCAACGCATAGGAAAGATCGCCGTTTTTCCCGCTGTCGGCGGCGCGATGAAAGTGGCCCTGTTCGCCAAATTTAGGCCCCTGGTTAGCCATCTGCCACATGATCCATTGTGTGACTTCGTACTTGCGACGAGCATCCTGAGGCCAGAATTTCCCGGCTTTCTCGGCGATATACATCATGATCGCACCGGATTCGAAAATCTCGATGGGCGCTCCGCCATCTGCCGGTTCGTGATCAACTATGGCCGGCATCCGCCCATTGGGCGACACTTTCAGGAAAGAGGCAGTAAGCTGGTCTCCACGGCCGATATTAACTGGCTTGATGGTGTAGGGAAGACCACATTCCTCGAGCAGGATAGTGACTTTCTTGCCGTTCGGTGTTGGCCAATAATACACATCGATCATTTGATTCCTCCTCGAATCAATTGTCAGGCAGACCGGCTTTCTCTGAGCCGCATCGCGTCGACCATCATGCGCCAGCGAACCGCTCGCTCATTGCGCAGCCCTGCAGCCACACTCGCCGCAGATATTTGTGAGAATAATTAACGGGACAGCCTACTAGACTTAGACCACTACTAGACTAAGACCGGGTGATCGACAGCGTCAATTGCTCCTGCGTGGGATGTATACTACCGGTAATCACGACAATGCTGTCGGCTCCCACCCCGGTCACCGCCCCGAC
>JAMXLL010000020.1 GCA_024281015.1 Candidatus Binataceae bacterium
GATAATGGAGCGCTACGCGGATTCAGAAACCGGTGCCTGCTTCCCGCTGAAGCGTGAAGCTGTCCGAGATCATTCGACTTCGTTCGCGCTGCTCACTTCGCTCACGATGACAGACAGGGCTCCTCAGCCTGTTAATTTGTTTGCGGGACACGACACTTGAGCTTGACGCAACAAGGAATGAATTACGAGACCATTCTCTGCGAGAGACATGGCGCCGTCGCCAAAGTAATCACCAACCGGCCACGCTATAAAAACGCCCAGTCGCGTCTTATGATCCACTCACGCTCAGAATGACAAAATGGGCAGCTAACTCCGCCCAGGATGCCATGGGGTTCAGTTACTCAATTCGAAATGCACTTCGCACTACATGGTTCACGGATTTGACAGCTGCACAAGGGACAAATTGGAGGGTAAGGGTTTCCCAAGAGTGATGCCGGGACTTGCGCAGGCACTCAAGAAGAAAAAAACATAGTAGCGGAACGACTCTCCGCGATTCGGAACTGTAGCAGCATCATCGACTGATACACCGCTCAACGTAAGCGTCCGGAAACAAAATCGTCGACGGTCGCAGTGGCGAGCACGGTACCGTCTTTGGCGACGATGTCGAACAGGTTTCCGTCGACGGCCTCGCAGAGAAAGATCACGGTCGTGCCGTCCGCTCCGCCATATTCCATGTGCAACTCACCTGCCGGCGTTTGTCCGTGAAAGCCGGGCCTACGGGTCTTATGTAAGGTCTGCAGTGCGGTCGTTTCCACGATATGGTGCTCTCCCTGAAGCACGCGGGTCGCGGTTCGACCGATATGCCGATGATAATGGCAATAGGAGTTGGGAGCCCACTTGGCGATGAACTCAATTACGCCTGTGGCACTGTCAACACTTGTTACTGCCACGGAATAATCTATTGGATAATCGAATCGTGGACCTCCCGTCAGATGCTGCCAGTCAAGACGGCCCGACTGTAGACGGGAAATCGCGTCCTCTGAAAACTGTCCGGTCTCTAGCTCGTTCATACTGTTCCTCTGGTCATCGGTCTCGACGCGCCCTCGCCCTCGCTCGGGCAGCTCAGAGTTCTGAATCCTTGATGCCACAATTTATTGTAAGTCAAAAGAAGGGCGCTTCCCCGAACCCCAGAAACCGCTACCGGCCTTCGCTCGCGACACGCCGTCCCGCCCCAACGCTCGCGAAGCAGTTCGCGATCCTTCCTGCGTTCCCGTTGTTCACTCGTCAGGGTAACAAGAACGAGCGCGACTTAAAATCTTCCAGTTTCTCAAAGTGACATTCAAGAAGAGGTTAGCGCTAAGCGCATTGTTTCATCCCAAACGCAGTATCGACAAAACCACGGGTGGCCCGTCCGGTTTGGTCAGGAAAGCCAGGTACCCTCAGGCCTCGGCCAAATGAAAGAATTCAACGACGTTGCCAGCCCAGATCTTTTGCTTCGCGCTGTGGGGTCGTCATTTTTTTCCCGGGCTAACCCGAGCCAGCCCGAGCTGCCTCCCAGACGGTCCCAAATTCCCCAGCTTTTGCTGTCTGAGGAGCAGGGTTCGGCTCGTTCTGGCCCGGTCCAGTTGTTTGCGGCCGGAGCTGTTCCGGGCTGGAAGGCTCGACCCCGAGCAGCGCATTCCGCAGCGCCTGAGCGGTTTGTGGCGACAGCCCACCGGGCGTATTGCGGTTTCGGCCGCCGGCTTGCCGTTTAAGCTCATTGGTCCATCGTTGGAGCGAGATCGACGCCTGCGTGAGCCGCGCGATTGCATGGGCGAGACCGAGCATATCGGCCTGTTGCAGCTGATCAATGTCGCCCAGCCCTGCGCATAGTTTCTGCTGCAATAACTGCATCAAGCCCTTTGGTGATACCAGCCGCGCCGCCGGGCAAAGCCTCGGCTATCGCTCGTGCCCGCACGATCGACGTGGCGCGCCGGTATGGCTAAGCACCACAGCAACTGAGCGTACGTCAAGCCGGAAAGGCTCAGGAACGGATGACAATGTCACCCCCTCGAGAGGGTAACGATATACTTCACTCAGTAAGTTGACCTGCTACCAACAGTAAGTCGACCTGCTACCAAGATAGGATGAGCAAAGTGGCTGTTCCCGCAACGCTACAGGACGCAATTAAATACTTATCTGGATCGTTGTACAGAAATCTCAGGGCTCGGCCAAATGAAAGAATTCAACGGCGTTGCCGGCCCAGATCTTTTGCTTCTCATCCTCTGGAACATCGGCATAAATGTGATCAATCACGGGTTTGCTTCTGGGCCATTCACATTCGATATGCGGAAAATCTGTGGCAAACATGATCTTGCCGGTCCCGATATGATGTCTGACTTCTATAGCCACTCGCTCATACTGAACGCTGAAATAAACGTGCTCCCTGACATAGTCGCTCGGCCGGCGGGCCAGCGGCGCAAGCCCCAGGTAATCCTGCGCCCATCCAATATGGCGCTCGTACCAAAGGTCGCAGCTTTCCAACCAAAACGGCACCCAACCCAGGCGCGTCTCGGCAAAGAAAATTCTTAAGGATGGGAAGCGCTCGAAGACGCCCGACATTACCAGTTGCGCGATGCTCACCGCCGGCGGCAGGCCGAACAAGGTGATCCATTCGAGGAAGCCTCGGCGCATCCTCTGCATGACCGCCGGATCTTCCTTGGGGTAGACAAACAGGCGCGGCGGGACCGGTCCGGCGACGCCCGACAACGGATTGAGCTTGGTATGAACGGTGACGGCAATTCCCGCCTCTAATGCCGCGCTCCAGAATCGATCATCTTCCGCTGAGGGATAATCGTTGCCGCTCGGGAAGTTACCGAGGACGATGCCTTTGAGGCCAAGCTTCGCGCAATGCCGAAGTTCATCGACCGCATCGGAGATATTAGTCTCGGGTATTACGCCAATCCCTATCAGCCGGCCTGGCGCTACCGGGCAGTACTCCTCCGCCAACCACTCGTTATAAGCGCGCACCACCGCACGATACAGCTCATCATCCCTGATCTTCCGCCAGATAACCGGTCCCGCCAGCATCGCCGGGAACAGCACCTCGGCGTCGATCCCGTCGATCTGCTGTTCCGTTACTCGCTGTTGTGGCGAGCCAGTACCTGCGGCGTCTTCGACCCTTAAGCCGAACGGCTGCCATTGGCCGGCCGGCCTGCCTGCCCGCAGGTCGAGGAAGTTTGCCTCCAGCGGCGAGGGCAGACCTTCGATAGCAAGCCCATCTCCGCCGTTCGCCAGGCGAACAGTACGAGGAGCACGTTCACGAAGAGCTTTGGGGACTCGCTCGCGCCAGCGTTCAGGCGGAACCTCAAGATGCCCATCGCTCGAGATCAGATGATAATCAATGGTCATTGGCGCCTCACCATGGGCGGCGTTGCCATTCAGACCAGTAGTCCGAGTCGATATTCAAACGCAGATTGCTCGCAACCAGCCTCCCTGTCAAAGCACCAATTCTGTCCTGACTGCCCTGGCGTCCACCTCCAGGTCGAGATTGCTGACGGGCGGTCGCGCATAGTACCAGTTTATGCCGCAATGCGAGGCAGCGCCGAGAACCGGCAACAAGCGAGAAGCGAACAACTCGTGAACATCGAATGTGGTGTAAAGGTTAATACCCGTGGTCATTTCCCACGTTAGCTTCAGCTCGGAGATATGACCCCCCAGCACCCCCAGGATACAGTCGAGCTTCCGGCGCAAGCCGTCGGCCGAGGTGTCACCCCGCGCCACGATCTGAACGCCGCCGTCCCGGGAGGCGATTTCCGGCGCTCCCGAGAGTACGAAGGTTTCACTCGATACTTGTGAGGGTCTGGTGTAGTAAAAACCGGCCAGCATCGGCTCTGGAACCGGATTGCATTCAAGCGCGACATTGGTGCGCGTGACAGGGTTGGCACCCGCGACCTCCAAATCCCACTCCCTGAGCCGCTCGATATACGGACGATTGAATTCGTCGAATGCCTCGCGAGAGAGCACCTTCGGAATTCGCAGCTCCATCCCACAAAGCGCCGCGATTGGCCGTTGCGCGCCACGTAGGTGGCCTTCGATGCGCATGTAGCCATCATTCAACCCGACCAGGGGCACGAAGCGCGCATGGACGATCTCGAAACCGGGTTGCGCCTTCGCCGCGGCAGAAAACGGGCCAATTCCGCGAATGAAGGTGTAATTGCCTGTGCTGTTCTCAACCAGCATTGATTCCTCCATTGCCCTTTGTCGGGCTTCCACGAGCGAAGCCCGCTTCGGCTCCGGCAAGCCAGCAAGTTTGCAGGCTTCAGTCGCCGTGGACACTCGGCCTCGCACCTTAGTATCATGCGCCCGTAGCCTCTGTGCAGGCGAACGGGCCGCGTGCTTGTTTCAGCGCATACGGGCGCGACAAGCGCAATCTTTGCCCCTATTTAGCCGGGAATACTTAATGGAACAGCAAGCACCAATGCTTAAAGGCTACCGAGTTCTCGATTTTACACATTTCGTCGCAGGCCCTACCTGCACGCGAATTCTGGGTGAACTCGGAGCCGATGTAATCAAAATCGAGCGCTCGCTCGGCGGTGACCACGTGCGTGGCATGGGACTCGGTTCGAACGATGGGATGAGTACCTATTACTTCCAGCATTCTCATTCCAAGCGCAGCCTTGCGCTCGACCTGCATCGGCCTGAGGCCAAAGAGATCATCCTGCGGATGATTCCCAGCATCGATGTTGTAGTGGAAAATTTCGCCCCGGGTACGATCCGGGACCTGGGTTTCGGCTATGAGGTTTTGAGCTCGATCAATCCGAAAATCATTATGTGCTCGTGTTCGACGACGGGCCAAACCGGACCGCTGAGTAAGCGTCCCGGTTATGACTTTATCGGCGCCTCATTCGCCGGCGTGACGGGCCTGTTGGGCGAACCCGATCGTCCCCCGATTTGTCCGACCCTGGCGATTGGCGATGTTCCAACTGGCGTAGCGGCAGCTATGGCGGTGGGGTTCGCTCTGCTTAACGCTACACGTACCGGTAGAGGGCAGTACCTGGATGCGTCTCTGCTGGACACCTATTTCCATATGCATGAAATGGCCGTGCCGGTGATTTCGATCCGCAAGGACAAATTCACGATCCGGCGCAACGGGTCCCAACATCCGTACGGAAGCCCCTCCGGAGTGTTCAAGTGTCCGGGCGGCTACATCATGCTGTTGGTGCAACAGCATGAATTCGGGCGCATCGCTCAGGCAATAGGGCGCCCCGAACTGGTTGACGACCCGAGGTTCAAAACCAACAGCCGCCGCGTGAGGAATAACGACGCGCTCAAACAGATGATCGAGGACTGGTTTGCAACCTTTCCTGATCGCGACAGCGTGGTCGCGGCACTCGACAAGTTTCGCGTTCCGTGCGCACCGGTATGGTCGCTCGAAGAAGCGATGGCGAGTCCGCATCTGCGCGAACGTAAAACTATCCGGCAAGTGAGCGATCCGGCGTTGGGGCAATTCGAGATTCCGGGTTTCCCGGTCAAATTCTCAGACTGGTCGCCACCCTCTGATTTGAAGGCCTCCCGCGTGGGCGAGGACAACGAGGCTGTCCTGCGCGAGTTGCTTGGCTTATCGGCTCAGGAAATCGATGCGCTTTATACCGAAGGCGTTTTACTCAAGGTGCCGCCGGCCGCAGCGGACAAGTCATCGTAAGGAGAAACTCGCGCGGGTGGATGCGACCGTCTCGAGGGGGCGCTTACTGCCGGCGTGAAATAATGGAGGATAGAAACCGAGATGGCAGAATGGACTGAGGAAGTCACCCAAGTCGCGGGGAGTAACCTCGCAATGATCAAAGGCGGCACCGGCAAGCCTCTTTTGGTGCTGCACGAAGAGTTGGGCCATCCTGGCTGGCTTGATTGGCACGCGGCCCTGGCGCGCGAGCATACCTTGCTGATTCCAATTCAGCCGGGCTTAGGAAAATCCACCAAAATTGATTGGCTGCGCAATATCCATGATCTTGCGATGTGGTATTCGTGGGCATTTCGTGAAAAGAACCTGTTCCCGATCGATGTCATCGGTTTTTCGATCGGCGGCTGGATCGCTGCAGAAATGGCCACGGTCAACGCTCGGCAGTTTCGCCGGATGGTGCTCGTCGCCCCGATGGGAATCAAGCCTCCCGACGGCGAGATCATGGACATTTTTTCAATCACCGCGCGCACCTCGCTGTCCTACAGCGTTTATGACCAGGATGCGACCCCGGAGTACAACAAGCTCTACGGCGGCGAGCGGACCCCCGAACAGTTTGAGGCGTTTGAAGACGCTCGCACCGAGAACACCCGGCTGGCCTGGGAGCCGATCCTCCACAATCCGGCCCTGCCGCACTTCCTGGAGGGGGTGACCGGTCTGCCTACGCAGATCATCTGGGGGCGCGAAGACGCAATTGTCCCGGTCAGCGCGGCCGAAGCGTACCGCAGAGGCCTGCACAATACCGAGGTCAAGGTCACGATCTTCGATCATTGTGGCCATCGCCCGGAAATCGAGCAGTCGAGCGAGTTTATCAAACTGGTCCGCGAGTTTCTCGCCTGAGCGCGCCGAGGAGAAAACCTATGCACATGATGTATTTCACCGAACGTCCGTACCGCGACGTGCCGGAGGATGAAGTAATCCGCAATCGCAGTTTCTTTGGCGTGCCAAATAACTTCTATGATCCCGAAGTCGGCGCGCGCTATTACAACGAGTACATTGACGAGGCGATCTATGCCGAAGAACTCGGCTTCGACGCCATCATGCTCAATGAGCATCATGGCACGCCTTTCTGCATGGGCGCCGTAATGAACGTCGAAGCCGCGATTCTGGCCCGGGTAACCAAAAAGGCGCGCATCGTCCTGCTCGGCAATCCGCTGCCAGTCTTAAAGCATCCGCTGCGAATGGCCGAGGAACTGGCGATGATCGACCTGATCTCCAAGGGACGGCTCGTCCCGGGGTGGGTGCGTGGCGCCGGCAGCGAGCAGATCTTCAATAATGCCAATCCAGCGTACAACCGCGAATACTTCAACGAAGCACATGACTTGGTGATCGCGGCCTGGACACGGCCGGGTCCTTTCCGATGGGAGGGCAAGCATTTCAACTATCGGTACATCAATCCATGGGCGTTGCCCTACCAAAAGCCCCATCCTCCCATCTGGATCCCCGGTGTAATCAGCACTGAGACTGTGGTTTGGTGCGCGGAGCATCGTTATCCGTACATTGGCCTTGGCACCGCGCTGCATTCGACAGTCGAGCTTTGGAATCTGTATCAGCAGACCGCAGCAAGGGAAGGCTACGTGGCCGGCCCGGAAAATTTCGGCTATCTGCAGCAGATCCACGTTGCGGATACCGAGGAAAAGGCGCAGGAGGAAGGCAAGGCAGCGCTGTTCGGTGGCGGCGCGGCGAATTTCTCGCGTCCAGAATGGACGTTGCCGCCCGGATACAACTCCAAAGAAGCCACCCGCCGCCTCGCCCGTCAGGCCACTGAGTATGGCTTCCTCGGGATTACCTCTGAGAAACTGGCTGAATCGCAACGCGGTGAACGGCGCGATCCCAATGAACCCAAGGGCCATACTCGCGAACGCCTGCTGCGAGGCGAGGTCAGCATCGAGGAGGCCAAGAAAAAGATCTACGGCCAATACCAAAAGGCGCAGGACGGTCTCCAGATCATTATCGGCACACCCAAGACTGTCATTCCCAAGCTCAAGCTGATTCTTGAAGTGCTGCGGCCAGGCGTGATGGGGCTGTTCCAGGCACAGGGACCGCTCACGACTGAGCAACGAATGAACAGCATCCGCCTGATGGGTCAGGAGGTGCTGCCGGCGCTACGGGAAATTGCCAAGGGTCTCGGGATCGTTGATCCGTTCGAGCGTCAACCCGGTTCCAGGCAATACACCGCCGGTACTCAGCTCGACCCCCTGGTCGACCTCGACGCACTCAAGCGTGCGCCCAAGCGTGACGAGAGCGTCAGAGTCTAATGGTTAACCGCCAATTATCATGCATTGCCCGCTGTCACCGAGCGTGGTTGCGAAGATGTGCGGCGTAATGGCGATGATGATGGCGAGTCAAGGAGACGACAGATGAACCTGATGTACTTTACCGAACGGCCTTACCGCTACGTTCCGGAAGACGAATTGATCAAGAATCGCGCCTATTTTGGTCTGCCTAATACGTTCTTTGACCGCGAAAAAGGCTCCGAGCTTTACAACGAATATCTTGATGAGATGGTCTACGCCGAAGAAGTCGGATTCGACGCGATCATGCTCAACGAGCATCACGGAACGCCATTCTGTATGGGCGCCGTGATGAACGTCGAAGCGGCGATTCTCGCCCGCATTACCAGCAAGGCCCGCATTATCCTGCTAGGTAATCCCTTGCCCACGTTCAAAAATCCGCTGCGGGTAGCGGAAGAGCTGGCGACCATCGACTGTATCTCGCACGGCCGCCTGGTTCCCGGTTGGGTGCGTGGCGCCGGCAGCGAACAGATCTTCAACAATGCCAATCCGGCTTACAACCGCGAAATGTTCAATGAAGCGCACGACCTGATACTGGCTGCCTGGACCCGACCTGGTCCGTTTCGCTGGGAGGGCAAACACTTCAACTACCGCTTCATCAATCCATGGGTACGCCCGTATCAGAAGCCGCATCCGCCAATCATGATTCCCGGCGTGCTGAGCCCGGAAACCGTGGTGTGGTGCGCAGAGCATCGCTATCCGTATCTCGGTTTGGGTACAGCGTTGCCCGCCACCGCCGAACTATGGAATCTCTATGGCGACACGGCCGCGAAGCAAGGCTACGAAGCCGGCTCGGAAAACTTTGGCTATCTTCAGCACGTTGTTGTGGCTGAGACTGAGGCCAAAGCAGAGGAGCTCGGCAAAGCTCACCTGTTCGGTGGCGGCCAGGGTGCTTTTTCGCGGCCCGAACACACGCTACCGCCCGGCTACAACTCCAAAGAAGCTACCAAGCGCCTGGCCCGGACGATGACGGCTGGTTCGGGTGGATTTCTTGGAGTTAGTTCCGAGCAACTGGGCCGAGCCCAGTCATCCGGCGAACCCGAAAACTTGCAGCGCGTTGCCGACAGTACGCGCCGCCGCATGGCGAGAGGTGAGGTCACCATTGAAGAGGCGAAGCAGGCGGTCTACCGCGCATACCCCAAGGCGGTAGCAGGATTACAGATCATTGCGGGCACCCCGAAGTCGGTAATTCCCAAGCTTCGTACGATTCTTGAAGTGTTGCGCCCAGGGACATTTGGAGTCTTCCAGAGCCAAGGTCCAGTCAGCTTCGAGGATCGAATGACCAGTATCAGGTTGCTGGGACAGGAAGTGCTCCCCGCGGTCCGCGAGATTGGCAAGGAACTGGGCCTGGCGGATCCCTTCGAGCGCGAGCCGGGCCATCGGCCCTATACTCCAGGTGCGGCTCGGGCACAATTGGTGTCATTGGAATCTCTACGTAGTTGACGCGATTGGCAGGGTGCTAAAGGTCGCCTGCGACAGGCTTTCACACGATCGCATTCACTTTAGCACCTTGTATCCAGACCGGCTTTTCTCTTTTATCCCCGTTTGCGGCGCCTCCCAAATTCGGGGCGCCGCTACCGATCATCAGCGCCGCGCATTGTGGTAAATCGTTGATGATCTCTTCAGGCATGAATTTAACCACTCCCGTTTTGACGGATATCGAATGGATCGATATCCAATGCTCGGGGCTGTTGCTATTGGTAAGTACCGTCAGCGCACGCCCCGTCATCTCAGACCGATGGCTCGCAAACGGATGAGACGGCGGTAAACCGAATCGGAGAGGCGAACTGTGTTAGCGCGACTGGAGGGCATTATGGAAAAAGCATTGGCTGGCGTTACCGTTCTCGATCTGACCCAATACGAGGCCGGCACCTCGTCGACGGAATTGCTTGCCTGGCTCGGGGCCGACGTGATCAAGGTTGAAGAACCCAAAATGGGTGAGCAGGGCCGCTGGCGAGTCACCGACCAGCCAGGCGTCGATTCCTACTACTTTATGTTGCTCAATGCCAACAAGCGCAGCATTACGCTCAATTTAAAGTCCGAGCGAGGCAAGCAGATTTTCATCGACCTTGCCCGGCAGGTGGATATCGTCAGCGAGAATTACACGCTGGGTACAATGGAAAGCCTGGGCCTCGGCTATGATTACCTGCGCGAAGTAAATCCGCGTCTAATATACTTGACCGTCAAAGGCTTCGGTACTTTCGGCCCTTACAGCAAATACAAGAGCTTCGACATGATTGCTCAGGCGGCCGGTGGTGCAATGGCGTTGACCGGCTTTCCCGGCTCGCCGCCGTTGAAGCCCGGCCCCACTATTGGCGATACAGGTACCGGCGTGCATGCCGCCTGTGGGATTCTCGCCGCACTGTATCAGCGCGAGCGGACCGGCAAAGGCCAGAAGGTCGAAGTCGCGATGCAGGAAGCAGTGCTTAACTACTGCCGCGTCCCAATGATGGGTACCTACCTGACTCATAAACCGACCCCGCGCGTCGGCAATCGGCTGGGAGCCGGCCCGATTGGCGATATCTTCAAATGCGCGCCCGGTGGCCCGAATGACTATGTGTACTTGTACTGCGCCAACCCTGAAATGTGGCGATCGCTCTGGCAAACAATCGGCCGGCCCGAAATCGGCGAGGACGCACGCCTCCTGGATCGCAAGGAACGCCGCCAGCATATCGAGGAACTGACGCAGATGGTCGAGAGCTGGACCAGCCAGCGCAGCAAACAGGAAGTAATGAAGATCATGGGAGAGGCTGGCGTCCCCTGCGGCGCCGTCCTCGACAGCGTGGAATTGCTCAGTGATCCTCACTTGCGCGAACGCGGCATGATTGCCACTGTCAATCATCCGGTACGCGGTGAATTCACCATGCCGGGCTGTCCGGTGCGGCTCGATGACTCGCCGGTGGAGGTAAAGAGTGCGCCTCTACTTGGCGAACACAATCGCGAAGTTTATGCCCGCATGCTCAATCTCGATGACGACGAACTCGCGAGATTAAAGCAAGAGGGTGTAATTTAAGCGGAGCTCGATACGGGCGCTCGCCGATGGCACAACATATCGGCCGCGCCCCTCAACGTTGCTCGCTTCCCGCTTTATCGATTGCGGTGATCGCGGGCAAGGCCGGGTTGCTTTGGATGCGGGTACGGATGAGGGGTGGGAACTACCTCGCGCCGAAAGGCCTGCGCCTGCTCAGCCGCTTGACGATAGACCGCCGCGAGCTGATCTTCTGCGTTATAGTCGAACGCGTCCTGAAGCCGCTGCTCGATCTCGCCACCGCGCTCGGGCTGATGGGCCAAATACCATTGCGCAGTGCGCCGCAACGCTTCCTCAGCGGGAACCGGATCACTGTACCCGAGCTGATACTTGATCTTGTGACAGTCCATCAGCTTGTGATGCGGCGTAATTTCTAGACTGACCCCCCGCGCCGGAAAAGCTGCAGCGGCGGGCAAGCTGATGACTTCCAATTTGTAATGCATCTCATCGGCGATAATCTCGACGATTTGCCGAATCGTGTACTGGACATCATCACCACAGTTGTAAATTTGCCCTGCTGCCGCCTCAGGTTTATCGACCGCGAGCAGCACTGCATGGGCCAGGTTTCCCGCATAGCCGTGAGTCATCAAGCTCAGGCCGCCATCGGAAAGAATCATGACGGAGCGCTGATCGAGTATGCGGCGAATAATGCACCATTCGCGCGGCAGTAGCTGATAAGGACCGTAAACGTAGGGATATCGGTACACCACTCCGTTCGGGTGAGCCGCGAGCACAGCTCTTTCGGTGTTGGCGATCAGATAGGAGAAGCGATTTTCCTCTTCCTCCGTCTGAACTGTGGGAGCCGTTTCAGGGACCGGGATCGGCAGACCAGGAGGAAAGTTTGCCGACGGATTGAAGTAGCCGCGATAGGCAGGCACTCCGCCGATCGCGATGAACTGGCGAGTCTTGCCCGCCAGAGATTCAGCGAGTATACGAATCCGGCCGTAGGTGGCGATTACGACCTCAAAACTCCGGTCCTGCAGCGCCGAGTCGATCGTCTCGCGGAAGTGAGGGTCGCCGTGAATATGTTCGACATCATCCGGAATCTCAGGAATCTCATGAGTGCCCCGATGGAAGATCGCGACGGTGTAGCCGCGGTCGCGCAAACCGTTGACCAGGAAGGGTCCGCTGGGACCGGTGCCACCCACAACTAGCGCCCGTTTCATTGCTCTTGATTAGGTCCTTTCGCCTACTGCGGTCTGACCGCGGGAATAACGCGGCAAACACATTAACATGCCGCGGCCTGTGCTGGCAGAGATTTCAGGGAAAATCGTCTCACCAGACAGACTTGTATTGTTTTTATCCTGCAATCTGCTTCTCGGGTCTCAGCGCGGGCCCTGGCAGAGCACTCCCTCGCGCTCCAGGGTCTCAATCCGCTCCGGCGAATAACCCAGATATTCGCGCAAGATTGAGCCATTGTGCTGGCCGAGAGTTGGAGCATCAAGCTGAGGATGACGCGGATATTGCGAAAATCGTAACGGGAAACCAGGCACATCGAATTCCCCTAAAAACCGGTCGCTGATGGTGCGCACGACTTCATTCTCGCGCAGGTGGGGATGAGCAATTGCTTGTTCGACATTCAGCACCGGCGCATACGGAACTCGATACTCGTCGAAGAGCCGAAAAATCTCATCGTCGCCCGCCATTGAATCGAACCATTCCTGGATAATGCGTTTGAGCTCTTCAAGATTCGCCATACGATCAGTGTTGCTCTTGAAACGCGGATCATCGGGCAGATCCGGCCTCCCCATCGCCTGACATAGATAGGCAAACTGATGCTGAGTACTCGCCATGATGAGGATTGGACAGCTTTTGCCATTAAAGACGCCAAGCGGCGCGACGCCGAAATGATGCGAACCGGTGCGCCGCGGCAGAGCTGCGCCCCGGCTTAAACTGGCCATATGAACAGTCAAATCGTTGTAGCTGAAATAACAATCGAGCAAGGAGGTCTCGACAAATTGCCCTTCGCCGGTGCGTTCGCGATGCAGCAACGCAGCCAGGATCGCGGTAAGTCCGTGGACGCCGGTGCTGATATCACCTACTCCGACCTGCGGCAGCACGGGCGTGCGATCCGGTTCGCCAATCATGCTGAGCACGCCCGAGTATGCGCAACCAATGAAATCATAGCCGGGACGTGTCGCGAGCGGCCCGTGTTGGCCAAAAGTGGAGATCGAGCACATAACAATTTTGGCATTGAGCGCTTTAACCGACTGGTAATCAAAGCCGAGCCGGCCGATTACACCGGGCGCAAAATTCTCAACCAGTACATCAAACTTGGGAATCAGCTCCCTGATGATGGCGGCGCCGGCCGGCCGCTTGAGGTCGAGACAGAGGCTCTTCTTACCGCGATTTTGCTGCACGTAGTAGCCGCTCCGGCCATCGCGCAAATACGGCACCTGGCGAGAGATATCGCCGTTCGGCGCGATCTCAACTTTGACCACCTCGGCGCCCAACTCGGCCATGTAGCGCGAGGTTGTCGGCCCGGCGAGGACCTGCGTGAAATCGAGCACCTTATAGCCGTCGAGCATGGGCTTGCTGGTTGCCATTGCCTGCGCCTCCGTTCGCGCCGCAACAAATTGCATTGCTGGTTAGAGAAGGCAAGCCTTCGATGAATCGCCCGGCGAGTACCGTTGCGATCGGCTTTGGTCTAAGATTCGCCCAGACGCGATAGCCCACACGTCACCCGCAGTTTAAGATTGCGCCGCCGGTGTTGGTCTGCTGCCCGAACTCCGGATTGGCGAGGGCGGCACCGGTGAGCTTGGACACCTACATTCGACCGGACGTGATAATCAAATGGCCAACTTAACCAATGAGAAATGCACCGCCTGCCGGCGCGATTCGCCGCGGGTAAGTGAAGCGGATATCGAGGAATTGCATCCGCAAATCCCGGAGTGGAAGCTGGCGGAGATCGATGGTGTTGCGCGGCTCGAACGCGCCTTTCGCTTTAGCAATTTTGCTCAAGCCTTGCATTTTACCAATACTGTGGGCGCGTTGGCGGAGGAAGAGGGTCACCACCCGGCCATTCTCACCGAATGGGGCAGAGTCACGGTCTCTCTGTGGACGCACAAGATCCGTGGCCTGCATCGTAATGATTTCATCATGGCCGCAAAAATCGATAGTCTGAGCATGAGCGGGTCTTAGGCTCATGTCGATGCTCGGGCAGCCCAGATTTACCGGCGAATGGGTCCACTCGCGGGCGACAGCTCTACTTGTGGGCTGATAGAGATTGACCCTTAGGGAGTGCACAATGGCGCTTGATATTCAGATGAAATCAGTGCTCGATGCAATGGCCGCGGCAAACAATCCTGCTTTCCATACGTTAACACCGGATGAAGCCCGGCGGCTGGCTGCCGCTCGCCCACAGCCGGGTCAGGCCGAGCCCGTCGCAAAAGTTGAGGACCGGAAAATCCCCTCATCCAGCGGCGATATCCCGATTCGTATCTACACGCCAGCCGGTGTTCCGCCATTCGGCGTCCTTGTCTATTTCCATGGCGGCGGATGGGTGATCGGCGACATCGCAATGACGGATCAGCCGTGCCGTTTGCTCGCCAACGCATCCGGCTGCATGGTGATATCGGTTGAATACCGCCTGGCGCCCGAACATAAATTTCCTGCGGCGCCGGAGGATTGCTATACCGCCACAAAATGGGTCTTCGATAATGCGATGCGGCTCAATGTCGACCCAATGCGGATAGCGGTTGGCGGCACTAGCGCTGGAGCGACACTGGCGGCCGCAGTTGCGCTGATGGCGCGAGATCGGCGGGAACCTCATATCGCTTATCAACTACTGATATATCCTGCGACCACTACCGAATTAACTACTGCATCGCATAGCCAATTCGCCAAAGATAACTACTACATTTTGTCGCGCGCCGACATGGAATGGTTTTGGGGCCATTATCTTGCCCATGATGAAGACCGCAGTAATCCATATGCTTGCCCGGCGCATGCCAAGAGCCTGACCAGATTGCCGCCTGCCTTTGTGATTACCGCCGAGTACGACCCATTGCGGGACGAAGGCGAAGCCTATGCGGTGCGATTAAGCCAGGAAGGTGTTTCCACGATTCTCAAACGGTACGACGGCGTTACTCACGGATTCTTCGGTATGCCCGGATTACTGGAGAGGGCTAAAGTGGCGATAGGAGACGCCGCCCAGGCGTTACGGAATGCGATAGGGACATGACAAGAAGGTGGCCGGCAAGCTGCTCACCACCATCGATAGCATCGAGCCGCAGACCGCTAGTTCCATGATGGCCGAGACAGACGATCCGACGATTTCAGAGCTTCGCCGGGTTGGCAGATTATGTCGGCTTTATTCCCGCCTGCATGAATTCGCGAGGCGGCCGGCGCGCCTTTTTATCCGCTCCGTGTTGATTCCTGCCCTCGGGAAGACCCGGGGCAGGCTCTGCCTCGCTGCCGCTCCGGCTCACTCGGAATGACAGAAGCGAAGCCGATTTCAAACAAAGCAAGGGCGGCTTTTATGTCATCCCGCGCGCCGCAGCGAAGGCAAGGCGCAGAGGGATCTCGGACAGCCGCCGAGCCTGGCGAGGCGGCCGGTACCGGTTTAATCGCTCCGCATTGATTCCTGCCCTCGGGAAGACCCGGCCGCATTGATTCCTGCCCTCGGGAAGACCCGGGGCAGCCTCTGCCTCGCTGCCCTCCGGCTCACTCGGAATGACAGAAGCGGAAGCCGATTTCAAACAAAGCAAGCGCGGCTTTTATGTCATCCCGCGCGCCGCAGCGAAGGCAAGGCGCAGAGGGATCTCGGACAGCCGCCGAGCCTGGCGAGGCGGCCGGTACCGGTTTCGCCCTCTTGTCTGCGAAGCGCCCCACATTGGTATTTGCGGGAGATCACGCTGGCAGCTGGGACCTTACTGCACCCCGCCGCCGTCCGACTTTACTGCAAGTATCCAGCGCCAAGGGTTGCCCCCGTCAAAATGGCTTTGTTCTGTAAATTTTTGACCGCCGTCAAATGGCTTAGTTTTGTAAAAGTTTGATGCGAGCCGACGATGTCACTCTGTTCGTTGGCGCTTAATAGGGTTTCGTCCGCAGCAATCCCAGCCTAGGTTAAGTCAGCGAGAGCCGGAAACGGCCCAAGAACACGATGCGTTCCCGAGCCGGCGCAGCGCGGTGGGCAGCTCCTGCTACAGAGCGGGTTAGGGGAGCTGACGTTATCCGGCCTCGCTGGGCCGTGCGAAACCGGGCGTATATAAAAAGGTAACACGCGAGATCATCCTGGAGAGAAGAAAGCTGGGGTTTCCTGAGAAAACGGAATATAAAGCACCCTAAATCTGAGAGAATGCCCGTGATGGCTTGAACTTTCGCAGTTTGCTTTGCAGAGTCGTATACCAAACATAATCCCCCGTCAGGTTGATATGTTCCCAGCCTAAGGGTGACAGGTGCTGCGGCAAAGCGTCGTTCACAGGGTAGCCGTGATTTCTAAGAGCCTGCACCGCGCTCCGAAACTTCCTGGCGAGCTGCCCGGGGCAGCAAGGATTGACCTGTTATCGTAATTGTTAACGAACCCAATGTATTCGGCAGAGATGTGTTCGAAGAATGACAGCAGAACAAAATAAAGCGATCTTCCGGCGATTCATTGACGAACTCCGCCGAGGCAATTTTGCGGTCATTGATGAGGTGTGCGCACCCGAGTTCTCGTTTCATTCACCGAACTGGCCAAATTGGCCGCGAGGAATTGAGGGCGCCCGGAAACTGGCGACGTATGGCAGCCAGCTCTATCGTGATGTGCACGCCACAATCGACGATATCATTGCCGAAAATGACCGAGTCGCAGTCAGGTGGACGATTACCGGTACTTGGATCGGACCTCAACGTCCCGGATCTCCGCCGGCTGGGCAGAAGGTCGTTGTCGGCTCAATGAGTTGGTACCGATTCGTCGACGGGAAAATCCTGGAGGACTGGGGCACCGAGGTATTTTGGCCGACTGGAACGCCGAAATCCGAGATTGGCGAATGGCGGGGCCCTGGGTGGGATCCTTCGCCCGAATAGTCCATTGGTTGGGCCCGGCCGGCGTCAATTTCGTGCTGCTCGATCTGAACGGCGTCTTCATCTTCCACAGTGATCCAGCGCTGCCGCGAGCACAAGAAGCGCAACGTGAGCGAGGCATTGCCGGAGCGGCTGCGCGCCACGGTGCGAACCACGATGAATCAGGCTACGCGACGCGGGACGCCAAGCGTGCTCGCCGGTTGCTGGAGAACCCCGCTCGACGGCTTGAGGATCTACATCCCGGTGCAGCCGCATCGCTTCGTGAAGGGCTGGACGAAACGCTAACGGTCATGCGTTTGCGACTGCCCGAAAACCTCGAACGGGTACTGTCATCAACCAACCTGATTGAGAACCTCTTCAGTCGAGGCCGCGAGATCGGACGACGGGTCAAACGCTGGCAGAGCGGAACCATGGTGCTACGCTGGAGCGCGGCCGGCGTACTCGACACTGAACGCGGCTTCCGCAAAATTGTTGGTTACCGCACCATCCCGATCTCGTGGCCGCCGTGCGCGCTCACGATGCCAAGATTGATCGAGGTTCGATCGTTGACCATGCGGAGAAAGCTGCGTGAGTGAACTAATGGGCCGCTATCCAGGAGGTCTAGAATGAGCGAGCAGCAAAACGTTGAAGCCGTTCGGCGCATCTATCAACTTACTAATGATGGAGACCTTCCATCTGTTCTGAACATGCTGTCTGACGATGTGGAGTTGTTCATATTCGGTTCCTCCAAAGTTCCTTGGGCTGGCCATTGGCGTGGGCGGCAGGGTGCCGAGCAATTCCTTATGGCGATGGGTAAAGCAGCCGAGGTTAAAGATACCGAGGACGTTCTGGTCGGGGCTGGCGATTCGGTCATCGCTATCCACCGTCCAACTGTGCGGATACGAGCAACTGGGCGAGATGCAGACTTCAATGTTGTTCATGTTTGGAGTTTTCGTGACGGCTTGATCGTTCGAATGAGGGAATATGCAGACACAGCCGCCTGGGAGGCTGCCTTTGATTAGCCTCTCGCCTGAAACTTGTAAGTCGGGAATTAATTAGTGCCGCTGCTCAATTTCAACAGTAAATCGGGCAATACCCCCGACCTGATCTGATCCTGGTACCGACGGTTTCGATTAGTCGACGCTCCTCACCGCGCGACAGCGCGTTCACTCTGGCGAAGTATGGCGATTTTAGCTTACGAATTTTCGGTGTATGTCGGAATAAGCGATTGGGCCCATCCGTGTGAGTATCACGGATTAAGAAGTATTTCAGTCGCGGGGCTTGCCGATCCCTGGCCGCAAAACGGCACTGGGTTATTCGCAAGGAACGGCGATCGTTCGCTAGCAGCGTATGTCATAGATTCGCGGCGGTTACATAAGCTGCATCAACACCGGAACGAACACGGATTCCTATCAGATGAGACCTTCGGTCGCGGCGTATTGCAGCGAGAGCGTTCTTCACATTCGAAGTCAATCTGACATCGCTAACTAACCTCTCTTTTATGTCTTATTTTCACGGGTGGTGGGAAAGGCTGGCGAATGAACCACGTAGCTATTGCTAAATCGGACGAAGAGATTCGGGACTGTTTTGCCGTTATGCGTGAGCTCAGGACTAATCTGAAGAGCAGCGACTTTTTAAAGACCGTAAGGAGGCTAGAGAAAGAAGGATTTCGGCTTGCAAGATTGGGAGAGGGTGGAGAGACAAAAGCAGTGGCAGGATTCCGCATCACGGAGAACCTCGACAACGGCCGATTCATGTACGTCGACGATCTCGTCACCAAGGCAGAGGAGCGCTCTAGAGGACACGGACAACGGCTCTTTGACTGGTTGATCGATTACGCCAACTCGCAGGATTGTAGCGCCGTGACACTCGACTCCGGTGTTCAGCGATTCGATGCCCATCGCTTCTATCTGCGGAACAAGATGCGCATTTCGAGCCATCACTTCTATTTGCCTTTGCGTTGAGCGCCCTATTGTTTTATTCCCTGTCACTGGCACGCCCTTCCGGACAAAC
>JAMXLL010000021.1 GCA_024281015.1 Candidatus Binataceae bacterium
GGAGGCGATGTTCACGATTGTGCCGGTTTTGCGCGCAATCATTTCTGGCACCACACAGCGACAGCAGAGAAAAACGCCCTTGAGATTCGTATCAATGACACGGTCCCAGTCGGCCTCACTTTGCTCCACCATTGGCTTAACCAAAACCCTGCCGGCGTCGTTTACGAGAATGTCGATTTTACCGAACTGCCGAATAGTCTCTGCTACCATTCGCTGGACGTCTGCGCTCCGGCTAACGTCAATGGTAAGTCCAAGCGCCTTTACGCCTAAATCTTCCACTGCCGCCGACACCGCCGCGATACGTTCAGCCGCCTGTTCCACAATCACCACATGCGCCCCGGCACGCGCGAGGCACAGGGCGATGCCGCGACCGATTCCCTGGCCGGCCCCGGTCACTATCGCGACCCTATCGAGCAGAGTCCTGGCAGGCGATGCTGTTCGCGATCCCTCAGTTGCCATGGAAGTTCTCCAGTATCCATTTCAGCTTCTTTAAGGCGGACCATTTAGCCGCATGAGGAAACCGTGGCGCCCACATAATGTTCTTGGGCCGGCCATGCAGGTTTCAAGAAGGCGAGTTTCGGCGAGAGTCGATGTGCTCCTGCCAGCAGGCTACGGTCTGGATTGAATTGGACTAAAAAAATCCAGCGTCTGCCGAATAGTGAACTCCGGTTGTTCTTCAGCAACAAAATGGCCGCAATGTTTCACCTCGCCCCCGTCGACACTATCCGCGACTGCCTGCCAAAAGGGGACAATGTTGCCCAAAAAAGCCTCACCGGCCCACGCGGTGACCGGTAAAGTGAGTTTCCGGGTACAGCTCGTCAGACTTTCAAGATCTTCCTGCAAGGCGGTCCGGTAATATTGAAGTCCAGCTCGAACAGCGCCCGGAGCGGAATAGACCCGGAGGTACTCTGCGATATCATCATCGTCGAAGACCGCCGGACTGTAATTGTAAACGGTCGAGCTGAAGAAGTATCTGAGATAGGCCTCGAGATTTGTGCTGATCAGCTTCTCCGCCAAATCCGGTATTCCGGCGTGGAAGAATACATGCCAGAGGCGCTTGGCAGTTTCCCGATTGATTTTGTCACCGGTTCGCCCGAGGCCAGGCATTGAGTCCAGGATCATCAACCGCTCGACCAGTTCCGGGTGGTCGTAAGCCAAATAGTACGCCACGGTGCCGCCCCAATCATGACCGATCAAGCCAATCTTACTGAGGCCCAGCGATTGCACCAGCGCGTACACATCGGAAGCGAGGGTACGCTTATCGTATCCGGTCAATGGGCGGTCCGAGTCACCCAGACCGCGTAGGTCGGGAGTAATTACGGTGAAGCGCGCCGCGATAGAGGGGATAATCCTGCGCCACTCGTACCAGCTCTGTGGCCATCCGTGTAAAAACACAAGAGGATATCCCCCGCCTGTAATCACATAGTGCATGCGGAACCCGTTTACGACCGCCACATGGTGACTACCAGGATCAGGCATAAGAAGCCGCTCCTTTTTGGTGATGATATAGAACCCGCAGCGTTAATTGCTTCACATAAGCTGAGCGCCTGTTTTCGCGCTGAGGATTGTGAGCAGGCCGGCCACAGGCCTCGGTCCCAAGTAGCGAGTGTTGTCATGAGCGCTCGCCCCGTAGCGGCCCGAAAAATTCGTCCATCTGACCTGACACGAAGTCAGGCCGCTCCTCAGCCATGAAATGTCCACACTGTTGTACGCTTCCCCCCTGCACATCCATTGCTACACGCTGCCACGCCCCGCTAATGTCGCCCATGAAGCGTTCACCACCCCAGGCCCGAACAGGCATTTCGAGCTTCTTCGTGCATCCGGCGAAAGCGATCACGTCCTCTTCCAGTCCCGCCCGGTAATAATGAAACCCGGCGCGCAGTGAGCCCGGGCGCGAATATGCTCGTACATACTCGGCCATCTCCTCGCGAGTGAACAGAGCCGGGTTGTAACAAGCCACGCTGCACAGCCGATCGAGGTATAAGCCTATGTGGTCGCGCACCAACAGCTCCGCTATGTCAGGCGCGCCGCCGTGAAAAAACATATGCCATTGCCGACGAATCCCTCGTAGCTCAAGCTCGTCACCCCGCGTGCCGGGCACTGATTCCAGAATGAGCAGGCGTTTCACCATCTCGGGGTGATCATAGGCAAGATAAAATGCCACCGTCCCGCCCCAATCGTGCCCGGTAAGACCAATGGTGCTGTAACCCAAACCTCTGATGAGCTGAAATACATCAGATGCGAGGGTTCGCTTGTCATATCCGGTTAATGGGCACTCGCTATCACCCAAGCCGCGCAGATCTGGCGCTATAACCGTGAAACGCTCAGCCATTCGCGGAATAATCTTGCGCCACTCGAATGATGTTTGTGGCCAACCGTGCAGAAGGACCAACGGATACCCTGAGCCGGCGACGATATAATGCGTGCGGAAACCGTTCACCTGCATAGTATGGTGCGTCCAGGGATCTGCCATTAGATTGCTCTCCTATTGTCGAACAGATGATATCCGCGCCAGGACACCCATTTGGCTGTACCAGTAATTCTCCTGGCACCGCGCAGCCGCTCACATAAGGAGGCAGCCACCCGAATCAACCAATGCACCCCTGCTCTTGACCGCTAAATTACCAAAGACAGGGTGCCAGCCGTAATCAGCGCGCCGGCCCAAATCGCATCAAGATTGATCCACGCGCTGCGCAGGATCTTGAGACCGATCCATTGATAGACTGCGAATGCAACCGTACCCATGACCAACAGCATTGCCGTCGTATGGAGCAAGATGATAGCCGCCGTCTGCTCAAACCCCAGGGCGGCATGGGCTGGCATGTTCATCGTCATTGCATGGTGAGGATGCGCCTGCATTGTGGCCAGGTGCAGGTCGACCAGGATCGGAAACAGCATCAGACCGGCGCCATGCGCAGTGGCCATCAGAAAGGACCAGGCCGCAAGCTCCGCCGAGTTGACACGCATTGCGACCCAGCGCGGATGCGCCCGCGGGCGCCAAAAGCGGAATAAGCCAAATGCAATCAGAGCGGCTGCACCGACCGGCCGCACCCATCCCGATGCGGGCTTCAACGCCACGGCGATCGATATGACGATCACGGCTACCGAGAGCAGATGGCCAACAGCTATCGGAAAGAGGGCCGCGATAACCTTGGCGCGGCGCCGCTCCTGGAGTCCGAGCCCTACTGCGAACAGCCATCCCATCGAGGGGTCAATGCCGTGGTAGGCGCCGAGCATCGCAACGGCGATCCACGGCCACCACGGCTT
>JAMXLL010000022.1 GCA_024281015.1 Candidatus Binataceae bacterium
GAGTAGCCAGCATTGTTTAAAATCGGCCGGCCTCACGCATCTGGCGCTCGGAAGGGTAGCCTGCTGTCAACAGATACAATCGGCACTTGCCTTGTGGTAACATGTGTTTTGTTGGTCACGAAAAGCCACGCTCAGAACCCCCGATAACCTATGTTACATTTCTGATACAGGCCAGAAATATTAGTTCGTCTTATAAGGCCAATGCCGCTGGATTACAGTCCTCGCCGTAGATGAGTCGGCAGGTCATGAGGCATTGTTCTATGCGGATGGTGTCAATGTGAACTGTCCATGGCCATTGGCAGGCTCTCGCCAGCCGCCATTGCCGTTCGGTTCCAGTCGAATAGCGGCAACAAAATGATCGGTTCTATACGGTTCATACTCGCCACGGCGACCACTATTAAAGGGCCAGCGCCAATGCCGCCGCAATCCTCGAACTGGAAGGCTGAAGAGTTAATCCGCTCAGTTCGGTAGGCTATCCATACTCCTGTTTGCTGGTAGGAATTGCCGAGGTTGAATATCGGTTGAACGCAATTCCTGCCAGCAAGATAAGCTCTGATGCTTGTCACTGCCCACAACGGGGCCAATACGGAACCGGAAATCTAAAGTGCGACTTCCTCGCTTATCGACACGGTAAGACTTTCCCAAGGTGGGTCGGTATCCCGGCGCACATTTTCCAAGAATTGTGCAATCTCAGGATCTGATGCGCCTTTGGCGTAATGGTTCCAGTCTGAATACTGAATAACTGCGACAATATTCCCCGGCTCTGGACCAGCCACCTGGCGGACCACGACGAAGCTCGCACCCAACCTGTCATCGTGTTTCTTGGCTGCCCTGAGAGCTTCCAGAAGGTTGGCTTCCCTTCCAGCCTTCACCCGAAAGTTAATAACCAAGCGGATTGAGGCCATAGATAAATTGCTCCATTTGTTAAGCGAACCTGTGAACATGCAGTGGCAAGCATTGGCCGCCTATACGCCTTTGTGATGTTCACTGTCAAGCGTCGGCTGCTCACGCTCGCTATGTTCGTCATGAGACTCCAATGCATTTCGGAGTCATCGCCTGCCTGGTTGGCAGATGTCAGCCGATGATGAGCAGTGGACCGCAGCACTGATCGCGGACCTCAAACAGCGTGGATAAAGGGTAAGCGCGGTTGGCAATCATCCCCAAACCGTCTATTCAGGGCTAGGCTCAGGATTGGTCTGGTTGAGGTGAATGCCTAATCTGGCCGCGAATGCCAAGAATTCGGTGTGAAGAGCTTGAAATTGGGCTAGACACCGTTGCCGGAGATGCGGATCATTCGAGGCTAAGAACTTCTTCGTCAGTTCGTGGGCCTGAGTTGCGAGATCATTCAGGACCGCGAGATCACTATCTGGTATCACGCTGCACATCTAGTTGAGCCGTGCCATCTGATCCGGCTATCGGCGTGCGCCAGGGACGCTCCTTCAGTTCGGCCAAGATGCGTCGGGTTTCGAGGATCACTTGTTTGCTTCTTTCGCACTCGGCTCGGACTTGGGCTCTGGTCTGCTTTGACGACCTCAAAAGTTCGCGGGTACGCTGATCCATCACGTAAGCTAACTCCTTCAGAGTAGGGCGTGCAACCGTGGCGCGGCGCATCAGTGAAGAGAAGCAGGCCCAAGGGTGCAAAGAACCGGACCAGCACCTTGACCGAAGGCATTGAGTAGGCGAGCCTAACTAGTGGCGATTCGGTAGCCGCAGAATTTTCTTTAGAAAGCCTTATATGCCGGATCACCGACTGAAAAATTTCTAGAAATACCGACCGTCCTGAAAATGCCGAAGCCGACATGGAGCAACCATCCCTTTTTTCTAAAAATTTAGCGACAGTCAGGGAAAGTATGACAGGTAGTCAAGTCGATTTTGGGGAGTAATGGGGTGAGTAACCGGCAGATGATCGAGGTCGAAAAGGAATGCTAAAATCGGGGGAAAATGCTTGTACTAATTGGGGAATTCGGCGAATCGGCCTGACGAATTGTTACAATTTACCGAATTTCCAAAAAATCCCATAAATGCTGATGAATTTAATAATTTGGGAGCTATGACGCCTTATGCCTGATAAGGAAGAATTTTACGACGAGGCTATCGATCTGTACGCCGACCAGAAATACGACGATGCCATCACGTTGTATAACCGGGCCTTGGAACTCGACCCGAAGTTTACCGATGCGGTGCATGGATTGGCAATGTGCTATCAGGCTAAAGGTGAGCTTGATGCTGCAATCGAAGTAACCAAGCGTCATATCGAGCAGGAACCGGAGGATATTCTGGCCTTCACCAATCTCAGCATGTTTTATCAAAAGAAAGGCATGATAAAGGAGGCGGAGGCGGCGGGGGCTGAGGCACGACGCCTCGATTGGAAACGCCAGCTGAAAGAGGCCAAGCCACAGAAGTAAGTTTTGCGTTCTGCGGGAGATGCTCTGACTACGCGTCATCGGTCGCTGGTTTGCGAGGGTGGAGGTGGGATGATTTCTCGTTGCGCGGGGATTCTGGTTCCACTGTTCTCAATTCGCTCGGTTCACGATTTCGGACGCGGTGAGTTCGGCGGATTGCTCCCGATGGCCGAGATGGCGCTCGCAATGGGCCATCGCTTGCTGCAGCTGCTGCCCATCGACGAGGTTGCCCCCGGCGAGACCAGTCCCTACAACGCCCTGAGCGTCTTCGCCCTTGACCCCATCTATCTTTCGCTCAACCTCTTACCAGGTATCAAACTAAGGGAATATGACGCGGCGCGCGCCGCACTTCGTCATCCAGAAAAACCGGTTGATCAAATAAAGCTCCGAATACTGAAAGGCGAATTGCTGCTCCGTTCCTACGCACATTTCAAGTCCAGCCGTGATTTAGCTTTACTCCACCTCTATGCGCAATTTGTCGAGCAGCAGCGTGGCTGGCTTGACGATTACGCGCTATTCCGGGCCCTCAGGGATCGGTTTCACGGGGTCGAATGGAATCAATGGCCGCTGCCATTGAGGAATCACCAACCAGAAGCTCTAGCTAAGGCCTCGGGCGCGCTGGCGGAACATATCAACGTCCTAAAGTATGTGCAGTTCCTCGCCCATCACCAGTGGCATACCTTGCGCAATCGCCTGCGAGGTTGCGGAATGTTCCTGGGTGGCGATCTGGCGTTCTCGCCGGGCCGCGAAAGCGCGGAGGTCTGGGCGCAGCAGGAGCTGTTTGATGTCCGCCGAGCCGTCGGCGCCCCGCCTGATGCCTTCTCCGTTCACGGCCAACGTTGGGGCTTGCCGATGCCTGATTGGAAACAGATGCGAGCGCGGAATTTTGAGTTCTTGCGGCGGCGCGTTCGCCATGCCCGCGAACTTTATGACGTGCTGCGCATCGACCACGTAGTAGGCCTCTACCGGACGTATGGCTATTCATCTGATGATGAAATCGGCGGTGACTTCGATCCCCCGAATGAGACAGCGCAGCGTGCCCAGGGCGAGGAAATCCTGGCAATCATCCTCGAGGAAGCCGGTCCTATGCAGATTGTGGCCGAAGATCTCGGGGTGATTCCCACATTTGTGCGAGAGACGCTCGCTTCCATGGCGATTCCGGGTTACAAGGTGGTGCGATGGGAAAAACAGCCCTCATCCAGCTTAGGTGCCGGTGAGCCTTTCGCCAATCCCGCTGATTACCCCGCGATTTCTTTGGCGACGACGGGGACTCATGACACCGATACGCTGGCCGCCTGGTGGGCAACGACCAGCGAAGCCGAACGTATGCGACTGATGGAAGCCATCAACCCCGCGTCTCGCTCCGCCTGCCATAGCGCCGTACTTGAACTGCCGCGCCTCGATGCCATTCTGGAATGGATTTACGCATCACCGGCGCAGTTGGTAGTGACGCCGATTCAGGACCTGTTCGGTTGGGATGCTCGCATCAATCTGCCGGGCACAATGAGTGAAGCGAACTGGAGCTGGCGCCTACCGTTCGACCTCGAAACAAGTATGGAGAATCCACTCGTGCGCGAGCGTGCGGGCAGAATACGCAGCATCTGCGAGAAAACCGGCCGCTTCGTTCCAACCCGCAAGTAAACGCCAATAAGACTGCGATTTAGCGGCCGAGGGCACGGAGTTCGCGCTCGGCCAATGCCAGGTCGGACTCGATCATGATCCCCACCAGCTGAGCAAAGCTGACCTTGGGTCGCCAGCCAAGTATGCGGCGTGCTTTGCTTGCATCGCCCAACAACAGATCCACTTCGGCCGGCCTTAAATAGCGTTCGTCGGCCTCGACGTATTTATGCCAGTCAAGCCCTACACGGTCGAACGAGAGTTCCAAAAATTCCTGAACGGAATGATGTTCGCCGGTGGCGATTACATAATCATCAGCCTCGGGTTGCTGCATCATCAGCCACATCGCCTCGACATAATCCCCTGCAAAGCCCCAGTCGCGATGGGCCTCTAAATTGCCCAACAAGAGCTTGTCCTGCAGGCCGAGTTTAATCCGGGTAGCGCTGCGGGTTATCTTGCGAGTGACGAAATTCTCGCCGCGCCGGGGCGATTCGTGGTTGAACAGAATCCCGTTAGTGGCGAAGAGACCATAGGCCTCGCGGTAGTTGACGGTTTGCCAATGCGCATAACATTTCGCACAGGCGTATGGGCTGCGCGGATGAAACGGGGTGGTCTCGCGTTGCGGGACTTCGGCAGCCTTACCGAACATTTCGGACGAGCCAGCCTGGTAAAAGCGCACCGAACGCTGGTGTCGAACGTTGTGGTCGCGTATCGCTTCGAGCAGCCGTAAGGCCCCGAGGCCAACAACGTCGGCGGTGTATTCCGGCTGATCAAACGAAATGCGGACGTGCGACTGGGCCGCCAGGTTATAGACCTCGTCGGGACGCACCTGTTCGATAATACGACGAAGTCCGGTGGCATCGCCCAGATCGCCATAATGCAGTTGCAGAGTTGAATGGCCGCTGCGGTACCCGCGCCGCAGATGGTCGATACGCCCGGTCGCGAAGCTCGAGCTGCGCCGTACGATACCGTGGACTTGGTAGCCCTTGTTCAATAGAAATTCGGCAAGATAGGAGCCGTCCTGTCCTGTGACACCCGTCAACAATGCGACTTTTGCCATGCTAGTTCACCGCGACCAGCGGGGATTGCGGATGATAATAGCGGCTGATGCAGTGCTGCAAAATGGGGTCAACTGGCGGGGCGGCGCAAAATGATCGGATCAATCTTGCGCTGAATCAGCTGACCGTCACCCAACTGGCCGCGCATTTCGCCGTTTTCGACCAGGACTTTCCCACGCAGGAGGGTCATCACCGGCCATCCCGATGCTTCCCATCCTTCCCACGGACTGTAGTCGCTCACATGAAAGTCGTCGCGCGTCAGTTTTCTCTTGAACAAGGGGTCGATTAGACAGAGGTCGGCATCACTGCCCGGGGCGATGACGCCCTTGCGCGGATAAAGCCCGAGTATCCGGGCGGCGTTGGTCGAGGTCACGTCAGCGAAACGCTGCAATGACATCCCTCGCTTGACCACTCCCTCGGTATAGACGATGCCCAACCTGGCCTCGGCCCCGAGATTCCCACCGGTGACGTCATCGATGTTGCGGCCGCGCAGCTTGACGTCCAGCGAGGTCGGATATTCGTCAGTGGCGGTGGTGGATAAGCCGTCGCGCACCAGGCCTTCCCACAATGCGCGATTGTCGTCTGGATACTTGAGCGAGGGATAGGTGTGATAGCAGAAGCCACGTGGCTTGCGATAATCCTCGGCGTTGAAACAGGCGTAATGATGGAGAGTTTCGGCGTAAATCGGCAAATTGTGGCCGCGCGCTTCAACCACCGACTCCACCCCTTCCCGCGCGGAGGTATGAACGAAATAAGCTGCTGCACCAGTCGCTGCGGCGAGCTGAATAGTTCGGGTGAAGGCTAGCTTCTCTGACAAGTTGCTGTGGACCAGGTGCAGGTTGGTTCCATCTACAAGACCTTGTTCTTTGAACCGCTCATAATTGAATTGAACAATGTCATCGTCTTCGGCATGCACGACCAGGATGCCGCCATGGCGCGCGGCGCGTTCCATTGCCAGTCCAATTCGTCCGAAATCAAGCTTGAAGGGCAGTCGTTTGGGGTGTGGCGGGAGTACTTCGTTGGTGAAGACTTTGAAACTGGGAAATCCCTCGGCGATAGCGTCGGGCATTTGGTCGAAAATACGGGCCGGCAGCGCTCCGCCGAGCGCGATGTGAAAGCTGTAATCGACGTATGATTTGTTCTTCCATCGCTCAAGTCTGCGGCCCAGGGCAGTCGGAATGTCAGTAGCCGGATGCACAAAGACGAAATCAAGGTGGGTCGTGACCCCGCCAAACGCCATTCCGTAGGTATCTTCCTCTGGCCCCAGTGTGAAAAGCCGCCCAGCCGGATGCATCCCGATCAGGCTTGCCAGATGCGCGTGAGGTTCGATGCCCCCCGGTACCACGATTTTGCCGGTAGCATCGATTATACGGCGGGCCTGAGCAGCCCCATCCGCAACTCCGACCGAAACAATCCGCTCTCCTTGAATGCCGACGTTCCACTTTCCGGCGCCTTGAGGTGTGACTACGTCGCCTCCCCGGATCAAGATATCCAGCATGAGCTACTCCCTTCGGACGTGGTCAGCTCCGCGACTGGAGCCGTCACTCAGAAAAAGTTAGCAGATTCCCAACCCGTCTCGATGGCTGGGGTTGAGCTACCCGGCTTGTTAGGGCGGGGAAGAGGATGAAGGGGGTTCGGCAGTTTTGCGCCCGGTAATAGCGTGAAGCTGCCCGCGTTTAAGCGGAGGCCGCCCCTTAGCGGCTTTCCGAACTGGCATGGTCTTGGACCGGGGCGAGCGACGCCATTGGTGGCGCGAGACCCTGGCGCTACGATGCCAGCCAAACCATTCAAGGGCTGCAATAACCGCCGCGATCGGAACACCAAAACCAGCCAAACCCCAAATCGTGTTGGTTATTCCAAAGTAAATTACTGACACAACTCCAGCAGGGATACCGGCCATAAAAGCAAGTACCCACCAAAGCACAACGAATCGCCGCGAGCCGTCGTCGCCAGCCATTCGCGCCTCCAAATCGGGTCGTCACCTCTCAGGAATTTATAATTGTTCCTTTACACCAACATTGGCCGCGAGAAAACTGCGCAGCCTGTCGCCTTAATAAATTACCAGGACTGCCGCTTGATCGTGACTCAGCTCACGCTCAAGCTCGTTCGGCTCGCGATAATGTGGCTCCGGTTAAGCTCCTCGAGCAGCGAGTTTAACCCGAGGTATCGTCCAGAATTCGGCGGAAGGCCCGCAAATCCGCCGAGCGTCCGGCGGCGAGGAGCAGGTCTCCCGGGTTCAAGGCCTGATCGGGGGCGATTGGGGAGAAGCCAGATTCGGGATCCCCTGCTCCCTGTACTGCCAGGACGCTCACACCGAATCGCGCACGCGGTTCCAGTTCTCGCAACGTCTTACCCTGCGCGCTATCCGGCACACGTAACTGGCTAACGCGGTAGCCGGTAGCCCAAAAAATGCTGGTATCGCGCGTGCCTGTTGCAGCTAGCGAAACCGCTACCCGGTTGAAGGCCTGCGCAATGCTCGGTCTGCTTACGAGACCCACGAACTTGCCTTGCCGGAAGCCAAGGTGCTCGACTACTGGCAATTCTTCCAATGCCTCATAGTCCATCAGTTGCGCCGCTTCATCGAGGCTCGACTCCAGGGCCAACACGGGGGGATTCTGGCGGCTCAGGTCGTAGGCGTTGACCAGCGGACCCAACTCGACCCCGCCCACCAATGTCGAGAGCAGATCGCGAGTGACAATCAATCCGGCCAGAAAGTCCTGGTTGTCTAGCACCGGCAATGTCGACTGCGATGTTTCCCCAGCGAGCGCTAAAACCTCCGCGGCCGGCGCGTTCGCACGCACCGTTTGAACTTGCCTGGTAATGACTGACGATGTCGTCAGTTGGGTCAGGAGGCGACGCTCGCGGCCGATCGCCAGCGACTTTCCCTCACGAGCTAGGCTGTAAGTATCGATGGATTCGCGCTCAATGCCATAGGCGACAATTAGAGCCGTGACCGTCGAAACTATGGCTGGCAGCGCCAGCACCGGATCGAGGCGCGTCATCTCGAACAGCAGCAGTATGGCAGTCAACGGCGCATGGGTGACGCCGGCCAAAAAGGCGCCCAGTCCGACCAGAGCATATGAGCCACGTGGCCCAGTTAGCCCAGGCAATAGGAAGCTGCACCATTGGCGGAAGGCACCGCCAGCCATCGTGCCGATGAAGAAAGTTGGGCCAAAAATCCCCCCCGGCGCCCCACATCCGAGCGAAACCGAACTGGCAACAAATTTTGCGGCGGCGAGCGAACCGAGCATTATCGCGCCGAGCTTGCCGGCAAAGGCGAGGTCTATGACCGGATAGCCGTCGGACAAGTTGTCAGGTAGTACAATGGCGATAACGCCGACGACCGCAAGCCCGGCACCGAGCTTAAGCCATTTATGCACCTGGAGGCGGCGGAAGAACGCGGAGCTGGCGTGGAAAAATCTGATATAACCGGCGGCCAGCGCGCCCAAAAACCCACCCATCAGGGCATAGGTGATCATCTCCCAATAGCTTTTGACCTCGAACGGAGCCGGATGGAACAAGGCAGTATTGCCGAACAGACCGCGTGACGTCACTACGGCACTAAAGGTGCTCACCAGCACCAGGATCAGATTGGCCAGCTCCGTTTCGCCCAGTAACACGATTTCGAGGGCGAACATCATACCCCCCATCGGTGCGTTGAAAGTCGTCGCGATTCCCGCGCCAGCCCCAGCCGCGACCAAGACCTTGCTGCGCATCGCTGACAGGCTGCGGCTTTGGGCGATAGTCGAGCCGATCGCGCCGCCGATCTGCGCAATCGGTCCCTCTCGCCCGACCGATGCGCCACAGCCCAACGACAGCGCCGCACCCATGGCTTTGATGAAAATCCATGCACGATGGATTCGTGCATTGCCGAGATTCACCATTTCGAGAAAGTTGGGAAAGCCGTAACCCAGCACTTCGCCCGGAAACAGATAATCCAGCAGCACAATTGCAGCTCCGCCCGATAGCAGCACCAGCGGGAGCAGCAATCTGCCAAAGGCCCGTTCAACTCCCAGGGCCCTCGATTCCATCGTCAGGAAAAGCCATCCACAGAGGCGGATCAGCGCGCGAAATCCGACATTGCCCATGGCGGCGAGCACACCTGTTATGACCGCCAACAGCACCAACTCGAGGTACTCGGCTTGATCAGTTCGAAGAGTGAGCGGTTGGTCGCGGACAATGCGCCCGGCGGCTTTGGCTATCGCAGCGGGACCTGGGGTGGAACTCACAGGTTGAGAAACCGGTGGACCACGTGCAAGAATTCGTTCAGGCGATCGTGATGGACCCAATGGCCGGCATTGGGGATCGTTACCGTTTCGGCGGTCCTGAAGGCGTCTAACCGCCCGTCTCGTTCCCAATCACCAGCCCATGACGCGTCGCCACGCACCAGCAGCACGGGGCATCGAATCCGCGACCACATTTCCATCGCGTCCTTCAGATTAAACAGGAACGGCGAAGTTGCGCGGGTGTAATTGTCATATTTCCAGGAAAACGTGCCGTTTTCGTTTCGGCGCACGCCGTAAACAGTTAAATGATGCTGAAGCTCGGGCGTTAAATGAGGATTAGCTTCATGCATGCGCGCCATGGCCGTCTCGAGCGACGGGTACTCGCGGGGCTTCCGTTGCGCCAGCGCCAGCATATCTATCACCCAATGCTGCATCCGTTCATGCGCGGGGGTCTCGCGAATCATCGCCCCTGGCGGCCCGAGCCCTTCAATTGCGATCACCGCTCGCACTGCTTCGGGGAAGACCCCCGCACGCTGCAACACCGCTCCCGCACCCAGTGAGTGGCCCAGTAAAACCACCGGCTCCCGAGGTTCGAGCGCGTTCATCAATTGGCCGAGGTCGAGTACATGGTCGGTAATCGAATAGCTGCCACCGATAGACCAATCGGAATCGCCGTGGCCACGGAGATCAGGCGCTACCACATGGAAGCGGTCGCGCAAATCAAGCGCAACGAAATCCCAGCTCCGGCAGTGGTCGCGGCCGCCATGGACCAGAATTGCCAGAGGTTTGTCGGGATTTCCCCAATCAACGTAGTGCAGCTTCAGGCGCTGCGAGTAAAAGAAGTGTGAGGTGGGTCCGATTATATCCGCCATCGGCACGCCTCCAGTTGGAGCCCTATTAAGATGACGTATCTTACCGTCTTATCCGCGACCCTTTCGAGGCTGCAGGTTCAAATTGAGCGGGCCTAGCTCTGACCGCCGATTGCCCCCGTGCCCTGGACATTCCTAGATGCCAGCGTGGACTTCATCGAGAGCAGCGTGCAGGTTGCCAATGAGATAATCAATCTCGGCGGGGCCGATCACGAAAGGCGGTGCTATCATTACTCCATCGCCGCCCGCAGCGCCGGCCATTCCGCTGGTCGGATACACAAACAACCCATGTTTCAAAGCCGCGCCGACCAGGCGGCTGGTTATGCGCAAGTCTGGGGCGTAAGGCACTTTCGTCCCTTTGTCGCGGACAATTTCGAGACCCCAGAAAAGCCCGGTGCCGCGGATGTCGCCAACCATCGGATGGCCCGACAACCTCTCCTTCAATTGTGCTCCAAGCTGAGCGCCCAGGGTGGCGGCGCGTTCGACCAGATGCTCGCGTTCCATGATTTCGAGCACCTTGTCAGCAATTGCACAGGCGAGCGGATGAGCGCTGTAGGTGTAGAACATGAAATCGGCGGCGGCCTGCTCACATTCCTCAACCAATTTCTCGTCTACTGCGATCATGCCCATCGGCAGATAACCACCAGTCAGCCCTTTGCCCCCAATCAACAGATCGGGTTTGATCTTCCAATGATCGACCGCAAAACGTTCACCCGTGCGACCGAAGCCGGTCATTACCTCATCGGCGATGAGCAGAATGTTGTAACGCCGGCAAATCTCGGCCAGTTTGGGCCAGTATTCCCTGACCGGTGGAACCGCGCCACCGGTGGCGCCCATCATTGGTTCAGCGATAAATGCTGCGACGGAATCGGCGCCCTGTCGGACGATTTCCTCTTCGAGCGCCGTGGCACAATCAATGCCGCATCCAGGGTAAGTCTTGCCCCAGGGACATCGATAGCAAAAAGGCGGCCCGATGTGCGGCCACTGCAGCAGCACGTGCTCATAGTCGGCCCTGCGGCCCAAGTTACCCCCTACTGAAAGCGCCGCAAGCGTGTTGCCGTGATAGGAAAACCAGCGCGAGATAATCTTGTGCTTTTGCGGCCGTCCTTTCGCCTTCTGATACATGATAGCGAACTTGAGTGCCGCCTCGACGGCCTCGGAGCCGCCACTGGTAAAGAAAAATCGATCCAAGCCTGCCGGAGTCCATCGCGCAAGCCGCTCGGTCAGGCGCTCACGTGCCGCAGATGACCACACAGGTACGATGTAATTGAGGCGGGCCATTTCCCGGGCTGCGACCTGCGCCAGTTCTTCGCGTCCTTGCCCGATGTTGACCACGACCGCGCCGGCGCCGGCGTCAAGAATCCTCCGGGAGTCCTTCGTATATAGCCAGGGGCCCTCCGCCCGCTCGATCACGAGCGGTTCGTGGGCAGGCCTCATAAACATGCTCGAGTTAGCGGCCATCACCATTTACCTGACGGCGCCCTCGCTGCGCCAACGTGCAACGTCCTGTGGGGTGTAGCCCAAATCTGCCAAGATTGCGTCAGTATGCTCGCCCAATCGCGGTGCAAGCGAGCGGATCGAGCCGGGAGTCTCGGACAATTTGACCGAAATGCCGATCTGCTTGACAGTTTCGCCTGCCGGGGTTTCGACCTCAACGATCATATTACGAGCGCGGATCTGCGGGTCCGATTCCAGTTCATCCAGCGTCAACATTCGGCCCACACATATATCGGCGCGGGTCAGGATCTCCCACCATTGGTCGCGAGTTTGGGTTTTGAACGTACGAGCAAAATGATCGAACATCGCCGGCCACTGGTCACGGTCGTATTGGCCGCCAATGAATTGCTCGCAGTTCAGTGCGCGGCACAGGTTGGCATAGAACCACGGTTCCATCGAAGCTATTGTGATTATCTTGCCATCGCTGGTTTCATACATGTTGTAGAAGGGAGCGCCGCCGTCGCCTGGTTGGCTACCTCGCTGCGGCACCCGGCGGTTGCCAAAGTAGGTGCTCAGCGCCTGCGCCAATACCAGCATCACGCCATCCAGCATCGCGATATCGACATACTGTCCGCGTCCGGTCTGGCTGCGCGCGACCAGGGCAGCTAACACTCCAATAGCAGCGTGCATCCCGCCGCCGGCGTAATCAGCCAGCAGATTAAGGGGAATAGTGGGCAGCTGGTCTTTGCGGCCGATCAGCCCAAGCGCGCCGGCCTGAGCAATGTAGTTCAAGTCATGGCCCACGAGGTCGCGGTAAGGTCCGGTCTGCCCAAAACCTGTCACCGCACAATAAATTAACTTTTCGTTAAGCTGCTTCAACACTTCGTAATCAATTCCCAGCCGCTTGGCTACGCCGGGCCTGAACTCTTCGACCACCACATCGGCCTCCCGTGCGAGCCTCAGGAAAATGTCACGCCCCGGTTGGCTCTTGAGATTCAGCCCGATTGAGCGTTTGTTGCGGGCCACTGCGTTCGATGGCGCGTAACTGGGGCGCGGCGCCTTCACCTGCCCAGTGCCGGCTTGAGCTGCGCGTCTGCCCGTTGGTTCGCCGGGTTCTTCGACCCGGATAATGTCAGCGCCAAGATCGCCGAGGATCATCGTACAGTGAGGGCCAGGGGCGAGCTTGGTCAAATCAAGAATCTTAATTCCAGTGAGCGGCGCTGGCGCAGCCATGTTCCCTCCATAGGCTCGAATTAAGGGCGCACGCGGGGACTATGACCCCGATTCATCATCACCCTATACCGCGGCGGCCCGCACCCGCGCCAGTAATCCTGCCAACGAGCGCAAACCGGTCAGCATATGCACGCCGTACCAATGAAGGTCGCGGCCATTGATGAGTACCACGCGCCGGCTGAGGGGCGGCGGCAGTGATCCTTTGAGCTCCTCGAGGTCTTTTGCGCGAAATTCGTATGGCTCGTCCGGCAGCAAGACAAAGTCCGGCCTTAGTTCGACGGCTTCTTCGATCGTGGTGCGCAGGTAACGTTCACCAGCGGAGCCAAAAATGTTGTTGAAGCCGAGCATTCGTAGCACGTCATGGGCATAAGTATCGGCATTGAAGCTCATCCAGGGATTCTTCCAAATGGGGCAGAAAGCGCGGAAGCGCAGCTTGGTCCATGCGCCGAGTTCGGTTTCGATAGCGCTCACTTCGCGAACGATTCCGCGCGCCATCGCGTTTGCCTGAGCTTCGCAGTTCACCACCGTGCCGAGTTTCAGAATTGACTCCACTGCCGAGGCGATTTTGCGTGGGTAAGTGACAAAAACGGGAATGCTGAGGCGGCGCAGATGCTCGACATCCTCACGGCGATTCTCTTCGGCATTAGCTATCACCAGGTCGGGGCCAAGCTCGGCTATAGCCTCGATGTTCGGGTTCTTGGTGCCGCCAATTTTCGCGACCTGAGCAGTTTCGGGCGGCGCCACGCAAAAGCGGGTAATGCCGGCTATTTGTTGACTCAAGCCGAATGCAAATAGCGTCTCGGTCCAGCTCGGTACCAGCGACACAATTCGCTGCGGCGGACCGTCCAACTCCACGCGCAAACCGAGTTCGTCAGCAACCTGCAACCAGGGCATGCGGCTATTATACAAGCGACGCTCGCATGAGCAGCATAACCCCGGGGTACTCCCGAACGGCGCATTGAATGACCGCTGCCCGTGCCCGACGGCGCCAAAAAATGGTCTTGGGGGTGGCTGCTCGGCATCAGTGTTGGCGTGGAGACGTGCACCGCGCAGGTCGGGCCATTTAAGCCTCCTGTCAGAATCGCGCGCGAACCTCGTCTCTAACCCGCGCTTGCGACAGGATTACGCCACCAAGCCGCTCGCCAAAACAATCGCGCAACTGACGCGAGCTCCTTAATAGGTCACCTGCCTTCAGGATCGTTTATTGCGTGTTTAATTGACTCACGGTATCTGAATAATAACTGGTAGTGTATTTAAGTTGTTATTCTCATGCTGCACAGGAGAGACGGCCTGGACACGGGTTGGCGGACGCATGCCTAAGTGATAAGGGCGGCTGCGAAGCGGCCCATGCCCTGCTCGCAACTCGAGACCAAAGCTCAGACGAGCGCGAGGGCAGGCGAGAGGCGTTCCTGATCGCTTCGTTGGAATTTCCAGTTGATCGGCGAGCGCGCCTCTTGCATCAGTTTCAGGCCTCGCGGATTTTGGCGCGCCAAAAGATCCCTGCGAGAAGGCAATGACCAACAGGAGGGTGGATGATGAAAGCGGCGATCTTTGTTGTTTTGATAGCAGCAGTAATCCTCTCAGCAGAAGTACAACCGGCCTCTTGCGCCGACGTTAGCGGGACTGTGACGGACAGCCAGGGAGGCGCCGTCGCAGACGTCAGAATTGCGATTAAAAATATGAGCAACAATGCGCTGAGAGAAGCCCGGTCAAAAGCAAACGGCCACTACATTGTGAGTGGCCTCGGACCAGGGATCTATACGTACACGCTCGATCCGCTCGGCACAGGATTCAAGGGCGGCGATGCCGTCAGCTACCTGGGCGCTAAAGGTTTGACCATTGATTGGCATCTGTCTGCCAACAGTTCGGCGATTGCACTGGCGAGCGAGGGCACAGGAACGATGCTGGCCGGTGATCCTTTCGGCTTTACCGGCGAGGAATACACGGGAATCGTGGCAGGTAGCTCGGTCCTGATTGCCGGAGGGGTGGCAGGTGGTCTCGCCGCTTCCGGTGAATTCTCCGGTTCCAGCTCCGGTCCGCCGGCCAGCCCGTCGCTGTGAAAGCCCCTCCACGATGAAATCCGCGGCGGCGAACCTTTCCGCCGCCGTAATTCCAAAGATCTATTTTTAGCTCGCTGAGAACAACCAGCCAGCGGGCAAATCCATAGAGGTCATTGTCGAAACCTGATGAAGGTCGGCAAATGCCGGGTAGCCGTTTGACCGACAAAGGTAAAGTGCACCGTGAAACGAGATCAGTATAGTAAATTACTCGGCTGGGCTTGGCCCCTCGCAGTCGTCTGGGGATGTTGCTGGATAACTGCCTGTTCGCCGGCGGCGGACCACAGCCAGCGGATCAGCAAAAGTGGGTCGCCCATGGGAGCAGACAATCCAAGCGACGATGTCGACCGCTTGGTACAGCTCCGTTTCCAGCGTGAAAGAGATAACTTCGGTGACAAACTCGCTATCGGCCCCGGAGATGTGATCGAGGTAACTGTTCCGCGTGTCGCCGAACTCAACAAATTCAGAGTTCGAGTGTCCGAGAACAACACAGTATCAATCCCTCTCGCTGGCGTTGTGTCAGTGGCGGGTATGACCGAAGAAGAGTTGCGGGAAGCGCTGTATAAGCAACTCGCCAAGCCGATGAAGAACCCTGACGTCCAGGTGTTCGTGGTGCAGTATCAAAGCCGCCAGGTGGCGGTGGTGGGAATGGTACGAAAGGCTGGTCTGTATACCATAGCCAGCCGGGAGGACACTGTCCTCAGTATGATTAACCGGGCCGGTGGTATGGAGGAGCAGGCGAGTTCGCGGGTGCTCTTCGTGCCGGCGTCGCCCTCGCTGAATCATGACCATTTAATGGCAGCTAACAGTCTGAGCGCGCCAGTGATCGTGGGCCCCGGCAAAATACAAAACATAAGCACGGATCTGGGTGCTAGCGACCGCCAGAGCCCCGAGCCCTCCGATAGGGTGGTGCCCGATTCCGTCAACTCCGGAGCGCTGCTCGACTCAACGACGAATGAAAATCATCTGTTATCGCTACTTGGTGCGACCGATCCAATTGAGATCAATCTGACCAGTGCAAAGAGCGAAAGCCAACTCGACGTTCCGGTGCGGCCCGGCGACACAATCATCGTGCCGGCCGCCGGTGAGGTTATGGTCGACGGTTGGGTGCGGAATCCGGGCGCCTTCCACATTATGCCCGGCATGACTGCAGTCAGCGCTGTATCGGCGGCCGGCGGAGCCTTGTTTAGCCACTCGGCCGAGGTGTTGCGCACCGATACGGATGGGACCCGGCGTTCGATAGGCGTAAATCTGGCTCAGGTCGAAGCCGGCAATCAGCCCGACGTACCAGTCCGGGAGGGCGACGTCGTCGTCGTCAAGAATTCTCCTGTTGGCGCAGTCCCGTATGCATTCTACGAAATGTTTACCAAGTTCGGCACCGGCATGTATCTGCCGGTACCATGAGGTAGAGTGTGCAGGAACTATCTCCATATTTTATTCGGCGCGAACTTGATCCACTTCCGTCGATTAGTGTCAGCACGTCGGCGGCCGAGGAGCCGGGCTTTCACGACTATTGTGTCGTAATCCGAAAGCACCTGCGGTTCGTGATCGCTCTATGTGTAGGCGCCATCGGCCTGACCGGTATGGTTGTCTTCAACTTGAGACCGGTTTATACCGCGAAGAGTATACTGTTGATCGAGCCTCAGACGCCTGCCGTTCTCAATACCAAGGAGCCGGTTGTTGCCGCCGCAGCATTGCAAGACCTGGACTATTACAAAACCCAGTACGACATCCTCAAGAGTCGCAGTCTGGCAGCTAACGTTATCAAGGAGCTGACTCTCGCTGATCAACCACTTTTCGCAACTAACGAAGCGCCTAAAGGGCTCATCGCAGGATGGTTCGACGGGGCGAAAGACTGGCTGAACCAGCTGACGGCTCCCGACAGAGATAAATCCGGAAAAGACCCTCAAGTCTTTGGAGTACCGTCGACCATTATTGACGAGTATCTTCAAAGACTAGCGATAGAACCTCGGCTCGGTACTCATTTAGTGGTCGTTGCTTTCACTGCACCCGACCCCGAGCTGTCAGCCCGAATCGCAAACTCGCACGTGGATGCCTATATTCGTCGAGGTATGGAGCTTAAGGCCGATGCGGCGAGGAACGCAGAAGAATTCCTCTCCGGAAAACTGGCCGAACTCAAAGACCGGGTAGAGAAGTCTGAGGCCGCACTGAACGCTTATCGGCGCGAGCACGGGGTTATTACCTTCTCGCTGAGCGAGAGCGGCAAGGGGGAGATGTTGGAACAGCGGCTCACTGATCTCAACAACACCCTGGCCAAAATAGAAACTTCCCGGATAGCGCTTGAGGTGCAACAGCAGCTCATTCGCAGAGGTGAAGCCGCTGCGCTGCCTGCGGTGATGCAGAACCAGCTCATCCAGAACCTTAAGCAACGAGTGGCAGAGCTCGCCGCACAGTACGCGGATATGAGCAACCAGTTCAACCCCAGTTACCAACCACTTGGTAATCTTAAGGCAAAGCTCGATCAGAGCCGGGCCCAGCTTCAACAAGAGATCGGCCGCGCAGCTAACGAAGTTCAATCCGACTACTCATCGGCAACGGCGCGCGAGCGGATGCTCGAACAGGAAATTGCCAGCGTCAAATCGGAGGTGCTCGCCCTGAACGATGCTTCCCTGCAGGATGCGGTGCTGGTCCGCCAGGTTGATGCAAGTCGCAATCTTTACAAAAGCGTACTTGAGCGAGTGCGGGAACTCGACGTTTCTGCCGACGCACCGGCATCCAACGTCTCGGTCGTCGACCGGGCAGAAGCGCCCCGCATTCCTTCAAGCCCGAAAAAGCTCTTGAGTCTTGGGCTTAGTGCAGTGCTAGGACTCTTCGGTGCGATTGGTCTGGCCTTTTTTCGAGAATTCGCAGACGACCGACTTAAGAGCTCCGAGCAGATCGAGCGCGAACTTCGCCTGCCGAGTCTCGCCCTGGTGCCCGATTTTGCAAAGCTGTCCCGCGCCGGCTACGGACGTCGGCCGCTCGAAAGAGCAACGACGGCTCCCGAGGAGGTTACAGCACAAACACCGGCCGACCGAGCAATCGTGGTTCAAGTCGAGGGCCGATCTCCCGCCGCCGAGGTTTACCACGCGATTCGCACAGCGTTGCTGTTCTCGCAGGCGGGCCGCACCCCAAAGAGCATCCTCTTCACTAGCGCGGTAGAAAACGAAGGAAAGACCGTCACCGCTCTTAATGTAGCGTTGGCCTTTGCACAGACCGGTAGCAGGGTGCTGCTGATTGATGCTGATCTCCGTAAAGGGCGCTGTCATCACATTCTGGGCGTCGAAAACCATTCAGGTTTGAGCGAAGTGCTTACTGCCCAGAAGCAGCCCCAAGAGGTGATCCATCACACCGGCAGTGGCTTGTTTTTCTTAAGTGCGGGTAACAATTGCCCCAATCCGGCGGCGCTCCTGGCATCTATGGCGATGCGCGAGTTGCTGACGCGGCTCTGCCAGGATTACGATCACGTGCTGATCGACGCGCCGCCGTTGATGCCCGTAAGCGATGCGACTGCGTTGGCGGTTCTGGTTGATGGTGTATTGATGATTGTCGGAGCTTCGACCTCCAAGAGAATCGTAAGACAGGCGTGTGCGCGTCTCGGGCATGTCGGAGCCAGGATTTTTGGCATCGCTCTGAATCGCGTCGACAACACGAATAATGACTACTATTACTATAATCCGTACAAGTCATACTATTATCGAAACGATTCCGCGTCTGTGAGTTAGAACCAACCAGTTTGGAACCCGGGAAAGAGCATAGACCTGCGCAGAAATCACGAACGTAATCACGAACGCTCCACAGGGCCGCTAGGCATTGGCTTAGCAACTACTACTTGGGGACTGGTAGGCCTCATTCTGTTCACTCCGCTTGCCGTCGGGTCGGTCGAGCCTTGGGCGTTCGCTGCAATGGAGGTGGCGATTTTCCTACTCGTAATCTGCTCGCTGTTGCCCCTCGCCGTCATCGAGCCGAATGCCGCAAAATCGCTTTCGGCTGTTTACCGCTTAGTGATTCCTGCAGCACTGTTTGTGGCCTTGGTTGGTTTCCAATTGATGCCCTTGCCACCCTCGGCGGAGGCGCTCCTTTCTCCATCTACTTTCAACCTGTACCGCAACAGTCTACCTGGGTGGGCTGGTGAAGCCCTCGACCGGCAGCCACTTCCAGCTATGCATCCTTTTCAAACCCCTGCATTGCTTCCTACCTCACTGGAGATAGCTCGTGGCGCCAGCATCCCCTTTTTAAGAGCGGCGAAACAGGGCGCAGTCCCGCTAATTGGTCGTCGCATCGGCGCAAATAGAGCAGAAGGAGTTACCGACCAAGCGAAGGCCGACATAAACTCCCGTTGGCGTCCGCTTTCTGTTGACGCATCTCTTACTAGGGTCGCACTACTGAAGCTGATAGCGTATTTGAGCCTTTTCCTTCTTATCACTTCCTACCCTTTAAGCTCGGAAAGCGAACCGGTATTCATCCGCAGGCTGCTGAATGCGGCATTGGTCGCTGGAGTAATGGCGGCGTCAATCGCGCTGTTGGCGCGAGCCCTTCCGAATGGCAAGACCCTCTGGCTTTTTACGCCATATGACTGGAAAAACGGGAATCCCTGGGGCTTGCGGGCGACGGGTCCCTTCGCCAATCCGGACCATTTCGCGGATTATCTGGATCTGGTTTTGCCGTTTGCTTTAACCGCGGTCTTTATGCCCGGGGCGTTTATAAGACGGCATCTTTCGGCTGGCCGAGCCTTTTTCGCAGCAGCAGTCATCGTCATAGCGAGTGCACTTCTTCTTAGCTCTTCCAGAGGAGGATGGCTGGGAGCGCTTACCGGGTTCGCAGTTGTTGCGGGCCTTTGGCCTAAGAATCAACGGTCGCATCGGATGCCGCATTTCGCCGGAATGGCAGCGTGGGGAGGTCTCGGGCTCTTTCTGCTGGTCCTGTTGCTGCTAGGTCCTGGTGGCCGGACGCAGACAGATCTACGATTGCAGCAAACTGTCGGGCAGGACAGCGTTAGCAGCCGCTTGCAGCCGGCCAAGAATACGCTGAAGATGATCCGGGATTTTCCTATTTTCGGTGTTGGGCTTGGATGCTGGCCGGAGATCTTTCCACACTACGCTGCTCCCCCCTGGTCACCTACTTTCTGGAATGCTACGCACAATGATTACATCCAATTAGGCGCTGAAACCGGGCTGTTTGGCTTCGGATTGGCGGCATGTTTCTTTGCGAGCATACTCGCTCGTGTCTGGCGTGCGATGCGACGGATAAAACGCGAACGGGTGGTCCTCGCCGGTGCATGTGTTGCGGCATTAAGCGCAGTAGCTGTGCATGAGTTTTTTGATTTCTCCCTGCAGACTCCCGCCAACGCTTTACTGTTCACCCTGTTATTGGCCCTCGCGGTGCGCTTGGGTAACCAGAACTTCACAGAACCTGAATACAGTCGTCGCCACTACAGAAGGTTAGCGTGCGGGATTGGTATGCTATCAGGGGCAGGATTGATAGCAGCATCAATCGTCCAGGAAAAAATTCCATATCCCTATAATTTGACTGTGCCTGCCACACTTAAAGAAGCTTATTCACTGGAGAATGCACACCCGGCTAACGCACGAGTGCATCTCATGCTCGTAAGGACCCTTGGCGACGACGCGCCTCTGAGCAATGAGATCAAGGAGCTACGCGCGGCAGTTTGGCTCGAACCGACAAATCCCTTCGCACGCGACCTTTACGCGCAAACGCTCTTTCAATTGGGCTACGAGCGCGAAGCATTTAACCAGGTCAGCCAGTCTGTATTGTACTCCCCGGCGCTCGACAATCATTTATACCTGCAGCCGCGGAGAGTTCCCTGGCTTTCCCCAGATGATCGCACTGCCATCGAGGCGGGTTTTCGCGCTGCAGTTGGTCACGGCTACGAAGGCGCGCTCCAGAATTTTGCCGGCTACTATGACTCGCTCTTCAACTTTTCGGCCGAAGCCCGTCTATATGCGGAGGCAGCGGGAAAAGAGCGAGATTCCGAGCTGCGCGCTGCATATTTCTTGAATGCGGGAACTGCCTATGCCAAGGCTGAGAAGTTCCAGAAGGCTCGTGTCTCCTTTGAGGCAGGAATCGCGGCAGCGCCGAAGGATTCGAACGGTTACGAACATATCATCATGCAATTGTGGGCGCCTCAGGGGAATCTCGCCGCAGCGGAGGCCACGGTTGCCCAAGGCATCGAGAGAGGTGCCGACCCCTTTAAACTCTATCTCGCCTTGAGTTGGGCTGCTCAAAAAACCGGCAATAACGCTGATGCCGAAACAGCGTTGGAAAAAGCGCTCGCAATGCAGCCCTCAAGCCTTGAGACCCTCGTGCGAATGGGGGAATTGGACCTGGCGATCAACAGGTTCGATCGGGCCGCTGACTACTTGCGCAAAGCTCTCAAAGTAAATCCATCCTCGGTCGTTGCACTCTCTGACCTGGCAACGGCCGAAGAAGGCGCCTACGAGTACTTTGCCGCCGATCAGGCTTATCAGCGGGCGCTTGCTATCGCACCGACAGATGCAGCCCTGAGCGCGCGTTATGCAGCATTTCGTCAGAAGCTCGTTCAGGGCAAGTTCAATGAAGTAAAGCCATAAACACTCTGTTCTCCGAAATCCGATCAATCCACGCAGGAGGATGAATCCGCGATGCGGATCCTCGTTCTGGGTATCAACTATTGGCCTGAGAAGACTGGCATCGCTCCTTTTACGACCGGGCGGTGTGAATATCTGGCTGCGCTTGGGCATCAGGTCATCGTCTGTACGTCATTGCCGTACTATCCCGAATGGAGAATTGCGACAGCCTACCGGCGACGTCTTCTGGTGCGCGAGGAACGCAATGATGTGACGATTCTTCGTTCACGCATTTACGTGCCCAAGCGAATTAACTCGCTCCGCCGTGTTCTGCACGAAAGTTCATTCGTAGCGGCATCATTGCTGCGTTCGTTAGTCCAGCAGCGGCCTGACGTCATACTAGCTGTGTCACCTCCCCTTGGCCTCACGATACCGGCTCTCATCCTGAGCCGCCGATGGGGTATTCCTTACGTCCTCCATGTGGCAGATCTCCAACCTGATGCCGCAGTCGAACTCGGTATGTTGCCTACGGGTCTCCTGGTGAGAAGCCTGTATGCCCTTGAGCGGCTTGCTTACCGCAACGCATCACTGATCTCGACACTTACAGAATCCATGCGTCAGCGGATAATCTCGAAGCAGATCGCCGCGCACAAGGTTAAGTTGTTTCCTGATTGGGCGGCGCCGGAATTCTTCCGCATCACTCCAAATAACAAAAACGCTGGCTTCTCTCGCGGCAATGGGGTGCATAAGGATTGTTTGGTGCTTCACGCTGGCAACATGGGGCAGAAGCAAGGTCTCGAGGTGATGCTTGGCGCGGCGGAGCTCTCTCGCCAGGACTCCCAAATAGAGTATTTGCTGGTGGGCGACGGAGCTGCCCGGAAGTCCTTACAGCATCAGGCCGTTTCGCGAGCGCTTTCGAACGTCCAGTTTCTGCCTCTTCAAACCCAAAGCGCCTTCATTAATTTGCTGGCCTCGGCCGATATCTCGGTGATCACGCAGCAACGGGCGGTCACGGATATAGTGTTCCCCTCAAAGACCTTGACCTTCATGGCCGCGGGCCTTCCCCTCATCGCGTCTGTAAACAGCACGAGCGAAGTGGCGAAGGTGATCACTCAAACGCATGCAGGCCTCGTAGTGGAACCTGGCAACCCGGCCGCACTATTGGCAGCGATCGAACTGCTGCGGAGGAGGTCCGACGAGAGACTCGCGATGGGCATGCGCGCACGCGAATATGCGCGGAGCAGATGGGATCGCGGACAGATCCTCGCCGACACAGCAAAGCAGCTTGAGTCTTTGGTTAATTCCTCGATGGGTCGAGAACAGGCGCTCGCAGGCGCATTGATCCACTAACTGACCGGTTTGAGCGATGTTGGTTGCCCGCAGAAGACTTCTTCGCCTTGCGGTAGCGGTGGTCGACGTGGTTACACTGATCGCCGGCCTGGCTGTCGCCTATCTAATCCTGGCTGTCACGTTTCACCGGGAGTTTGCACCCTTGGTCGTATATGCATGGCTGCTCATTCCCATCACTCTAATATGGGTTGTATGCCTGAGCGCAGTCGGGCTCTATCACTCGGGAGCATACAACTCGCGGTACACGCTGCTTACCCGTCTGGTGGAGGTACAATTTATCGCGGGGCTGCTTTTATTCAGCGTGATGTACTTGACCCGTTCGGAAGCAGTAAGCCGATTACTGCTGCAGAGTTTCGTCGCGATTAGTTTCGTGCTCCTGGTTACTCAAAAATTGCTACTTGCGGCCTACCTTTGCAATGCTCGTCGCCGCACGGATTCGCATCGGCGCAAGATCGTGCTGGTGTCGGATCCCGATAAGGCCAACCGTTACCTGCGTCTGATGCAAGGACGAGCTTCGTTGCTATCCGACGTTGTACGTGTTTTGGACCCGTCCAGTGCTAATGGAAGCCGTCCTGAGGCCCCCAGATCGGAGGTACCTTTTGGAGGCCTCCACGAGTTGCCGGAACTACTGCACGACAACGTTGTCGACGAAGTCATTGCAGTTGCTCCGCTGGAACAAAATGTCCTTGAACGGCTTAGTCGTTGTTGTTCAGTGCGGGGGATCGTGTTGCGAATCTGGCTTGATCTGCCCTGCCCGGCACTAGGACATTGGGGGGCAGAATATCTTGGCGACGGTGTCTTCCTGGTCTCGCTCGCTGGTGTCCCGCAAAATCCGACTCATTTGCTGTTGAAGCGCAGTATCGATCTTTTGGGCGCGGCAATCGGAGTGCTCTTCTGCGGCATCGTTTATATGTTCTATGGACGGAGGCTACAGCGGGAGAGCGGCGGGTCTGCGATTTTTCGCCAACAGCGGATTGGTAAGAATGGGCGCGCTTTTACACTGTACAAATTTCGTACGATGTGGTCAGGAGCGGAACGGCAGCAGATTACGATGGGCTCACGCAATGAAATGCAAGGGCCTATGTTCAAAATTCGAAACGATCCACGCGTGACAACCATCGGTCGCAGCCTACGCCGCCGCTACCTGGACGAGCTTCCTCAGTTCTGGAACGTGCTCAGAGGAGATATGAGTCTGGTCGGCACTCGTCCTCCCACAGCAGACGAGACCACGTCCTATCGCGAGCATCATCATCGACGGCTGAGCATGCGGCCTGGGATCACAGGACTGTGGCAGCTTAGTGGCCACGGCAGGATCAATGAATTTGAGCAGGTCGTCAAGCTAGACTGCGAATACATTGACCATTGGTCGTTGTGGCTCGATATAAAAATCCTGGTGAGGACTATATTTAAAATTGTTCGCGGCGATGGGTGCTAGCGTTCCAACTTCTCAGCCGATCGTTCAACTTGACGATCATGCGTGCCCGCGTCTTTCTGAGAGCCTAGGCCGTTGGCTGGCACCGCCATTCCCTTGGGCCGCATTTACCTTTGGGCTGCTGGTCGCCGCCGGTTGGATGAAAACAGCACCGTTCATTGCTGTTGACAGCCTTGAGTACAGAGCGATGGCGCTGGGGCGGTTCAACGAAGTGTTAGGCTCGATTTCCGGCCGCGTGCTGCATCCCGCTTTTGTACGGCTGCTGAGTTTCGCACTGTCGATGAACATTGACCGGGCTTTTTTCATTGTTGCGCTCGCCTCCTTGGCGACTTTTATCTGGACAGTGGCCTGGCTTCTACGGCAAGCCGTCGGCTGCGCCGCTCTTGTTCTCCCGCTTCTTTTCACGCCGCTGGTCGTGGAGGAGATGTTTCGGCTGTACTATTGCCAGGAGCTTTTTTATGCTGCCCTGCTCGGCTGCTTTTTCGTCGCGCTATGCAAAGGCTGCAAGCAAGTCGCGCTAATTATCCTGTTTGCTCTATTTCTGACGCGAGAATCGACGATCCTGCTGGCTCTCGTGTGGGCGACTATCGCATGGTCTGAATCGGACTTTCAGCTGGTTGGGGGTTGCATCGGGGCGACATTGGCGGGCGTGGTTTGCTCGAGAATGTTTGCTGCGCTGGGCCAGCCGAATCTACATCATGTCAATGAGCTTGCGTATCTTGCTCTCAAACCTCCTTTTGACACCCTCAGAAACCTGTTCGGGGTCGTGCTGGTTCCGCCCGAGATGCAGGGCCAACCGGGATTCACCTGTGTACCTTTCTTAACAATTCGTTTCCCTCATCTTTTCAGTTATGGACTCATCAAGCAGTGTGGAATCTGCCGCCCAGACCTCCACATTCCGCTACATACGATGATACTGTCGCTCAGCCTGTTCGGGATTGGTCCCGCTGTTTTATGGTCCATTTTCAGGTCCGATAGCCTCAGTACTCTTCCGATCACCACTCGGTGGCTCAAGGTCGCAGGGATATCCGGGTTATTGTTTTTCCTTGCTGCACCGGAAGTGAGCCTTTGGCTTGAGAGGGACCTTAGCTATGCGTGGCCACTCTTTTGGCTAGCTATACCAGCTTTCTTGCCCATGATTCGGCCCTTCAGTGTAACCATTACAGCTGTGCTGCTTCTGGAGAACTCGGTCGCAAGCTGGATTCCGTATCTTTTAGTCAAACTCCAGCCTGACACTTGGCGATTCTCCCTACTCGCACTGTGCTTTGCCGTAGCCATGCAGGCCGTGGCGCTATTGAGCTTGAGACGCCAACAGTCGGTACGCAGCCAGAAATGGCGGCCGGATAAGCAAGCACTATTTCCGGGGTTCTGGAAAGGTTAGCTGCAGGAACAACGAAAAATTCTCAAAGCAACTCAGCCCTACTTCACGGCGCGGTCGACGGCCGGGTTGGCTCTGTTGTCGTTGCTCAGCCCGATGGCCGGGATGAGCGTCGAGATAGTATTCGCCGGACGCTTCGGGACTTCTGCGGCAGTGGACGCATTTCGCATCGCTTCCGCAGTTGTTTACATGGGCCAACAAGTTTTTGTTGGCGTGCTACCTTCCGTCATTGTTCCACTCTTTGCTGAGTATGATACTAGCGGCAACGCAGAAGCGGCTTGGGGGATCTCGAGGGAACTTACCCGGCTAGCATTAATTCCGACCTCGATAGTCTGCTTAACGTTGATCTTTTCCCCCGGTACGGCTGTATCAGTACTCGCGCCCGGGCTTGGACCACAGGCACGCGAATGGGCGATTTTCTTTGTCCGCTGGTTCAGCTTGAGCCTTATACCCTTTCTGTACAGTGGAGCAGCAATCGGCCTCTTGTACGCGCACCAGGTCTTTTGGACTGCGACTGCAGCGCAACTGGCATATAACGTTACCCTGTTTGGGACCGTCCTGCTTTTCGGGGGCACGCTCCTCGGACCTGCCTCGATGACGCTGGGAGTGCTATTGGCCACGTCAGCGTTTGCGCTTCTTCAACTCTTAAAGGTAACGCCCTCAGTTCGGGCTGCTGGTATGCGGCAGAGCCCGGCTCAGCTAACGATTATTCGCGCTGGTGTGCGCAAAGCTATCCGGTTGGGTGTCCCACTGCTAGGTCTGCCCATAATGAATCAAGCGATCGGTATCATCGCGCTGTGGTCGTTGTCTAGAACTCCTGTGGGAACCATTGCGGCGATGGGTTACGCCGGCAAGTTAATGCAGATGGCTTTGCTCTTACCGGACACCATAGGCACTGTGCTGTTCCCCCGATTCGCGGTGATGGCTCGTGCGAGTGATCGAAATGAGCTGCGAGAACTGGCGACCCGTGCATTGCGTATGGCATTGTTCCTCAGCTTGCCGATTGCCTGCATACTGTTTGCGCTTCGCCTTCCTTTAATCGAGCTACTCTTTCGTCATGGAGCTTTTTCCAAAGTAGCGGCCGACAGGGTCGGACTGATCTTCGGTCTTTTTCTGATGGGAATGCCCGCTCGGGTGCTAATCTTCTACCAACAGAAACTCTTCTATGCAGTTGAGAATACCCGACTGCCGACTTGCTCATCCTTTATTACGATGATCGCCGCTGCGATCCTGATGCCGGAAGCGGCTGGCATATTCGGCGCGGAGGGCATAGCCGCAATCTTTGCTCTTCTTGGCTGGATGACTGCGCTGGCCCAGGCATACGTACTCGGCTTCAAGCATGCAGCATGGGACAGTACTGCGTTGGCTCCCTACGCGTTAAAAATCTTTGTACTTGCTGCGGGTGCCGCATGGGTGAGCCGGACTGCGGATCTTATAATCGCTCTCCGCCCGGGTTCTACCCTGGGGTTGATAGCTCATGTTGGCGGCGGAGCCATTCTCGCGTGTCTCGCGTACTGGCTAGTTGCCGTCGCAGCAGGAATACCCGAGGCTCAGGAGATCAGGCGTTATCTCAGGTGGCAATTCG
>JAMXLL010000023.1 GCA_024281015.1 Candidatus Binataceae bacterium
ACCTTGTCCAACAGCTCCCAGTCCAATTCAACGATCTGGTTTGCAAACTTGTAAACAATCGACGCTTGTTCTCTATCGTTCGCGGCGGAATAAATTTCGCCGTTCATGATCGATTCCGGTCCGACAAGATGAGCGAGCGCGATCGCAGCAATCAAAGGCGTTTTGCCGTTCCGTCTCGCGACAGAGAGAATAGCACGCCGCACCACGCGCTTACCGTCGCGATGGGGCTCGTAAATGTCTCTGATGAAAGCCTTCTGCCACGGCTCAAGTTTAAACCGCTTGCCGGCACCGTGACCGGACGGCACGATGAGCATCTCGATAAAATCGATGACCGCCTTGGCGCGCGCCTTGCCCTGTGCCGTGCGTTTAACCGACGAGGAGCGGGCCAAACTTGCTCTCCGGCGCGCTGCCCTTAGCGGCGCTGACTCGTGAGCGGGCGGCGGGGGTAAGTCCGAATTCGGCGGCATACTTCACCATTGCGGCTGCTGCATCGGCTGCGATCTGAACAAGTGGGTTGCGGCGCAGGTTCCCCTCGGCGGTCTTGACCACAACGCCATGCAGCGCCAGATCGTCGGCGGCGATGGCGGCCAGCGCTTCCTCGGCCGTCCGCCAACGACCATAGGCAGAGCAATAGGCGGCGAGCGGCTGCAGGTCGACGACCGTGAGCAGTCCCAGCCGATACAGCTCCTCGGCGACGCGGTTCCACTCCTCGCGGGCGTAGAGGTCGAGGATGTCGGGCGCCTCGGGCACCTGTGGCGGCACGGTAGGCTCAGGCTCGGCGCGAATCCGTTGCTTGCCGGGGTCGCCGCGGATGATCTTCAATCGAGTCGGGGTCGGTCGAGGTCCGGGCATGTTCGCCTCCAATCATGCGCGGCGGAAAGTATAACTCTTCAACGCCGTCAGTACCGGCCTAAAGCTACGCGCTGGCGGAAAACGGAACTGGATTGGGGCTACTGGGAAACGGGGTACTAAATATTACTATGGAAGTAGTTGCAGAGGTACCAGGAACGGTAACAGTAGACCGCAGGGCGAGTGTTACAGCTGTAAGTTTCCCCGATATCCCCAAGGCGTTAAAACTCTTAAACGGCAAATTCTGAGTCGCTGGACTCCCACTAGCAGTGGAAAGACTAAACGTATCAATTTGAGAGACTATATTCGCATCAGCATTGGAAATTTCCGCACCACCGACCACCGCAGTCAAGCCAGTCAGAACCGCAACCTTCTTGAAAGAACTGAGCTCGTGCGTTATCTTGAACCCCCGATGTCGCCTAGCCACCTAGCTATCATTCTCGCTCAGAGTCAAACAGAGAACTCCGGCCTATATCTTTCGATAGTATATCGTTCGGTAGATACGTGGTCGCCATGGAGTTTCTTAAGTGGCTGATCCGCAGGAAGCCGCGCGCACGATATTCCGTCAGCCGCGTGAGGCGCTCGAACCTGGCGCGTTTGCACTCAATATGGCTGAGCGATGGGCATTGGAGCGAGCCTGGAGCCTTTCAGCAGATCGCTTTCGCCTCACTTCGTTCTGGTACATCGATTACATTCGGCAACACGTGCCCGGAGAAAGAAAGACGCGCTACACGGTGCGGCTCGCCCAGTCCGAAAATTATGGAATTGCTTTCGGCCCCACCTCAGGGCTTCGGGACACCGATCAAGCTCTCGTCGGAGAAGACATTAGGGAGATCCTGAAAGACCGGCAATTTCACGACGACATCGAGCGGACGGCCTTGGTCGATTTGGTCATCGGGCACGTCTCGGCGGCGGCCGACCATCAAGTGATCCTCGATCAAACGCTGCGCGATAAATACGCGCTCAGGGCGCGACTGTTTGTTGACGAATCCGACCTCATACTGCGGCGGAAGGGCTTTGATGCGATTAAGGGAAGCAAATCGCGCATCCTCGTCATCGGGGCGACCGCCGGTATAATTGGTGCGCTCGTCGATCGCGGGTTCGAGGTCACGGCGACCGACATGGCCCCGGACGTGGTGGGCGAGAAGCTCGGCGGGGTGACGGTCTGTGACGAGACGGAGAATGGCAGGCTCATCAAAGCGGCCGATCTCGTCATTATCACCGGCATGACGTTGCCGAACCGAACTCTTCCGATTCTCATTAGGGCAGCGAAGACTCATAACACGTCGACAGTGATATGGGCGATCACGGGTAGGAATTTCGGACATTATTTTACCGAGCAGGGCGTCGACTGTGTGATTTCTGATCCTTCGCCTTTCCTCATGCTGCCCGGCCCTGCCACCATCGGAATTTGGCGAAGAAAATCTTAACGGAGAAAGCTTTCTTGGGCTAGGACGGCGTTGCCGTCTGCTAGCTACTTCGATGCGCAAATACCGCCCATCCAGTTTTACAGCTACTTCACTCGCATTAACGTGGATGCTACGTGTTCGCATTTCTTCAAGTCTCCACTCGCCGCGCCGGAATACTTCTCCGACCAGACAGCGGCATTATGTGAAGAGCCAAATTTGTATGCGAAGCAAATGGAAACCGAAGTGCGCGACAAGCTGGTCGTCAATCCTCACTGCGCTGGGGTATCAATCG
>JAMXLL010000024.1 GCA_024281015.1 Candidatus Binataceae bacterium
TATTTCGAAGAGTCTTACTATCTTGGTGCCGAAACCAGTGCGGCCAAGGCGTACCGGCTACTGACTGACGCAATGACTCAGAGCGGCCGTGTTGCGCTGGGTCGATTTACCATGCGTGGCAAAGAACACCTGGTCCTAATCCGGCCATTCGGCAAAGGTCTTATGCTGCACACCGTCTATTATTCAGCCGAGGTGCGGCCGGCGGAAGACGTCGATCAGGCTGAGAGCGAGCCCGTCCGGGAAGCTGAGCTGACACTAGCCAAGCGGCTGATTGACGAACTAACCGGCAAAGAATTCGATCCGTCGAAATATCATGACAACTACCGCGAACGGGTGCTGGAAGTAGCTCAGCAAAAGGTCGCGGGACAAGAGGTCACCGAAGCTCCAACTGAGCCGCGCCGGGGACAGGTGATTGACCTCATGTCGGCCTTAAAGGCCTCCCTTGAGAAGCGAGGCGCCACGGTTGGCGAGCAAGCTGAAGCTGCTACTAAGGACGAAGCGACGCGTCCGGCACGAGCCCCGCGAGCCTCCTCTGAGCGGCGCCGGGCGGGCGGCCGCAAATAACCTGAATCGGAAAAAGCTTAACACTGAGAAAATGGGGTGGAGGATCCTCTTACTTACGGGGCCAAAAAACGAAACGGCGACAGAAATTGCTCCTGTCGCCGCCTCGCTTCTGGATACGACGGCGCGTGGGGGGGGCCGCGCTGCCGTATCGCTTGCACTTGTCAACTTGTGGTTATCGCAACGCCTGTGCCGTTTCTGCCGAGTGGTTCTACGTAAAACGTTTTCGCTTCAAAGCTGATGATTACTGACTATTGATAAAATTAGCAAAAAATCGGAACAGTGTGGGCTGCTCCATTTCTCCGCGCGATGGTGTAATATGCGCGCACTTACCCAGTCTCACCTGTAACCCCTACAAAAGCCCGCTGATCTGACTGTAAATTGTACAACCACTTACCCAATTACCTGACTACTCTCGTATGGCGGGGGCGTGGGGCTTTTCTCCCCCGCTACCGAAAAGCGCTCAACTCTAATTCCTTCCGACTGCGAGCTTCTCGCCAGAGCCGTCCACAGTTGACTTCTGGATTGCACGCGTCGCTTGACGCTCGCGCAGATTGAGGAATGTTGCCTGCCTTTATGGAGGCGTTGGGTTCAAGCTAGCTCTATCGAGAAACGGCCGCGCGGGGCGACCCCGCCGATGATAGCGGCGTCACTGTTGCCGGACTTTTGAAGATCCGCCAGTAACCCATGAGCGTCGCGCTCTCCGAGTGATATCAGCAACCCCCCCGAGGTTTGCGGGTCGAAGAAGAGGGTTGAAATCTCATCGGCCACCTCGTCAGAGATCTTGACTGCCGGGCCGAAGAATTCGCCGTTGCGCTTGCCGCCACCGGGTGTCATACCCTCGCGGCTTAGCTCAAGCGCCCCCGGAAGCAAAGGCAGGTCCGATTCCTCAAGTACCAGTGTGACGTCGCTGCCATCAGCCATTTTGACGCCGTGACCAGCCAAACCGAAGCCGGTGATGTCGGTAGCGGCGTGGATGTCGTACTTGAGCATCGCTTCGGCAGCAATCGCGTTCAGTTGCACCATCCAGCGTACCGCGGCCGTATAGTGCTCGATGGCGAGCCGATCACGCTTGAAGGCAGTCATCAGGATGCCGGTTCCGAGCGGCTTGGTCAGCAACAATACGTCGCCGGGACGAGCGCCAACGTTGCGGATAATCCGGCGTGGGTCAATCACGCCTGTCACAGCCATTCCGTATTTGACTTCTTCGTCAGCAACGCTGTGGCCGCCGACCACAAAGACACCGGCTTCACGAGCTTTCTCCTGCCCGCCGCGCAGGATTTGCGCCAGCATCTCGGGCGGCAACCCGGATTGGGGCCAACATACAATATTGAGCGCCGTCTGCGGTGTGCCTCCCATCGCGTATACGTCTGACAATGAGTTGGCCGCGGCTATCTGGCCAAAGGTAAACGGGTCGTCGACTACGGGCGTAAAGAAATCAACAGTGTTCACCACGGCGAGGTCGTCGCGAAGGCGGAAGACACCCGCATCGTCGCCGGTAGAGGTACCGACCAGAACGTCCGGAGACGTTGCGAAGTCGAGTTTGGACAGCACCGCGTCAAGGTCCGCCGGACCCAGCTTACCGGCTCAACCAGCTGCCTTGCATCGGGCTGTCAAACGAACGACCTCGTCGCGCGAGGCATTATTGTTCGGCCGATCAGCCATCGTCTGCTTACTCTATCGACATGCATTTCGACGCTCAACGCCGGCTTTATTCGAGCGGATTTGAGCTTCCGTAGTGAAGCCGCCTAGGACTCTGGTACCAGCGCCGAGCGCGGCAACTGCAGAGCAAATTTTTTGAGATCCTCGACGAACTCGCGCATTTCGCGGTGCCTTGTCTCTTCGTCCGGAGAACGCAAAATCGACGATGGATGAACCGTGGCGCCAATCAGGGGCGCAAGGCTTGACGGCATTAATTCGCCCCGCTGGGTTGTGACTCGGAAAGAACGGCTGATGAGTGCTTGTGCCGCAGTTGCGCCCAGGCACACGATGACTTTGGGATGTACTCTGGCGATTTCTGCGTCGAGCCAGGGACGACAGGCGGTAATTTCTCTGGCATTGGGCTTTTTATGAATTCGGATTTTACCTCGCTGGATTGAATTGAAATGCTTGACCACGTTGGTAATGTAAACTTTGGTTCGCTCGATGCCGGCTTCCTGGAGCGCCCGGTCCAGCAATTTGCCCGCCGGACCAACGAACGGATGACCCTCGAGATCCTCCCGGTCTCCGGGCTGTTCTCCCACCATCATTACCTCCGCCGCAGTGCTGCCTTCTCCGAGAACGGCTTGGGTCGCGCGTTGCCAGATGTCGCATCCGCGGCACTCCTGGGCCGCTTTCCACAGATCATCGAGCGAAGCTTCGGGGCGGATAAGGTCGCCCGGCGAGTTGCCGTTTTTGTTGGGGGCTATAACAAGCTTAGGTGGGACCATCTTGGTGATGCAGATGCCTGGCGCGCAACGAATCCTCTCCCTATTTTAAAGGCTGGTTCACGTCCAGGCACGCAGAATGGCTGGAGTTACCGCCGCTGAAACTCTCGCGCGATTTCTACGCACAGCCCGTCCTTGACGTCGCTCGCCAATGCATCGGCAAATTATTGGTCTCGCGAGCCCCCGAAGGCGAGACCGCTGGGCGCATAGTCGAGGCCGAGGCATATCGCGGGCCCTTGGACCTCGCGGCACATAGCGCACGTGGGCTGACGAGGCGAACCGCTGCGATGTTCGGTCCGCCCGGACATGCGTACATATACCTACTCTACGGGGTCAGCTGGGCGTTAAATCTGGTTACCGGCTGCGAGGGCGAACCACATGCGGTGCTGATCCGCGCCCTCGAGCCAGCTCGTGGGTTGGAGGTAATGGCTCGCCGCCGGGGAAAGCCTGCCAGCTCGCGCGAGCTAACCAGCGGACCAGGAAAACTGACGCAGGCTCTGGGAATCACTGGTGCTTTATACGGCACAGATCTGTGCGGCGAACAGTTGTTCCTGGAGGAAGGGCACACGTTCCGGGGCCGAATCGGCCGGTCGCGGCGAATCAACGTCGACTACGCCGGGGCTTGGGCAGAAAAACTGTGGCGTTTCTATGAGCGCGGCAATCGCTTTGTGTCGGTCGCACCGCGCGAATAGTCGAATATGCGGCGTCAACAGACTACATCGCAACTGCCCGTCCAGCCCACCGCTTTGCTGACCTGCAGTCGATTCTTGTAGGCTGATTATCAGAAGCCCTGTTCACATTGTTGTGGCGTTACGAATCTGGACGACTCGGGTTAGCATGATTCTCCTGACCGCCGCGCAGAGTCGCGAACTTGACCGCTTGACTCAGCAGAAGTACGGGGTCGGCTCGTACGAATTGATGAGCAACGCCGGTGATGCGGTGGCGAAGACTATTGCGCGCCGATGGCCTGAAGCAATGGCGCGCGGAGTGCTGGTGATTGCCGGCAAGGGCAATAATGGCGGCGATGGATTCGTTGCGGCGCGGCGGCTTCATCAGGTCGGTGAGCGCGTGCGGGCAGTTTTGTTGGCGCGTCAGGCGGACTTGCGTGGCGATGCGGCGCGGGCCTTCAATGATCTCGCCGCAGTCGGCGGTGTAATCGTGGAGGTCACCGACGAGTCCGCCCTGGCTGCAGCGATGTCCGGCGAACCGGCAGGCGTGATTGTCGATGCCATCTTCGGCACCGGCATTAATGCTGAAGTCCAGGGACTGCCGCGACGGGCGATCGAGATGATCAATGCGGCGGCGACCCCCGTTGTGGCGGTGGATATTGCCTCAGGCGTTAACTCGGATTCTGGCGCAGTGATGGGCTTGGCGGTGCGGGCGTCGGTGACGGTTACCTTCGGGTTCGCCAAGTATGGGCATGTTTCCTACCCCGGTGCGGGATTAAGTGGTTGTCTGGAGATTGCGGAGATTGGTTTCGCGCCCCAGGCAATTGGCGATCTGGCGCCGCGTGGCGGATTTCTTGAACGTCTCGACGCTCTGGCGCTGGTTCGGCCGCGCGATGACAACACCCATAAAGGTACTTACGGCCATCCGCTTATTGTCGCCGGGGGTCGCGGCAAATCCGGCGCCGCGCTGCTAGTCGCGCGCGGCGCGTTGCGCGCCGGTGCCGGCCTGGTGACGGCCGCTATCCCCCAATCGGTCGCAGGGATTGTGGCTGCTGGGCAGCCCGAATTGATGACTGAACCGATGCCCGACCGTGATGGTCATTTCGACGCTCCGGCCGCTATCGGTCGATTGGAACAACTTGCCAGCGGCAAAACCGCGCTGATTGCGGGTCCTGGAATGGGAGCAAGCGCTGATACGCGACAGATCGTCGAATACCTGGTCAATGCGGCGAGGCCTGACTGTCCGTTGCTGCTCGATGCTGATGCGCTCAACGTACTGGCCCCCATTCGCGAAGAAGTCCTCCGTGCGGCGCACGGCCCGGTGATCCTGACGCCGCATCCAGGCGAGATGGCAAGGCTCCTCGCGTTGACCACACGCGAGGTGAATGCCGATCGGATCGAGTGCGCTCGCAGGTTGGCCGCAATGAGCGGGGCAGGGGTTCTTTTGAAGGGGGCGCGCAGTGTAATTGTAACGCCCGACCAGCAAGTGTGGGTCAACTCGAGCGGGAATCCTGGAATGGGAACACCTGGGATGGGCGATGTATTATCGGGAATCATTGGCGGCTTCTTGGGACAGGGTATGACTGCCGGTGATGCCCTGAAAGTGGGCGTGTTTATGCACGGCTATGCGGCTGATCGTTTGGCAGCGCGGATTGGGCCGGCCGGATACCTGGCGAGTGAGTTAGCCGACGAGCTGCCATCGGCATTTGTCTCGTGAGTTCAACCGGGGAAACCAGTGGAACCTGATCTATTCACCAGTGATAGCACTCAGTTTGTAATTGAAAGCAGCTCGTCGCGCGAAACGAAAATGTGGGGGCGGCGATTGGGTTCGCTGCTGGAGGGCGGTGAACTACTCGCATTCAGTGGCGACTTGGGCACGGGCAAGACCTGCTTCATCAAAGGTTTGGCGCGCGGCCTGAGCCTGCGCGAGGAAAACATCCTCAGCCCAACCTTCACAATGATCCAGGAGCACCGCGGACGTTTGCCTCTTTACCATATCGATCTCTACAGGTTGGAGAATGTCGTGCTCGACGATCTCGGTTTGCGCGAGTACTTGTTTTCAGATTCAATCGCCGCCGTCGAATGGTTCGAACGGCTGCAAGGCGGTACTCAAATCGAGCGCTTGTCAGTGACAATCAGCTACACCGGCGCCAACAGCCGCCGGATCGAGTTTGATGCGGTTGGACAACGTTATTCCGGGTTGATTACGAGGTTTCGTTCGCGTTTCAGTTGAGCCTGATTGAAGTTAGGAAATGACGACCAACCTGCAAACGATTCCAGGAGTCGTTGTACTTTTTATCTTTACCAGTTATTCGAGTTGCCGCGCATAACCTGAACGATTCGGCCATAGCTCGGAAAACTAATCATTTCTGGAGTGAAGCAAAGCGCCCACGCCGATTCCAGGAAAAGCCTTAAATGGTTCGCGTAGCTCTGACAATTGCGGGTTCGGATTCGGGCGGCGGCGCCGGCATTCAGGCTGACTTAAAGACCTTTGCCGCCTTCGGAGTGTTCGGCACCAGTGTAATTACTGCACTCACTGCGCAAAATACCCTGGGCGTGCGGGCGGTCGAGGATGTATCGCCGGCCTTCGTCCGAGCTCAGCTCGACGCTATCCGCGAGGACTTCGCGGTGGCCACCGGTAAAACCGGCATGCTTGCACGAGCGTCAATCATCGAGGTGGTAGCGGCGCATCTTCGCGCTCGTAGGCTGCGCAGTCTCGTCGTCGATCCCGTGATGGTTGCAGCTAGCGGTGATGTACTGCTGGCACCGGACGCCGTAACGGCCATGCGCGAACTGATGTTGCCGCTTGCGACCGTGCTTACGCCGAACGTGCGCGAAGCAGAGATCCTGGCCGGGACCGCGATCCATGACGTCGCGTCGATGCGCGTAGCGGCACAGGCAATCCTTGAGATGGGTCCTCAGGCGGTGCTGGTAAAGGGTGGCCGCCTCGGCGGCTCAAGTGCAATCGACGTGTTGTGCCGCCGCGACACGACACGTGAATTCAGCGCGGAGAGAGTGCCGGTTGCTCGCGCACATGGAACCGGCTGCACGCTGTCAGCGGCGATCGCTGCCGCGATGGCACTTGGCATGCCGCTCGAAGAGGCGATCGGCGCAGCCAAACATTATGTGACTGGTGCGCTCGCCAGCGCCGAGCGAGTTGGCCACGGTGCAATCCCGCTAAATCATCTAATCAAGCCCAAGGGGAGCACCGATACCCAATAAATTCCCGCGCGCTCGCTGTTTTCGCCGACTCTGCCTTGCCCTTTGCCCCGATTCGCGAAACTATGGAGAGTACTGACTGAAGGCATTCGCTCAAACACCTGGCTAGATCCGACTCGATATCAGGAGTGATTCTTGATGGCCCTTCGTCGCAGGCTTGCGAGTTTTATGATGAGTGCAGCGACCACGCGCCATGCGCTGGTTGATGAAAGCAATGCATTTCCCGATGCGTTCGCCACCACCCGGCTGGCGGACGCGGTCAATTGGGCGCGCAAGTACTCCTTTTTCCCTTATCCGTTTGTGACCGCGTGTTGCGGGATGGAGTTTTTCTCAGTGTCCGGCCCCCGCTATGACATCGATCGTTTCGGGGCCGCATTACCGCGTTTCACGCCGCGTCAGGCTGATCTTTTGATGGTGGTCGGCACTATCACGCAGCGGCAGGCTCCAATTCTGCGACGCGTTTACGAGCAGATGGCAGATCCGAAATGGGTTGTGTCGTTTGGCGCCTGCACCAGTTCAGGCGGTCCTTATGATAACTACGCAGTATTGCAGGGCATCGACCGAATCATACCGGTTCACATTTACATACCTGGTTGCCCACCGCGTCCCGAGGCCGTGCTCGATGGCCTCATGAAGTTGCAAAACCGGGTTCAACACGAGCGGCCGAACGTGAAGTGGGAAGGCTTGAAACTCCATGGCAGCGGGCGCGAAATTGAATAACGCGCCCAAGCTCGTGCATCTCACGGTGGACGGGAAGTCGCTCGAGGCCCGCGAGGGCGAGCCGCTTTTACAGGCGATGCTCAATGCCGGGCTCGACATTCCGCACTACTGCTATCATCCGAAGCTCACGATCGACGGTTCATGCCGGCTCTGCCAGGTGCGGATCGAAGGCGTTCCGAAGCTCCAGATCTCATGCAATACGCCGGTTCGCGATGGCATGGTCGTGCATGCCAGCGACCCGGAAGTCGCATTGGCACGCCGCGGGGTTGAAGAGCTGCTACTGCTGAATCATCCGTTGGATTGTCCTATCTGCGACAAGGCCGGAGAGTGCTGGTTGCAAAACTACGCGATGCGCTTCGGCAGCCGTTTCGCGCGCACACGCGATCCCCGCCGCAAGGAGGAGAAACGCATTGATATCGGCGAGCGGATGCTGCTGGATCAGGAGCGGTGCATTTTATGCCGGCGATGCGTGCGGTTTTGCCGTGAGATCAGCAAGACCGGCGAGCTGCATATTTTCCATCTCGGCGACCGCTCGGTGCTCGACACTTACGACCGGCCACTTAATAACGATTATTCGATGTGCACGGCGGATATTTGCCCGGTCGGCGCGCTGGAAACCAAGGATTTTCATCACAAAATCCGCGTGTGGTTCCTCGAAGAAACCGCCAGCGTCTGTCCCAGTTGCTCCAACGGCTGCAATATCATGCTGTGCACTTACAAAAATCGCATCTGGCGCCTGATACCCCGGCGCAATGACGCGGTGAACGAAGCCTGGATGTGCGATGCAGGCAGACTCAATTACGGTTTTGTGATGGACCCTGCGCGTCTGCGAACGCCGCAGGCGGCAGAAGCGGACAAATTGGTCGAGACTGACTGGGAGGTCGCAGTTGCGCGCGCAGCCACCGAGCTGAACGCATTCAGAAAAAAGTATGGCGGCAAGGCTTTAGGTGCGGTGGTTTCGCCTCACCTGACCAATGAAGAGAATTACCGCTTTAGCGAACTGATGCGAGCACTCGGCATCGAACGCCGCGCAATGGCGGTGCCGCGTGGTAAATTCGATAATTTTCTAATCAAGCCGGAAAAGGCCGCGAACGCACGCGGTGCGCGAGAACTAGGGCTCGTTTCCGGCAATGATGATGGTCTCGGGGAACTGTTGAATGCGTGCGAAACGGGCGAGATAAAGGGACTGTATCTCTGCGGCGATGACATCCTGCAAGTGGCTGATCCGAAGCGTCTCGGTCCCTGTCTCGAGCGTATGGAAGTGTTGATTGCCCACAGTCTGTGGCAGCGGCCGCTGTTGGCCAAGGCCTCCGTGATCTTTCCCACGACCAGTTTCGCGGAGAAAGATGGGACCTTTACCAATCATGCCGGGCGTGTTCAGCGTATTCGCAAAGCGCTCCAGTTACCCGCTGGATGGCTGACGGACGGAGAAGTTTTCACCGGTATTCTGAATCACCTCGAATCCCGCGACGAACGATTCGAGCTGCCGTACATATGGGAATCGATGACGCAGAACGGAACGGCGTTCGCGGGCCTCCGATTTGACGAGATCGATCCGAACGGCGCCCCGTTGCAAGAAAGCGACTGACGTAAATTAGTCTGTTGGCGGGCGCGACCCCCCAGGGTTCGAGCAAAATGGCTCATTATCTGCTCTTGACAACTCTTCGCTGACGGTTCATAGCGCGAAGGAAGCAGCGGAGAATGCAATCGAGTATTGCCTCCTCCGCCATGAGCGCAATCGTGAACTGTGGTTGAGAGTGCGTGCGTTCAGAGTGCGCGGTTTAGGGTTCGCCGAAGCAGGTCAAGGGGACGACAGCTATGGCAACGGCACCGCAAATTGAGTCAACCGGACTGAAGGGTTATTTCGCAGCCCATCGCACATTGGAGACGTATCCGACTGGCTGGTATCGCTGGTGGATGCTGCTGCTGACGGTATTCGCAACTATCGTGTCGTTCTACGAATTTGGACTCTCCTCGATGTTGCCCCTATGGATGCCGTCACTGCACTTCACGATGAGGCAGTTCAGTTGGTTCCTCACCGGTGTGGTTTTCCTGTCCGGGTTCTCAGCGATGGCGGGAGGGCCGCTCGCTGACCGCCACGGCCGGGTAGTCGTGATCGATCTTTGTCTCGGGCTGATTATTCTGCTGACCTTTGCCAACCTGCTAATGACAAACTTTTGGTCGTTTGTCGTGGTGCGGGGTTCGATGAACCTGGTGGCTGGCCTGATGTGGGGGGCATTGGGAGGACTTACCCGTGATATGTCGCCGCGGGTAAGCCGTGCTGCCGCTTTTGGCTTGCTGACGGTGGGAGCTGTCGGTTGTCAGTGGTTGTGGGTCTTCGTTCCCGGCCTCACCCTGCGTATCCTCCCGACCTGGCAGGGACAGATGGTGCTGATGGGGATCCTCGCCGTGGTCCTGTATATTCCCGTGCTTTTATGGCTTAAGGATTTGGCGCCCAAGTTGCGCATGATGGTCCTTGACAGCGAAAGCACCGGTGAGGCGTTTGAGTCTGGCGACATACCGCATGAGGCACCGAGCAGTGCCATGTCCGCGTTCAGCCAATTACTGGGCCGATGGGAAATCTGGTTGATGGTCACTGGCGCCGTCGCCTTCATTACGGTTGCAGTCACCATCCAGACCTTTGGCCCAATCATGTTTGAGCAGGCGTTTGGCTATGATCACGCCACCGCCGACAGGCTCGCCTCGTATTTCTGGCTGTTAAATGGGATCATGCTGGTCCCGGCCGGTATGTTGTCGGATTGGCTGGGTGTTCGTAAACCAGTCTCCATTGTTCTGGCACTCGTTACGCTCGCGATCCTGTTCTGGTGGACACGTCATTTCTATCCGCCATTATCGTCCAGCGCACTTACTTGGGTTATTCTGATCCTGGGTGGAGCAGGAGCCTCTGCATATATTCCGTGGACCGCGCTATACTCGGAATACCTGGAGGATATCTCTCCCGCCCTGCAGGCTACCGGATGGTCTTTTTTTCAGTTGATCTATCGAAGCTGGGTGGCGTTTTCCGCCCCTGTGCTGACCGCAGTTACCGCGCACTATGCATTCTCCGAGGCGCTGGGGCGGCATCTGAGCAAGCCCGACCTCCGCGCCTGGAGCATCGGTTGGGCTACGTGGATGGACGTAATAATTGCCGGGACAATGTTCTTTGTGATCTCGTTGTTCGCCCTGCGCGGTTTTTGGAAACCTGCTACCAGCAGCGAGCCCGCAGGTGCCGGCGCACCGGCACATGCCGCTGCAGGTAGATAGCAAGAAAGGAGAAGAGCCGGGAATCCAATACACGCGTGAGGCTCAGGACGGCTTCTTTCGGACCGCCTGCTGCCCTCGCTCTAGATTCGTGGCTCGCGTCCCGCTCAGATGGCTGTCAGCGTTGTAAAGGTAAGACGTCCGGTTCAACCATGGTCGAACGTCCGTCCCTGGTGGGCGCTCGTCGTTGGCCTGTGGGTTTCAACCCGGCATTTTTTCGTTAATCTCGGGCGCTTCGTCCGTGGTTCCCAGGATTTCACCGTATATTTCCCGGAGCAGCGCTTCGTCCATCCGCCTGCGATTCGCGGAATGCCGGTCCTGGTGCAGATGGAAAATGGCAAGGAACGATGCGTGGCCTGCGGTCTTTGCGAATGGGCGTGTCCGACGACCTGCATCACGATTTTTCCTGCCGAGACCAATGACGAGGTCGAGCGTTATCCGGAAATCTTCGACATCGACATGTCACGATGTATGTTCTGTGGCTATTGCGAGGAGGCTTGTCCGGAAGAAGCAATCGTCATGAGCCGGCAAGTCGAAATTTCCTCGTACTCACGGAAAGGCTCATTGTGGCATAAGCAGGACCTGCTGGTGCCGGTGAATACACTTAAGACCAGGATCGACTATCTGCGTAACTCTTATGACCGTTGACAAGCCCGCTTCCGAACCGGCCCAACCTGCTGAGGAATTGTCAGCGCTGATGCGCCGCGTGCACGAGCTGCTTGGCGGCCGCATCCTGGAGCATCGCAGTTTTCGTGGCGATGATCGCATCCATGTTGCGCGCGAAAACGTCCTCGAAATCGCGCAGATCCTCCGTGACGATGCAGAATTGTCCTTCGACCTGCTGCTCGATGTCACCGCGATCGATTACCTTGGACAGCCGGATGATTTTGAGAAACAACGCGAGATTTGGGACCAGGAGCGGCCGGTGCTCCGTCGCCAGCCGGCGCGCCGCCATGAATTGGTACTCCCGCCTCGCGGACCCTGCCCGCGCTTTGCGGTCGTCTATCACGTAACGTCGACCACACGCTTCCATCGCCTGCGGATAAAATGCCGCCTCCCGGAAGACGACCCGACAATTGCCAGTCTGACGCCAGTCTGGCCGGGCGCGAACTGGCTGGAGCGCGAAACTTACGATTTGTACGGTATTCGATTCAACGGGCATCCGGACCTTCGGCGGATCTATCTCAACGAAGAATTCGTAGGGCATCCACTGCGCAAAGATTACGGAAAGTGGGACGAACAACCGATTCAACCTTATGTCGGACCAGGAGCTAAAGAACCTCGCCGCGCCCATTAACCGCGACACCGTGCGTCATCGCGGCTTTGAGGGTGACCTTCATACCGAGCCGATGCGCCTGCAGTTTGGCCCGTCGCATCCGGCTACGCACGGCACCGTCCGGATCGTGCTCGATTTGGATGGCGAGCGGATTATTGATGCCGACGTGCAGGTAGGTTATTTGCACCGCGGTTTCGAAAAGGAGTGCGAAACCGGCCTCTACTACCAGAACATCCCCTATACCGATCGGCTTAACTATAGCTCGCCGATGCTGAACAACGTTGGCTACTGCCTGGCGGTCGAAAAGCTCTTCGATATCGCAATCCCGCCGCGCTGTCAGTTTTTGCGGGTGGTAGGCGGCGAGATCTCGCGCATGACCGATCACATGCTGTCGGTGGGCTCTTCGGCGATGGAGCTGGCTGCCTTTACGCCGATGCTCTACTTGCTCGAGGCGCGCGAGTTGTTGCTCGATCTTAATGACGCATTATGCGGGGCCCGGGTGACCACCAATTTCACCCGAATCGGTGGCCTTTGCGCCGATATGCCGGAAGGATTCAAGGATTTCGCAGTGCCGCGTCTCGATCGTGCCCTCAAGCTGATGGAAGATGCGGACAAACTGCTGACTGAAAATCCTATTTTTCGCGAGCGCATGGAAGGTACCGGAAGGCTGCCCGCCAAAGACTTGGTTGCATGGGGAGTTACCGGTCCGATGCTGCGAGCGGGCGGTGTCGCCTACGATGTACGCCGGGTGCATCCGTACCTCGTGTACGGCGATCTGGATTTCGATGTGCCGGTTGGCGAACACAGCGACAACTTCGACCGTTATCTGGTGCGGCTGGAGGAAATCCGCCAAAGCCGCCGGCTGGTCGTGCAATGTCTCGAACGAATGCCTGGCGGGCCGGTGGATGCTGACGACCCGCGTGTTCGATGGCCAGGAAAACGCCGCGTGTACACGCGGATGGAAGAGTTGATCGATCAATTCAAGCTGGTTCTCGAAGGAGGTTACCCGCCGGCAGGGGAGATTTACCAGGCGGTCGAAGCAGCTAATGGCGAACTGGGCTTCTACCTGGTAAGCGACGGTACCGGCAAACCTTGGAAATGCCGCTGCCGCTCGCCTAGTTTCTCCAATATCTCGCCTATGAACTTGATGCTCAGAGGGGGGCAGCTGGCGGACGTGGTGCCGACGTTCGGGATGATCAATATGATAGGTGGCGAAACCGACCGTTAGATCCGGTCCTCCGCCCTCGACGCCGTGGGCGCAACGACACTGCTGATCAACTGGTATTCGGCGGCGACGGAAACGGATGGTACCGAATGATTCTGTCTGCTGAGACACACGAGAAAATCCGCGAAGAGATCTCCCATTTCCCTCACGCCCGGGGTGCGCTCTTGCAGGCTCTGCATTTTGCCCTTCAGGAACGAGGCCGGTTCGACAAGGAGGTCTTTGCAGAAATCGGCCAGTTTTTCGCGATGCGGCCGGATGAGGTTGCGGAAGTCGTCTCCTTCTATTCGCTGTTCAACCAACCGCGTGCACAGGCTGTCGTTCAAGTCTGCACCAATCTGCCGTGCTGCCTCAAAGGCGCGCGCGGGATCGTACGCGAACTCGAGCAGCGGCTCGGCATTAAAGCGGGAACCGCAACCCCGGATGGCCGCTTTGCGCTTGAGGAAGTTGAATGCCTCGGTTCGTGTGCTACTGCGCCAGTTGTCCAGGTGAATCTCAATCCATACCTGGAAAATGTAACCGCAGAATATCTCGCGACTATTTTGGATAGCCCCGAAGTAGCTCTTGCCGCACGCCGGCCGGCGCCGATTATTTCAACGGTACCGCCCGGGGTCGAGGGCTATTTGCTTCCTCCTGATGGCGAGAGATGGCTCTCGCTCGACGATTACAAGCGCCACGGCGGCTATCAGGCCATCGTCAAGGCGGGCCAAATGACGCCCAAGGAAATCGCGACCCTGGTGCGGGATTCTGGCCTGCGGGGCCGCGGCGGTGCAGGTTTTGCCACGGGTGTGAAATGGGGTTTTATGCCGCCGCCCGACGGCGGTCCCCGCTATCTGGCAGTCAATGCCGACGAAAGTGAACCCGGCACCTTCAAGGATCGACAGATCATGGAGCGCAACCCCCACCAGTTCATCGAAGGCGTCATGATCTGCTCGATGGCAATTGAGGCAGTGGCGGCTTTTATTTACGTGCGCGGTGAGTATAGCGAATGCTATCGCCTGGTGCGCGACGCGATTCGGGAATGCTACAACGCAGGAATGCTCGGCGAGCACGCGCTCGGATTCAATCGCCGCTTCGATATGCATATTCAGCGGGGCGCGGGCGCCTACATTTGCGGGGAAGAGAGCGGAATGCTCGAATCGATGGAAGGGAAGAAAGGTCAGCCGCGCAAGCGGCCACCATTCCCCGCTGTGCGCGGTTTGTGGGAACGTCCGACTACTGTCGATAACTGCGAAACCGTATCGCACGTGCCCGCGATAGTTCTCAGAGGTGCCGACTGGTTCAAAGCCGAAGGTGCCAAAAACAGCTCCGGGCATACCCTCTTCGGCGTCAGCGGCCATGTCAAGCGTCCGGGCATCTTCGAGCTGCGCCTCGGAGTCAAAATGCGTGATCTCATTTACAACTACGCCGGCGGGCTGGAGGAGGGGCGAAGCGTCAAAGCGGTGATTCCGGGCGGCATTTCCATGCCGATTCTGCGCGGCGACCAAATCGATGTGGCCGTTGACCATGAGTCATTACGGACCGTTAACTCGCTGCTCGGCACTGCAGGCGTAATCGTGATGGACGACCGCACCTGCCTGGTTCGGGTAGCATTGGTCGCAGCGCGTTTCTTCGATCACGAATCCTGCGGCCAATGTACGCAATGCCGCGAAGGAACGGGCTGGATCTACCATACTCTGCAGCGTATCGAGCGGGGCCAGGGAGTTAAGCGGGACCTGGAGGTGCTCGCCGACTGCTGCAATTTCATGGACGGCAAGTGCATTTGCGCACTGGCCGACGGCGCGTCATGGTCAGCCCGCGCTTTCTTTACTCAATTCCGCGACGATTTCGAGGCCCATGTCGCTGCCGGCAAATGTCCATTCCCCGAGAGTTTCGAAGTATGAGTTCGACGGTCACCCGCAACAGTCTGGTCTCGCTGCTCGGCACTCCGCATTCGGTCGAGGGCAGCCTGAACGATCCGGTCGAGCGCGAGGAATTCGGCATCCACTACAACGAGAAATGGACTTATCAGGAGTTGGGCGACGATCCCGCAGGAGTACCGGACCGAATCATTTATTGGCATCGGTATGATTTCGTCGGGACCATGGTGCGTGCCGGCGATCATCAAGAATGGCGCCCCGACACAAAATTAATTGAAACCGCCCAATCGGTGAACGGGCGCCTGAGCAGAGTCGACGATCACCACCCAACCTATCCCGTCAGCAACCGGTATCGCCCCGTTTCACAACCAGTGGACTGGCGCGACCTCGGCGGCTACATGCAGGATGAAGCCACAGGCCGCCGGATCGGTAAAGCCGAACCGTAGCCAGAACCGGAACGCCTGCCGAATGTAGATGCTGCGGACCGGCTGGTCTTGGCGGTTCGGCTCTATACATTTCAGGAGTTAACTCGCGCTTATCGCGCGCTCGATGCAAGCTTTATGCATCGGATGGTCGGCGCGTTATCAGCTAGTGTGATATCCCCAGGTTTCATTGAAAGAGGTGGAGATACCGTGGCCTGCGTCAATGGCCAATTTAGTTGAGTCCGGTTTGAGCCCTGGATGAACCGACGACCGCCTGTACACGCATTCGACACTGTTACATGCAATTTTATCTCACGTGGAAGCGCAGGCCTTCGCGCTGCTGAAGGACAGCCACAACTTCAAACAGGTTGTCTGCGCGGGGATTGCCCGATGGACCGAACATGCGCATGAGGCGACGGAGGCGAAGCGGTTGAGAGCGACCGCGTGACGCTGGACCAGAGCGTCGGAGAAATGCCGCAGCGCGGCGAGTGCCTGGTTCTTAGTCGGCGCCGAGCCCGGGAGCTGACCGATGTATTCGCCGGCCAGGCCAGGCGTGACCTGACGCAGATCAAGCGCGCGACGGTCGCACCAGGTAAGGAAGCGGCCGGCGATGCGGCCGTAGGCCCGGCGGGTGTGTTCGTTATTGAGAGTCGCCTTGAAAAATTCTTCGGCGGCGAAGGCGGCGTTGGGAGTCTGACGCAGGACGATGATCGCCGCAGCCGGGCACCGGCAGCAGTGCTGACGTGCCGGACCGGCGGGATTACGACCAGCTCTTTGGACGCTGCCCTCTCGGCCATTTACTAGACGATAACAATTTTTTGTCGTCTATTAATGCCTTTTGCCAGATCTTCTGATTCTCGGTTATTCTGAGGGATCATGGATGCATCAGCGAGCAAGGTCGGCCGCCGCGGCACGATTGTGCTCCCGGCGAAGCTCCGTCGACGCTTGGGCATAGAAGAAGGGTCGTTCGTTGTGGCCGAGGAACGCGCCGACGGAATCCTTATTCGACCGGCGACCGTGCTTCCGGTCGAGATCTACACTGCCGAACGCAGAGCCGAATTTATCCTCAATAGTGCGGTCGGCGCGCAAGATTATCGCCGGGCAAGAGCCGAGGTGAAACGCTTGGGCCTCGACCCTGACCGAATCAAGCACCATCGGCCGACAAAGCGCGGGTAGGGCAGGGTACTACTGGACGCCTTTTCTTTGGACACGGTCTTCCTCGACGCTAACGTCGTGTATTCCGCTGCTTACATGCAATTCGCGGGACTGGCCCGACTCTGGAGCCTTAAAGACGTCCAGCTGCTGAGCTCGGCTTACGCAATCGATGAAGCCCGCCGGAATCTGGCCGCGGATCGGCCCGAGGCAGTCCCACGCCTCAATCGGTTGCTGCAGTCCGTTTCCACCGTCGACGCGCCGCAGGGTCTCGAATTGCCGGCGAACATCCGCCTCGACCCGAAGGACCAGCCGATCCTGCTGGCCGCGATTCACGGCCAGGCTAGGCATCTATTGACCGGCGACGTGAGACATTTCCAGCATCTTTACGGAAAGCAGATCGAGGGCGTCCTAGTGTTGAGGCCGGCGCAGTATTTTGAACGCCGGCGGCGTCGCTAAAAGGCCGGTTTCGCCCCACTCTTTCGGCCTGGTTTTGTGACTGATAAATTCTGTTGAACTAAGCCGCTACGCGGCAGCTCATTGAGGTGCTGTAGCGCGTCAATGAGTATCAACCGGGTTAGCCAATTCGAGACCGCTCAAAAAGCCAAAGGGTATGGCCGCAATGGCTGTTTCGAAGCCGGTGTTGGGGTCAACTAGATAGAGACCTGGGCTTCCGGTGTAGTCGGTCGCAAACAGTTTCCCTTCTCGGCCGAAAGCCAGTCCCATGACCGAGTTGCTTCCCACGAGATTGACGATCTTGCTCGCCGCGCCGGTCGCAGGGTCGATGACGTACAGGATGGCGGGTACTGTGGAAGGGTTGTCAGTGGTCGTAACCCCCAACAGACGCCCATTCGGATCAAAGGCCAGATCCATGAAAAATTGCGGGGCACCGGTGGAGCCGACCCGGGTAAACGCTCCGGTCGTCACATTGACCGTATAGAGAGAGTTGTAGTTGGGGTCAGGCGGGCTCAGCGAAGTATTGCACTCGAAATTCGGGTCGGGGTTGCAATCTCCCACCGCGTATAGGGTGCCGTTGGGGGCGAAAGTCATCGCCATGACCGAGAGCCCAGAGACGGGGATGCCGAACAGGTTCGCCTGTCCGGTTTTCGGGTCGATGGTCGCGAGCTGCTGATTGCCGAAAAGCGGTCCGCACATGCTGAACAGCCCTCCCGACGCGCATCTCGTTGCTTCTCACCTCTGCAACGCTGTCACGCCGAGCCCAAATGCCATCGGGCTGGCTCTCATCAATTAAGGCCACCCCTATTGAATGCCCATAGCCGACCGGCTCAGTTCAACGAATTGTATCCGAAATGCTCAGTCTCATAGCGGGTAAGCGCCACGAGACCAACTCCGTCGCATTAGCGACCCTCTGCGCACTTCGGATGCAATCCTATTCTTTATTATTCACTAATTCTCTAGCGAACAAAATACGAAACTGATACTCTCGCGGCATCGCCGATCTTCAGCCCAGTCGACTAAGAGCTTGATTTCACAATTACTAACCGATATCCGAGGTCTGCGTTATTTTGCATCCGCAAATGCCCAAACAATTCATCCCAATAGCCTGAGCGCAGGTCGTCCAAAAGTCGGGCGAGGCCTGTATCGACCGCATCCGAAGGCAGCTTCGCAAATGCAGAAATACCGCGCCGAACGGCCGGATCGAGATACGCTTCGGGCTTCTGCCAAAATGCACCGAGAAAGCCGTCTCTGCAGTCGTACGGAATCGGGACATCTCGAATCTCGAGATCTCCGAGCCACTCCTGCAATTGGCCGAGCGCTGGAAGATGACCTCGGTCGAGATCAATTATCTCTGGAAGGTAATGCGACACGAGCCAAAAGCGATCCTCACACGCCGGGTCACAAGTAAGGATCACGATACGATCGGTGGCCACGCGGCGCAGCTCCGTTAACCCGGCTGGAATTGAACTCCAATGATGAATCGTGAGCACTGCGAGGGCAGCATCAAATGAGTGGCTGCGGAACGGCAGCGATTCGGCGTGTGCGAGCACTGCTGGCGCAGATCCAATTGGCCGCTGCCGAATCATCTCTATCGAAGGTTCAACTGCTATCACCGCCATATGTGCCGGTTCGTACGATCCAGCGCCGGCTCCAACGTTGACCACTGTCCGGACATCACCGAGCGCGCGACTAATCATCGCCGCAATTCGCGGGTCAGGCTGTCGTGTGAGGCTATAGGCACGCCCGATTCGATCATACTCAGTGGCCATAGAATCACGTTTATAAGTCGGGATCGTTTCTCTGCATTTGTCAGGCTCGATTCAGCAAGCACATTATAGAGTCGGATTGTTGAGAGTTCTGTTGTTCCTGGGCCTCGGCCGATGTGCAATGTCGCGACTCCGCTTCAACAAGCATGTCATCAATGGTCTTGATCACGATCGTTTGAAAGGGGATGACGGTTATCGTGAATGCACCGCGTGGCGGTATGGAGCCTCGCGACTCATCGGAGACCCTTCGTTCGCAGTTCGATTGTTTGTCCGGAAGGGCGTGCCAGTGACAGGGAATAAAACAATAGGGTGGCCTGCTCCCCAATGCCCATCAACTTATTAGTAGAGTCCTGAGTTAATTTTGCCCTGCTCGAGGGCGATAACGAAAAGTTAGTTTCGGGCCA
>JAMXLL010000025.1 GCA_024281015.1 Candidatus Binataceae bacterium
TGCAGCCGCACACGCTGGGAGAGACCTGGAATTTCATTGGGCGACAAAGCCTCCATCGATCGACATCGAATGCCCAGTCACAAATGAGGCAGCATCGGAGAGAAGCCAGACGACGCCCTCGCCAATCTCCTCGGGTCTGCCCATGCGGCCCACCGGCTCTGCTGCGAGGAACTCCTGCTCATTCATTCCACCGCTGTCAATCATCCGAGCCACCATTGGTGTATTGATCAGGCCAGGGCATACACAGTTGATGCGGATATTCTTATGGGCGAACTCCAGAGCTGCAGTTTTAGTCAAGCCGACGACGCCGTGCTTCGAGGCATTGTAGGCGGAGAGCTGGGCGACCCCAACCAGTCCTGCACCCGAGGCTGTATTGACTATCGCGCCTCCTCCACTTTTGAGCATCTGGGGAATCTCGTACTTCATAGAGAGCCAGACGCCTTTGAGGTTAGTCGCGATGATCCGATCGAAGACATCTTCAGGGTAGTCAGCGGTATCGGCCATCTTGCCCTCAATCCCGGCGTTGTTGAAGGCGCCGTCAAGCCGTCCATAGATTTCGACGGTCTTATTAACCATCATCTCGACCTGGCTACCGATGGAGACATCCGCCGCAACGCAGCTCGCTTCGCCGCCAGCTTCTTTGATCAGCTTGAGGGTGCGCTCCGCGCCGTCTGGCACATAATCCGCAATCATCACTTTGGCGCCCTCTTTTGCCAGCAGGAGGGAAGTAGCGCGCCCAATGCCGGAGCCGCCGCCGGTCACGAGCACAACCTTGCCTCGTAATACTTGAGCCATGATTCATCTCCTTTAGTGCGCGAGTGCGGATCGTCTGATTTATCGCGCCGCCCATCCACCATCGATTGTCAGGGGGTGGCCGGTGACAAACGACGACTTCTCGGACAGCAGCCACAGTACACCTTCAGCTATCTCCTCGGGCTTGCCGAGTCGTCCTACCGGCTCACCAGCGATGACGTCTGCCTCGGTCAGGCCGCCTGAGTCCAAGGCTCGCTCGACCATGGGGGTGCGTATTACACCAGGGCAGACGCAGTTGATGCGGATGTTTTTCTGTGCGTATTCGAGTGCCGCAGTCCGCGTGAGTCCGACCACGCCATGCTTGGCGGCGACATAAGCTGGGGCGCCTGTGAAACCCAGCAGGCCGGCAATCGAGGCGGTGTTAACGATCGCACCACCACCTTGCTTGAGCATCTGCGGGATTTCGTATTTCATACAGAGCCATACGGCTTTCAGGTCAATAGCGATGACGCGATCGAAATTTTCCTCAGTGCACTGGGTTGTGTCGCGGAACTCACCCTCGATGCCTGCATTATTGAAGGCGCAATCCAGCCGCCCATAAGTCTCCACTGTTTTGCTGATAATCATTTGGACCTGTGCGCTGGTCGAGACGTCGGCTGCGATACAACTCGCCTCGTTCCCAGCCTCCTTGATCAGCTTGACGGTGCGTTCCGCACCTTCGGGTACGTAGTCCGCGATCATCACTTTCGCCCCTTCTCGGGCGAGCCGGAGCGAGCTGGCGCGGCCGATGCCCGAGCCACCCCCGGTCACCAAAGCTACTTTTCCTTGCAGTATTCCAGGCATATTGTTTCCTCTTTCGATTAGGATTTAGGCGAAGCTAAGCCGACGCTCTGACATGGGTTCCCTCCCCTGCTGGCAGGTTCAGGTTTGAAGTTCCTCCAGCAACGCCTTGGCCTGTTTCAGGTCGGCGGTGTCACAACTCTCGGTGAACCAGTTATAGATTTCGTCCAGCATGGTGCGCGCTTCGTCACGACGATCTTGCCGTGCGACAGGCGTGCGAGACTGGTCGTCACGCCAGTTGGGAATATCTTGCCAATTGTTTACGCCCGGCGTCGATACCTGTGCGAAAGGACCTCTCTGCGGCGGCGGCGTTTGCCGAATCACTCGCTAGAGATAGTTCACCCTGCAAGCGGTAAAGATAAGTGCGAGCGGTTTGATTAGCCGTCGCGATACCTTTGGCGGCCGCGACTAACCCCTCTGCGGGTCCGCTGGTCAGTTATCGTTAACGAGACAAAAACGCACCGCTGTTAAGTCGGCGCGAAGGCTCCGAAGTAGGATTATCGCGCTGGTCGATGCTCGCGAGGATACCCTGTCCCGGCGTTTTGACAGGCAGGCGGGCACCTGACTAATCGTCGGCACAGCCGGTTCCGCTGTCGTTGTCGCGTGCATCGCGCGGTACAGGCTGCGTCGGGCCCATCTGGGCCATCGAGATCGTCACCCGAGATTTCTATCGTAGTCGTCGAGTGATCACCGCCGACCGGATTTGAATAGGATGGCAAGCTCGGCGCGATACTCTCTCCAAACGATGCCGACTGACCGAGCGTCGTAGCGTACTCGCCCATCCTCTGTGCAGAGGCGGGCGCATTACCAGAAGAGATCGCCGCGATCGCGGCCACGGCACCGACCATCGATAGTCAAAAAACTGCAACCACGCATAAGGACAGCCTTGAACATACCACCATATATCACTGGCGCAATTAGCGCAGGCTTTTTTCGGAAGGCAGTACAGAACCGCCTTTTAGCATGTTTCTTTCCAAGCCTCTTTGAGCCAATACTGCGCTCGACGGATCAACGGGGATTCGGGATTAGCCTCCGCGCCAGGTTTGGATTGAGGGCAATTGCTCGGTTATCCTCGGCTCTGTCCCGATCCTATTGCCAATATGTGTCCCAACAGCATAAACCGGCAACGCACGGAGAACGGTGCAGAGATTTGTTCAGCCAGAGGTTATCAGTTGCGGCTTATGCCAGAAGACTTGAGGAAAAGCACACATGAGAAGTGAAGTTGCGAACAGTGCGTGGCTGCAATGGCCAATTATCAAGGGGACGGTTGCTCTAAGTGTTGCAAGCCTGGTCGCTGCAAGTTCAGCATGGGGACAAACCAGCCAGAGTCATCTCTATCCGGCAAAGGGCCAGAGCCAGGAACAGATGCAGAAGGACACGGCGGAATGTCGCAACATTGCTACGCAATCGACCGGTTACAATCCGTCTACTGGCCAAGCTGCAGCCGCGACTACTTCGAGGCCGAGGGGTGGTCGGGCACACGGCGCTGCGCGCGGTGCCCTCGCGGGCGCAGCGCGCGCCGAAGTGAAGGGCCAGCAGTACGAGGCCTATGACAACGCACCGGAGGAATTGAAACAAGAGTATCGGCAGAACCAGGCAGGAGCCGGGGCGTATGTCGGTGCAGCCGTCGGCGGATCCGCCTCGCGGCGCCAGCGGCGTCAGCAAGGTCAACAACAGCAATCGCAGCAGGCGAGCTTCGAACAAGCATACAGGTCATGCATGATGGGACGTGGTTACACAGTACAATAAAACTGTACCCCGCGGCGTCCGGTTCGCGGGCCGATCTCTTCGCTGCACGCCTCACTTGAATGCCTCGGATCGAGCGATAGGCCGAACTGATGGAAGTCGAGAAACCTTTTGTGATCCGAACTGATACTCATGGCGTGTGAGATGGTCGCAGCGATTGGTCGCAGATGACCCGCGAACTTTTTGCCCCGCACAGCGGCGGTCGAGACTTGATACCCGCGGTGGAAGCGCGAACTGTAACCGAGCGCCTTGATCAGCACCATAGCTAATCTCTGAACAATCGGATTATCGGCGAGCACGGCATGCGCCGAGCGGCCGCAACGCCGCGCATTGGCACGTTATCACAACACCGGCATGACCGGGGGTTAGCGGGTCGTGGGGACTAGGGCAACCCGTGTGCGGTAGTGTCACAACAGGCGAAACAAGAGGTGTCCGTTTTCAAGCCGCACGTTGAGGCATTTTCCGTCCACTAAAAGTTCGTAGTTGCCATCGGGCAGTGGGACTGGCCTGATCAAAGTCGCGTCCACGATCTGAGGTTCGATTCCTGCTCCCGGTAGATGTGCTCGTGTCGCTTTAATTGTGCAGATGGCTTGTCTGGCTTTGCCGCGCAAAGTTGCTATCAAATTAACCCGGTCTGTCATTGAGGTGGGCCCCCCTTTTGCTCGTTGGAGCAATTGGTGTTCCCCATACGGGCTGCACGGCCTGGGACCGGCGCCTACCGCGAATTCGTGGACACTCGTGTTAGAAAGATCTTGGATCACCGGGCTTTATGAAATCTCCTCCGGCACGCGCGTGTGCGGATCGCAGTCCCCGCACTTTCTGGATACGGACGGCGTCGCGCGAAGCGGAGCACAGGCTCGAGCACCATCTGGCCGATGCGCTTGAGCCTGGCGTTGGCTCTGCATCGCCGCCACGTCGAGCTGTGGCTGTGGGTCCGATGACTGCGGTGCATGAAGGCTCGACACTGTACAGGCGGGGGTTAAGCGCCCTGGAATACCACTTTGAAGAGATCGAGCGTTTGCAGCGCGAAGGCCACAATATGTATAGGCGATCCTATAGGGAATGGTCGCGGAGGAATTCGAGCATCGTGCGGGTCCAGGTTAGTGGCCAGAGGTTGTGATTCACGAGCCCCAGCGTCCATCCCAGCGGGTTCGAGATGGGATCGTCATCCCCGATAGGGTTCGTTCCGCACGCCTGCATACATTTTTTCACCTGCCTGCCCATCGAATTCACGATAATATCGCTGACCTTGGCCCCAACGGCTCCAACCTGGCGGGTTAGCTGTTCGCAGTTTGGGCAGATTCCCACTATGTCGCAATTAGTGTGGATATCCAGGATGGGCACCCGAGAATTGAAAACCTGGATTTCGCCATCGTGGTTGGGCGGATGGTTAATCGGCTTCTGCGGGCAAGGATCTTCGAGCGCACCGAACGGATCGGGAGAAGAGTAGACGGCCACTGCCGCGATATTCTTCCGGTTAAGGGCGTACAAATGGCCTATTGCGGCGCCGTTCGACCATCCTGTGACGTAGATGCGCTTGCGGTCCACTATTCCGCTGGCGATCTCAACGGCCACGAAGTGGTCAATCGTGGCAGCGTCGACGTTTTCTTTGTATGTCGTGCCGCGAACCGTTACATCACCGGCGAGATTGAACTGTCTATACCAGTTGTCCCATCCAACAGCTTCTTTATCCGGGAAGGGATAGTAGTGCGCAGTTTTCCGACCAATCGGTTCGAGCACGATGAACCCGCGTCGCCCTCCGGCACCGATTTGAAATGAGTCCTGATAATGGAGCAGGTTGGTGAGATGAATGCTCTGGGTGCCGACCAGCGAAGGATGTAGGTAGATCAAGAGCGGCAGAGGCCTGGCAGCCGGCGGGTCCGGCTTGTATAGACAGGCATAACGATTGTTGCCATCGGAATCATTCCATGGGCCCAGACGGGTTCCACCCAAACAGTAGGGCACCGGCGATTTAATGAAGTGCGCTGGCGGGGCACCGAAAGGTCCACAGGCACCGACATTGCCCTTCTGGCGAGCGGCACTGTTACCGGGCACGGCGAGCAAACAGAACAGTCCGAGAGATAAGGTCGGCAGGCGGCGAAACCAGCCGCTGACTACGACAAATGATAGATCCCGTAGCGTATGATGTGCACGCACGCTAACCAGTGGGTCCGCTGAATCGCTCGTCGTTTCGCCTAGACGAGTTCATCATTGAGAATCGCTAATTATATCGCGTGGGCATGATCACCATAGCGGAATAGCCACAATGCAATAAGGAAAGATACAAGGCCATACGCGCCCAGTACGAACAACTCGCTGGAAATTCCGCTAAGGGTCCGATCACGAAGCATCACGTCCTGGATGCCGAACATCGACCATGTGGTCACGAGAGCGCGAGCTGCCTTTTGCATTGAGTCCGGCAAATTGAAGAGAGGCCACAACAATCCTCCGAGCGAGGCGAGTATGAACGCCACTGCCAGACCCACCGGAATCGCTTGTTCGCGCGTGCGCACGAATGCCGCCACCACCGCTGCAAAGCTAGTCATTGATGCAACGGCTACCATCGCTATGGCTATCATCGCGGCCGGCGATTTACCCAGCGAAAGCCCATAGAAAACATGGCCGAACAGCAGTAGTAGCAGCAACTGGACTGTGCCGATGACCCATCGCGCAAGAAGCTTACCCCCCAACAGGGATGCCATCGGGAGTGGGGCCACCGACAACCGCGTACTCGTGCCCCAAATTTCCTCCTCGCGCAAGCCGAGCGAAACGCTAAAGAGCAGCGTAAGCAGGACGAACATAAGACTGAACCCGGGAATGTTCTGCTCCAAAGAGGTGAAAGATAAACGGCCGCTGGTGAGACTCTTCTCCTGTACAGTAAGCAAATCCTGGCTCAACGGATCGTTGAGCGATGCAGTCTCGCGATCAGCCACCAGCATCGCCACCTTGATGGCGTTCAGTTCTTGCCATTGCGCCGGGTCCGTGAGCAATTCGACCTTGGTTGGCTTTAAGGCGAGGTAACGCTTACTCAATTCGGGTGGTAGAATGAGCGCCGCTGGTGCTTTATTGGTTTCTGCCACCAGCTTGACTGCATTTGCGCGCGAGACCACACGCACATCGAGATGCTTCCGGAATGACCTAATGAGTGCGTTCGCGACCGGTCCCTGATCTTCATTGGCAACCGGAAACAGGATGCTGTTGGTGCCGTGGCCAGATTGAGTGGCCACCGCAATCACCATAATCACGACAATCGGAACCGCAAGGAGGCCCAATAATCCAACCCGATCGCGGTATATGAGCCGGAGATCCTTCAGCATTATGGTGAGCGTTTTCACTTTTATGATTCCCCGCTTGGATTGCCGAACTTGCGCTTCATCAGGGCAAGCAGGTCGTCGACACTCATCCTGGACAGTACCCGGTTGAATTGGTTACCGTAGTTTTCAGTGAGGCTGACCCCCTCGACCGTAATAGCTGTAGCTACCCAGTTATCAGCTGCTGGTCTGAGGGTGTACTTTACGTCGAACCTATCCTTCGGTGTGACAATCTTGGTATCAACTATCGCGCCGCCCTGCATCAGCTGCTGCCCGGCATACTCGAATTCAGGGTTCTGAAACTGAAGCAAGTCCTGCGCGAAGGCTTTCTCGATAAGTTCTCGGAGGAGCGGCAGGAACTGTTGTTGTTGCGCGGGGGTAAACCCCGACCAATGTTGCCCGAGCGCATCGCGGGCCATTGCGTCGGTATCAAGGAATTTGCCGAACAAAACTGACAAAGCTGCGACCTTTTGATCGTGCGTCTGATTCCCACCTATTATCGCGCTTGCTTGCAGAAGCATCGAACGCGTGTAATCGAGTGGACCTGCAGGGACATTAGATGCCTGGCTTGTCGCTGGCATTGCTGGGGCCAGCACCCAGCACACCATTAGGATTACTCGTAATCTTGCCACCATTCGTCGATCTTCCTCCCTGCGTGAGCCTTCCTCCCGGTCAGATGGAGAAAAAGGTTCTCGAGGCTTATTGGCATAATCCTCAGCTGTGCAGATTTGTCTCGGGTAACGATTCTTTGGAGCGGCTCGACGTAATCAGCAGCGCGATGTACGAACAGGCGCAGGACGCCCTCGCCTTCTTCGACATGACCGATTCCGCGCATGCCAGTGACTGCGGAAATATCAGTGTGCGGTGACAGTCCCTTCAATTCGATAATTTCGGGGAACTTGACGTTGCGAAGCAGGTAATCGAGACTGCCGAGTGCAACGAGTTTCCCCTCGTCGAGGATTCCCAACTCATCGCATAATCCCTGGGCCTCTTCCATATAATGCGTGGTGTAAAGAATAGATCTGCCCTGATTGCGGAGGCTACGCACAAGATGCAGGATTTCCTCGCGAGAATGCGGGTCAACGCCTGACGTCGGCTCGTCCATCAAAATTAACTCCGGCTCATGCACCAAGGCGGCTGCCAGATTCAGTCGTCGTTTCATACCGCCGGAGTAATTGGCGACCAGGTCGCTGCTACGCTCCTGGAGTCCGACAAAATGAAGTAATTCTGCAATGCGGTTTTCCAGGGCGACTGCAGGGACGTCATAGATGCGGCCGAAAAAGCGCAGGTTCTCTGCAGCTGTCAGCATTGGATACAACGCGTCTTCCTGCGGCGCGACCCCTATCATGCGACGGATTAGTCGCCACTCATCACGGATACTGTGGCCCAATAGTAGCGCGTCGCCGCCCGACGGATGTCGCTGCGTTGCCAGCATCGATATCAGCGTGGTTTTGCCCGCACCGTTGAGCCCGAGTAGGCCGAAGACCTCGCCCTCGCGCAATTCAAAACTGACACCTGCCACAGCTTCGACGGATCCGTAATGCTTTCTCAGTCCCTCGACGCGCAATACCACTTTTTTGTGTTCGCGTGCTGGTTCAACCGGCGTGAGTTCATCTCTTAGAATGGCAATTCCCGATTCCATATAAAAACCTGGCTTCTATACGCAGACCTCGGCGAACGGCGGAGAACAAGTGAAAAAAACTCTACGTAAAAAACGTAGCACTATAGCCGTCCGGTCGAGATTGATGCAATGCGGCAAATCAGCCATTTATCTGAAAACTGCATGCACAGCGATGGTTTCTTGCATATCCACAGGCTGGTCGATGCGCATCCGAAACTGTTTCGGAGCTTTACCTGGTTGCTAGGGATACGTCGACGAACCGATCGATATAATCGTTACCCGGTTGCCGTTTCCCGGAAATTTTGAACACGCCTGGGCAACTACTGGTCGTCACCAGCGATGCGTATACAAACAGGCACATGTGTAAGCACTGCGACTGGTCCGGCAGCCGCTGTTTTTTCGGAATGCGATCCCACTAGTTGGCTTGTGCGGAGGCCGGCTTTCTGGCTCACCGCGTGCGACGTAAGACCATTGCCGCACTGTGGATTGAACCGCTACGCGTCCACGGCAATGCGCTCATGCGTTGCTTTCCCAGCAATGCGGCTACAGCCATGAGGCTCAATTCGCATTGACGAGAAGGACTCCCGTCGAGGATAGCCTCTATAGCGGCCCTCGACGCCCGGGATCATTTTTCGTTATCTGTTCGCCATGACACTAGCTAAACAATATGGCTCGCTTAACGAAGCGACTGCCTGCTTCAAGCTAGGAACTGATCGGCCGTTGGGCCCTAACACTCAATTTCAAGCGATGGCGCGCGGCGCTGAGCGCAAGGATTCCCCCAGGCGTGAATCGCTCTATGTAACGGGGTTGATTGCTGTCACCGCTGATCCTGGCGTCGCGCCGAGTCACTTTTTCATACAGCGGGTTGCTCCAGATTGAGACCCATTCATCCTCGAATGAACTGGCTTGTAACCTCGGAGACTAAATTTGGCTTTTGCCCTTTGGGCTTTCTCTCGTGTTCGTGCTAACAAGTGGTTAGGCAATTTTATGCCGAACACCATTGATCTGGTCTTTCCAGACCGGATGAAACCGGATCTTTTCTTGCGGTACGTACGAGAGATGCTGGACGCTCGCGGCATCAAGACGATTGCTCAAGCGACGATATTTCAAACCGATGGAGCTTTAATCGGTCGTTTGCTAGTCACCAACCAGATTGATCAGTCGCGAGCGATCCAAATTCTCACTGGTACTAACATCAAGGTCATGTGAGGGAGCTTCCCGCCGAATCAGGACATTCTCATCGATTAGCGCCTCAATTCGTCGAGCAGGGCCTTGGCCTCTTTCAGATCGGCGGTGTCGAAGCCTTCGGTAAACCAGTTGTAGATTTCCGCGAGCAGCTCGCGGGCCTCGTTACGGCGCTGTTGTTGGTCTAGCAATCGCGCCAAGCTCATCGCTGCCTGCAACTCCAGCATCTTTGCGCCCATGCAACGTGCTCGTTCGAGCGCCTCGCGGAAATCAGCTTCGGCCAGTTGGTTCTGTCCTTGTTTTATGCGCAGGTCGCCGCGCAATGCGAGAGTTGTGGGTAGGAAGAAAGCCTCATCCGAGTTGTCGCCAAGCGCCTGTTCGATGGTTTCCAGTGCGTCGTCAATGGCCCCTTCGCCGGCCTGCGCCACTGCCACGAAGGTTTTGTTGAAAAAACCGCGCTGGGCGCAACCGATTTCAACCGCATCAGCGATTGCTTCACGAATCAACTCGACACCCTCGTTGGCACGGCCGAGTCCCACTCGTGAACTACCGAGAATACGTTTGGACGTTGCTGCCACAAGTGCAAATTGATTCTTTTCCGCCAGTTCGAGGGCCTGCATCGCACTGGCCTCAGCTCGTTCGTAGTTTCTCAGCGCGCATAGAAAGTCCGCGGCCCATACGAGCGACGCCGCCAGCTGGTATGGATTGTTCGCGTCTGTGGTTGCGACCAACTTTGCGAATCGCTCGCGAGCAAGATCGAGCCGGCCTAGCACCCACGCGTTCATCGCTGCAGTATAAGAGCCTTGAACAACAAAGAGGTTGTATTTCTGCTTGATGCTGGAGTCATCGACAAGCCTCGTCGTTGCTTCGAAATGATTTTCCGCGCCTGCGAGATCGCCACGGAATAAGCACGTCTGCAATTGGAGAGAGTGTGCCATCAGGAGACTGGCAGGGCCGCCCTCATGATGCGCGATCTCCAGAGCCTGATCGGCGAGCTTTTGAATCGCGGCTACGTCGGGTGATGCGGCGACCAGGTTCCAGCCTCCTGCGACCACTATTTGGACGAGAGACGCGAGCTTAGCGGTCTTTTCGGCTAGCCGCACTGCGCGCTGCACTGCCTCCATGGTGTCATGCGAAGAAGGCCCGCGTGTCATCCAGAGCATCAAAAGAAAACTTTCTCTGAATGCCAATTCCCGAAGGTCGCGCTCCGAAGATTCGGGAAGCAGCTCGAGCATCGCCAATCCCTGGCGGAAGCAATCAAGCGCCTCCTTGAACGCGCCGCGCGCCCTCGCGAGCTTGCCCGCCCGTGACCATTCGGCGATCGCCTGTTCGGTTTCACCCGCTTCGGCCCAATGGCGCGCAAGAACTTCGGGCTGCGCCATGTTAAGCGCCTGGAATTTTTGACTGATCGTCTGCGCTATGAGTCGATGTAGATTTTTCCGGCGGTTCTTGAGTAAAGCGCCATACGCAGCGTCGCGGATCAAAGCGTGTTTGAACTGGTAGGTGGCATTCGGCGGTGTCCCCCGCTCATAAAGCAGTTCGGCATCAGCCAAGGCACGAAGGGTCTGTTGAAGATCCTCATCTTCACCCGCATGGACCGCTCGCAACAATTCGTAAGAAAATTCGCTGCCTATTGTCGCGCCGATTTGGAGGATCTCCTTCGCCACGCCCAGCCGATCCAGCCGCGCCATCAACGAATCATGCAACGTCACTGGAATTTCGCGCTCGCTTACCTTCGCATTGCCGCTCTCAAGCACGGCTCGTGTCAGCTCCTCCACGAACAGCGGCACTCCGCTGGTGCGTTCTATCAGCGCGCTAACCGTTTCTGCCGGGAGTGCATTGCGTGGCATAACCTGCGCGATCATCTCACGCACGTTACATGGACTCAGCCGGTTGAGGGTGATTTGTGTATGATGCGCCCCCAGCGGCCATTCACTGTGTAATTTCGGTCTGGCCGTGTACAGGAGCAGCAGCCGTGCCGTCGTCCCCTGCCCAGCCAGCAGTTGCTGCAATTCGAGCGTCGAGGGATCGAGCCAATGAAGGTCCTCGACCACGATCACTAATGGTTGCAGCCTGGCTGCTCCCACTATCCATTGACTCAGCGCCGCGAGCAGTCGCCGGCGCTTTTGTTCTGCGGTGAGGCTCGAGGCCGGATACCGCTCACCGGCCGGCAGTTGCAGCAGGTCGGCAATCAGTGGTGCGACTTCGGCGACTTTGAGACCCGCCAAGGCAAGCGCTCGTTCTACCCGTTCCAGTTGCCCTTCGTTGTCGGGGCAGTCCTGCAATTCCAGCCACTCTGAGAACATTTCGGTGACCGGATGGAAGGGTGTGTTCTCGAAAAACTGGTCCCCCGCGCTCTCCATCCAGATGTGCGGGGCATCTCGAATGCGGTCATGGAACTCAGTGACCAGGCGCGATTTGCCGATTCCCGGCTCTCCCATTATCAGGGTGACCTGCCCCTCGCCCTCACGCGTGCGCTCCCAGCCGCTGAGCAAAAGCCGTAACTCCTCCTCCCGCCCGACAAATGGGGTGAGTACGCGTGCTGCCTGAAGCCTCCTGCGGACCGCGGTTGGCCGCACCACCTGGAAGACCTCAAGAGGGGCCGCAATTCCCTTGAGAGCGCGCGGCCCAAGTGCTTCCACCACAAAAAGGCCCGAAATCAAGCGGTGGGTGGCGGCGGTTATCAGTACTGTGCCAGGCACGGCGGTACCCTGTAGCCGTGCCGCGATATTCGGCGGCTCGCCGAATACGTCAGCATCCTTATCCGCGTCTGCAGCGACCACTACCGCGCCTGAATCAATGCCCACGCGCGCCACGAGTTGTGGAGTTGACTCACGGTTAAGCTTAAGGACTACGTCCAAGATGGCGAGGCCGGCGCGGGCGGCGCGCTCTGCGTCATTTTCGTGAGCCTCCGGCCACCCGAAATAAGCCATCACACCGTCGCCGAGGTACTTGGCAACGTGGCCGCCGAATCGACTAATCGCATCAGCTGCTGCTCCATGATAAGCAGCTAGAACCTCACCCCATTCTTCGGGGTCGAGCCGCGCTGCGGTCTCGGTGGAGCCGACCAGGTCGCAAAACAACACCGTCAGATGGCGCCGCTCGCCAGCGCTGGTGATTCGCGCTGAAGGAGTATCTGCGCCTGTACCGGGGGCACACTGCAGATGGGCTCCGCACGAGTCGCAGAAGCGAGCCCCTGGTCTTGCCCGTGTCCCGCACGAATCGCATTGGGTCGGCAAGTGCGCGCCACAACGATCGCAGAATCTCGCAGGCTCTCGATTGTAAGCGCCACATTTCGGACAGGGCATATGTTCTCCGTCTGGCTATCTTCGCCGACGACGATACCGTCAGCGTTGTAGATCGACGACTATGTTGTTCTCGAGTCCGAGGCCGGAGAAACAAAATGTGCGCCAGTATCAGAAAACATGTTAATAGATGTCTAGGTAGATTTTTTATTTGAATTTTAGTTGCCGGGTGCAAATTGCCCTTGGCATCATGCTCAGTGGCCTTAGCAGTTGATTTGAGCGAATGAAAAGCTTGAGGGCCGGAGCTGCCGGCATTCCGAGTCGGCTCAGATTGGCGTGTCCGCCGCTGAAGAGTTAGATCATTGCCGCTTCAAGCGCGAGAGGAAGCCAAATCGGAAGCTTCGGAAAATCGGTCAGCGCGCTCCTGATCGCGACATCAGCTTTGCGGTTCGCTTCTTCACTTCTGGAACGGACGGGTAATTTCGGCCGGGGCTCCACAGTCCAGACTCCCTGTTGGGTGTGCCGGCTGCGACGCCGTTGAGTTAGCGATGCCGAGGCTGGAAGATGTCCCAATGCTCAATGAAACGGCCGCTGCGCTTGCTCCGGAGCCTTGAGCACCCGCACTCCCCCCGGCCGGAGCTAATCGCTCCCGCCACTGATCCCGCAGCTGCACTGGCGCCTCGCAGAACCAACGCTGCTCGCCCCGGCTCCGATCGGGCCTACCCCGATGCTTCCTATACCAGTACCACTCGGCGCTTCCTTTTCTGAACAACGAACCGCTTCCCGCACGCTGAGTAAGCCGAAGGTCGTCAGCTCCGGGCAGTGTTCAGCCGGTTCATTCCTAAACGTGCTTGCCAGCTTCCCTAACGGACCTCTTAAGACTTTTTATTGATCAGCTCGATGGCAGCCTGCATAGTTGAGAAGAAT